>JAZBPE010000079.1:0-5460 GCA_036353345.1 Erythrobacter sp. | reverse complement strand
TTCCGAAACTCATGAATGCGCTCCCTGCGGGTTGCCACCTCTTGGCTCTACGGGGCCGGAGCGCTGCCGTTCCGCATTCGTTTGCGCCGAGCGTGGCGAGCCGTCCCGCGACGACCATCCGCATCGGTCGCTGCTTTTGAAGATTTGGCTTTCGAGAAAAGGACTTGCACGGCGCCGCGCGCATGTTGAGCGTCGGGATCAACCGAGAACGACCGGTTCCGTTTCCTAGCGAGTGCCGAGAAAATGATCTGAGAAAAAGCTGGCGCACCCGACATTGCTAAAACTTCTGTCGCAGGCAGTGTCGGGACGTCCCTAACTACTCTGTAAAATCAGGGATTTGTCTTCTACCGTGTTCACGGTTGATCGCCCCCGTTTGCCTGCATTTCGATCACCATGTGGGGTCGAAAGTTGGAACAATTTTATGGTGTGTATAACCTATGGCGCTGACAGCATTGAAGGTGAAGAACGCCAAGCCCGGTCGCTACGTTGATGGCCGTGGCTTGTGCCTTTTCGTGAAAGAAGGTGGCTCGCGCAGTTGGGTCTTGCGGATGCAGCACAATGGCAGGCGACGCGACTATGGATTGGGATCGGCGCTCGATGTGACGCTGACTGAGGCGCGGGACGCCGCAGCCGCATTGCGCCGCCAGGTTCGCGTCGGAATCGATCCGGTTGCCGAGCGACGGAAGTCGCGCAAGGTTGTTCCGAGCTTCGAAACCGCAGCGCGCGAATGCTACGAGGCGTTGAAGGACGGCTGGAAGAACCAGAATTTTCGAAACTGGATTTCCAGCATGGAAAACCACGTCTTCCCGCTGATCGGCAGGAGGCCCGTCGATCAGGTAGACAGTACTCACGTCGTCGAGGTGCTCACTCCCATCTGGCTCGAAATCCCCGACACTGCTAGTAAGATCTTGCAGCGCATCGGTGCCGTGCTCGACTTTGCACATATCAAGGGATGGCGGGAAGAAGAGGCCGCGCTGCGCTCAGTCCCAAAGGATTGCCGCGCCAGACCGACAAGGTCCAGCACTTCAAGGCCATGCCCTTTGCGGACATTCCGGCGTTCATGAAAGAGTTGGCGACCGCATCACCCACCACGGGCCGTGATGCCCTGCGCTTCACGATCTACAACGCCGTGCGGTCGAGCGAGACGCGCAAGGCCGTGTGGACCGAGATCGACTTCGACAAGGCGACCTGGACCATTCCCGGCGAGCGCATGAAGGCAAAGGAAACGCATGTGGTGCCGCTCTCCAAGGCAGCGGTTTCCATTCTGCGTCGGCGCTGGAAACTGCGCACGAGCGACGATGGCCTCGTGTTCTCAAACAATGGTGAGAAGCCCATCAGCGACATGACGATGACCAAGCTATTGCGCGATGCTGGGATCAAGGGGGCGACGGTCCACGGCTTCCGTTCCGCATTCACCGATTGGGCAGCGGAAAGGACCGACTTCCCCAAGGAGGTGGCGGACAAGGCCTTGGCGCATAAGCTGAGCAACCAGGTCGAAGCTGCCTATCGCCGCACCGACTTCTTCGACAAGCGGCGTGATTTGATGGCGAGGTGGGCGGATTATCTCGAATGCCCACCCGCCGACGCTGCTAAGGCAACTTCCGTCTGACAAGTTCATGGAGGCTGGCGATGGTGACGCGCGTTGCGTTGCCGATCTTCACTGTTTCGATTTCACCGTTGGAGATCAGTTCATAGAGCTTCGTGCGCCCAACGCCTATCATACGGGCTGCATCATTGATCCTGACGCAGATCGGCTCGACAGGTTGATGGCCGTTCATTCCGCCGGTTCCTCTTCACGGTAGTGAGCGGGATCGGCGATCCAGCGATTGATGGCAGACTCGTGCCAGCCCGCGCCGTGGATGCTGATCTTGACCTGCGACGGAAATGTGCCCTCGGCGATCTTGCGATAAATGGTGGAGCGGGAAAGGCCGGTGCGGTCGAGCACGGTCTTGAGGCGGATGATGCGTTCGGTATTGGACATTGGGCGTTCTCATTCTTGATATTGCCAGCCCCTCTACGGAACATAATGAGAACTTTTCTGAAAGGCGCAAGGGTGAGGTTCAGTTGGAATTCGGGCAATTCTTCAACGATTTGCACGATTTGAACCGACTATGGACGGTTAGAGACATTGGCGGACAAACCGCTCCGTTGCCCTTGGTTCTGAGAATCTTTTTCGTTCGACGCGCTTTTGTGGCTGACGCGCGCAAATTTGCGACGACAACGACGGATTTCCGCGCCAGCGTTGCCGAATTTCGCGGACGGATCATGTCTTCTTTCGCGCAGTCGGCTTCGCTGCGCGGTTTGCGTTTTTGCTAGAACGCTAAGTTCAGCTTAGTCTTTCGAGGCTATTTCAAACTAGACATGGGTTTACATAAGCGGCAAGACACTAAGCATGACTACGCGTTTGGATAGCAAGCTAAACCAACTCCAGCAGGAGCTACCGGAAGGACTTCTGGTCGATGCCGCCTGGCTGGAGGCCAATGGCTATTCGTCCGCGCTGCGCAGCCAGTATGTAAGTTCCGGCTGGCTGGATAGCCCAGCGCGACGGGTCTATCGCCGTTCACGCGGGCCTATGACCTGGCAGCAGGTCGTGATCTCGCTTCAGACCATGCTTGACCTTCCACTAACCGTTGGCGGTCGCACCGCGCTCGAACAGCAAGGCTATGCCCACTACCTTTCGGCAAGCGTCCAGACAGTTCACCTTTACGGACCAACACGACCGCCAACCTGGCTGGATGATTTGCCGCTCGACGTGACATTCGCATGGCACAACAGCTTGCGCCTGTTTCCGGCAGATGCCGACACGCCACCATTGCCAAGCCCCACCATGTATAGTGCCGCTGGCGCGCAATTGCCTGTTCGCTATTCGAGCAAGGAGCGCGCCGTTCTCGAATTGCTCGATGAACTGCCCAAGCATGAGAGCTTTCATCAGATCGATGACTTGATGGAAGGCCTAAGCGATCTAAGCCCTCGTCGCCTGCAAACTCTTCTCGAAGCCTGCTCCAGCGTAAAGGTGAAGCGGCTGTTCCTGTTCTTTGCCGACCGGCACCGCCATGCGTGGCGACCGAAACTCGACTTGGCCAAGATCGATTTGGGTTCCGGCAAACGGGTTCTGGTGAAGGGGGGCAGGCTCGATCCGCAATACGACATTACGGTGCCTGCCGATCTTGGAGGGCAATAGGAAATGGCCTTCCAGGACGCCTATCGGCAGCAGGTTGCTCTCCTGATACGTACCGTCCCGTTCGTGGCGCAAGAGCAGTGCTTCGCGCTCAAGGGCGGCACGGCGATCAACCTCTTCGTGCGCGACTTGCCGCGCCTCTCGGTGGACATCGACCTGACCTACTTGCCGGTCGGGGATCGCGCTTCATCACTCGCAGCTATCGACGCGGCGATGGTGCGGATCAAGAAGCGGATCGAAGGCGGGATACCGGGCGCGGCGGTCGCCCCATCGCGTTCCGCAGGCGACAAAATCATCACCAAGCTCATCGTCCGCTCCGAAGGCGTGCAGATCAAGATCGAGGTCACGCCTGTCTTGCGTGGCACCGTCTACGATCCCGCGGTTATGAGCGTCGTGCCCTCAGTCGAAGACACATTCGGCTTTGCCGAAATGCAGGTTGTTTCCTTCGCTGACCTCTATGCGGGAAAGATCGTGGCGGCGCTGGACCGCCAGCACTCGCGTGACCTGTTCGACGTGCGAGACCTGCTGGCGAATGAAGGTATAGGCGACGAACTGCGGCGCGCATTCCTCGTCTACCTCATCAGTCACAATCGCCCGATGGCCGAAGTGCTCGCTCCGACCCGCAAACCGCTCGCCGAGGAATTCGAACGCGGATTTGTCGGCATGACGCAAGAGAATGTCGAGCTTGCCGATCTTGAGGCTACGCGCGAGGCGCTCGTTGCCACGATGGTTAGCGAGATGCCGGACGCGCACCGCCAATTCCTGATAGGCTTCAAACGAGGTGAGCCGGACTGGGAACTTCTCGGCATACCAGAAGCCCAGGCATTTGCCAGCGGTCTTGTGGAAGAAGCGGAACTTGGATGAGTTGCCCAGAGACAGACGCCTCGAATTGACTGGCAGACTGAAGACTGTGCTTCGCCGATGACCGGCATTAGACGATTGAAATTGGGTTTGATCGAGTAAGAACGATTCAAGCGACAGGTTGCGCGATATGGGATTGGGGCATGACAGCAGAACCTTGGGTAACCGCAGAGGAAATTGCGCGCCATCTTGGGGTCGCAAAGGACACCATCTATCGGTGGCGAGAACTGAGGGGCCTGCCCGCTCATAGGATCGGCAGGCTATGGAAATTCCAAACTTCAGAGGTCGATGAATGGGTCAGGCTGGGTGGCGCTGACGAGAATGAGACCGGCACTCCCACGCCATCGGGATCAGGCCAATGAGCACGTCGGAAAGCGCCATCGAGCAAGAAATTGTATCGAAGCTCCAAGAGCTCAAGTATGTATATCGCCCGGACATCCGGGACCGTGCGACGCTTGAACAGAATTTTCGGGAAAAGTTCGAGGCGCTGAATCGCGTCCGGTTGACCGATACGGAATTCCAGCGGCTCCTGGAGGACATTACCACCCCTGATGTATTTGCCGCCGCCAACATTCTAAGGGGCTACAGCAGCTTCGAGCGCGACGACGGTACGCCGCTCAATTACACTCTCGTCAACATAAAGGATTGGTGCAAAAACACGTTCGAGGTCGTCAATCAGCTCCGCATCAACACCGACAACAGCCACCATCGCTATGACGTTACCCTGCTCATCAACGGTGTTCCTACCGTTCAGATCGAGCTGAAGACGATGGCCGTCAGCCCCCGCCGTGCCATGCAGCAGATTGTCGATTACAAGAGCGACCCTGGCAACGGTTACGGGAAGACGTTGCTGTGCTTTATTCAAATTTTTGTCGTCAGCAATCGCACCGACACATGGTATTTCGCCAACAACAACGCTCGTCAGTTCAGCTTTAACGCTGATGAGCGGTTTTTGCCGATCTATCAATTTGCTGGCGAGGACAACAAGAAGATCACCCATCTCGACAGCTTTGCCGAAAAGTTCCTCGCCAAATGCACGCTGGGTCAGATGGTCAGCCGCTACACCGTGCTCGTCGCGAGCGAGCAGAAGCTGATGATGATGCGCCCCTATCAAATCTACGCCGTGAAGGCGATTGTGGAGTGCATTCATCAGAATTGCGGAAATGGCTATGTCTGGCACACGACTGGCAGCGGGAAGACTTTGACGTCATTCAAAGCGTCCACGTTGTTGAAAGACAACGACGACATAGCAAAATGCCTTGGTCTGAGCCCCTAGATTTCCTCCAGCGATAAGTAGAGTCCGGCCCTGACAAGGAGACGGACGAGATGAAGCGAAGCAGGTTCAGCGAGGAGCAGATCATCGCTGTGTTGAAGGAGCAGGAAGCGGGGATGCCAACGGCGGAGGTTTGCCGCCGCCACGG
>JAZBPE010000078.1:0-4892 GCA_036353345.1 Erythrobacter sp. | reverse complement strand
GTTCTTGCCGTCCTGGGCGCGGAGGCAGTCGGTCCGTGGATCTGGTTCCTGCCGTTGGCGCTTTTATGCGTTGCGTTCCAAGACGTTTCCACGTTCCAGGCTACTCGTCATGGCTGGTTCCGCCTTCTTGGCGTTGTCACCGTTGTTCAAGCGTTCCTGACCAATCTTGCTAGGGTGCTGGGGGGGCTGGCAGCGCCCGTGGTCGGGGTGCTTATTGCCGTCACGGCACTGGCCCCCGCAGTGCAAGCGGGGCTTGTAAAGCTCTTCTCCAAGGACAGACGCGGTCCTCCTCCCCCGCAGCTTCGCCCCCGGGCCGCGTTGGCGCTGATGGACAAGCACCGGGACTTTCCCCTCTACCGTGTGCCCACGGACGTCCTGAACTCTGCATCGCAGGCCGTACCAACCATCCTGTTGGCGGCCTTGTTTTCGCCGGCGGCCGCTGGCTTCTACGTCCTGGCCCGTAGCGTGCTGAATCTTCCTGCCAACCTTGTCGGGATAGCCATCGGAAACGTGCTCTACGCTCACTACGCCGAACTGGATCGAGCGGGAGAACCGCTTACGCCGGTCCTGTTACGCTGGACCGGGGGACTACTGGCGCTTAGCCCGCTGATCATCGGCGGATCATGGTTCGCACCCGCGATATTCTCCTTCGTCTTTGGCGCTGAATGGGAAGAGGCGGGTCAATACGTTCAGTGGATGTCCTTGTGGATCGGGATATCGATCGCGAACGTGCCGGCGGTCCGGTTGGCTCCGGCGATCAAGAGCCAGATGCTGTTGCTCGTCAGCAGCGGCCTCCTCCTTTCTGCTCGCGCATTCGCGATCGCCATAGCTTTCGACATGGGCGCAGATACGGTTCAGGCAGTGGCGGCCTTCTCGATTGTAAGCTTGGTCGGCAACGCTTGCCTTATAATGGCGATCGCGATTGCTGCCCGCCGCTATGACATAACCCGACAACACGAAACCGCCCGATAGTTCCTACCTAACAATCCCGAATCCCGCCGCTATGTCATGAACCGAGACGCCCCGGGGGGCGGGGTTTTGAAATGCTGGCCGGCGACCGGGGGCTTCGCGATATGGCCGCGAACTTCGGCACAAAGCAGAGTAGACCACGGATGATCGCTATCCACGTGAAGACCGGAGCCTTCGCCGAGGGGTGGGCACAGTACTGCGAAAAGCACGGCGTACCCTTTCGGCGGGTTGATTGCTTCGCGAGCGACATCGTCAGCCAGTTGCAGGGGTGCCGGGCGTTGCTGTGGCACTGGCAGCATCACGATTACCGCGCCGCCTTGTTTGCACGGCAACTGATCGCCTCCCTGGAGAGCAAGGGAATGCTCGTCTTCCCCGGAACGTCCACCTGCTGGCACTACGATGACAAGGTCGGTCAGAAATACCTGCTGGAAGCTGTTGGTGCTCCATTGGTCCGCAGCCATGTTTTCTACGAGGCGGCATCGGCCATGCGCTGGCTCGACAGCGCAGAGTTCCCGATCGTGTGGAAATTGCGGGGTGGGGCTGGGTCGCAAAATGTCAGGCTGGTTCAAAGCCGGCAGGAAGCGGTTTCGATAGTGCGAAAGTCTTTTGGACGCGGCTGGCAAGCGGTGCGAACTCACGCCCTG
Source organism: Erythrobacter sp. (assembly GCA_036353345.1). GTDB lineage: Bacteria > Pseudomonadota > Alphaproteobacteria > Sphingomonadales > Sphingomonadaceae > Erythrobacter. Next base: position 3,279 of record JAZBPE010000078.1, on the reverse strand, counting down.
CAAGAGCGCGTCCGAGAGTTCCGAGACAACCCGGGCTTAATTACTTTTACGAACATCGGACGGGGCGTTGTTCGTGCGGTTATCCCGCACGAGAAAGACCGCAACCGGGAACGCGACAGGAACTACGTCTATTTTCAGGATTTTGTCCCGAACAACGATTTCGACGTCCGGACGATCGTCATCGGCGATCGCGCATTCGGGATCAAACGCATGGTGCGGCCAGGGGATTTCCGGGCGTCGGGAAGTGGTGCGATCATTCACCGCCCCGACGCAATCCCCGAGGAATGTATCCGGATCTCCTTCGACGTGACGGAATCGATCGGATCGCAGTGCTGTGCGTTCGATTTCGTCCGAAGTGGTAAGGAATGGAAGATCATCGAGATTAGCTACGCGTTTGCTCTTCCCGGATACGCTGACTGCCCGGGATACTGGGATCGACAGCTCTCCTGGCATGCGGGCGCCTTCCATCCCGAACGGTTCATGATCGAAGATGTGCTTGCTCACATCGGCCAGGACCGCACTGGGTAGGGCCGATGCGCATCGCGATCTTCATCCCGTCGCTACGCGGGGGCGGGGCCGAGCGGGTCATGGTGACGCTGGCAAACTCGCTCGCAGCGCTTGGACACGATGTTGATCTGGTTCTGGTGAAGGCTCAAGGGCCTTACCTCGTCGAAATCGGCAGCGAGGTGCGTATTGTCGATCTCGATTGCGGTCGAACCCTTTCAAGCCTTGCGCCGCTAATCCGGTATTTAAGGCAAGAGCGGCCCAATGCGATGCTATCGGCCATGTCGCACATCAACCTTACCGCGATAGTGGCGCGGGCGGCCGCACGGTCAAGTACCCGTTTGGTGGTAAGCGAGCGCAATAGCCTTCAAGACCCACGCACGGGCGGCCCTCTCCGGTTGCTGATGCGCCTGTTATACCCCCGCGCGGACGCTATCGTTGCCGTCTCACAAGGGATTGCGAAGGAGCTGGCCGACGAGCTTGGGCTGCCGCCCGAACGGATCACCGCTATCCCCAATCCCCTGGATTTTGAACGCATCGAAGCGCTTTCGACCAAGAGACCGGGGCATAGCTGGTTCGCGCCCGGATCGCCGCCCGTCATCCTTGCGGTTGGAAGGCTGGAACGGCAGAAGGATTATCCCACACTGCTCGAGGCGTTCGCGCAGCTATTGAATTCCCGCAATGCTCGGCTTGTCATTCTGGGCGATGGCAGTTTGAAGGCGGCGTTGCAGCAGACTATCGACGAGGCCGGTCTCCACGATCATGTCCTGCTCGCCGGCTTTCAGCCCAATCCTTTCGGCTGGATGGCCGCGTCAGACCTTTACGTCCTGTCTTCGCGGCATGAGGGTTTTCCAAACAGCCTCGTGCAAGCGATGGCATGCGGCGTTAAGGTCGTGAGTACGGACTGCCCGACCGGCCCGGACGAGATACTGGAGGACGGCAGATGGGGCGGTCTGGTGCCGGTCGGCGATGCGCAGGCGCTGGCAGCGGCCATGAAGGACGCGCTCGACGGTCCACCAAGGCGTGGCAATAACGAGCGCCTCAAGGATTTTCGGCTAAATAGGATTGTTGCCCTCTATGAGCAGCTTCTGAAATGACCGCAATTTATCGGCATGATACTGGTGACTTTCGCGAGTATCATCAGCGGCTGGGCATGATACGCCGGTGGTTTCCCGTAACCTTCGCGCTCCTCTACGCCACGTTCCTCACCGAGCTTCCGCTAGACCTCTTCAAGGACCGGGCAAACTACTTCGTTTACATTAGCTACAGTGACCAGATTCTTTCGAGGTACACTGCGGGTGGATTAGTATCCACGGTGGCGAACGAACCCCTCTGGCTGCTCTTGAACATGCTGCTGGCGCGCTTCCTGTCTCCGGAAGAGGCAATGCGGACTATTATTTTCGTGCCCGCCTTCCTGGTTTCGTGGCAGCTCACCAAACGAGACCCACGCCACGCCTTGTGGATGGTGGCGTTCCTCCTGTCTCCGCAGGTGGTGAAGAACCACATCATACATTTGCGGCAGGGGGTAGCTCTCAGCGTATTCGTACTGGGTTACTTTGCCGAATCGAAGGCAGCGCGCTATACGCTCATGGCGGCAGCTTGCCTGATCCATTCCTCGTTCTTTTTCATCTGCATAATCGGCGTGGCAGTCTGGTTTCTGGCCATTGCACGGTTTTCGCCAAGGGCGCAGGTGGCAGTTCTTCTTGTCAGTTTCGCGACGGCCGGCGCGTTCATCGAGTTCTTCCTCGGCGGCCTTTCCGCGCTTGCCGGCGAATTTGGCGCACGACAGGCGTTCACTTATGCCGATGCGGACCTGGACATCAGTGGCATCGGTTTCGTCTTCTGGTCACTGATATTTCTTCTGTTCGCTTTTTCGCAAGAGGAGTTTGTTGCCAAGAGTGCATTCGCCATTTCGATCCTTGCTTTCTATCTTGCAGCCTACTTCTTTACACCGGTAGCCGGTCGAATATTCGAAAGCGGAATGTTCTTGGTCTTTCTGGCCGGACTGGCCCTGGCGCCCGTTCAGCGTCTTGCCTTTCTAAGCGCGTTCATTCTGCTCGCGTGCGTCCAGTACTATCTTCGTCTTGGTGAACCCTGGCTCGGGTTTGGTATCTGGTGAAGTCGGTTCTGCATGTTTCTACCGGTCTGGAAAATGGCGGAGCGGAGGCGGTTCTCTACCGGCTGTGCAGGCAGGACACCCTCGCCAACCACCATGTGGTCTCACTCGGCGGCGAAGGGAAATACGGCCCGCTGCTGGCCCAAGCGGGCATTGAGGTCACCTGCCTTGATCTTCCGCGCGGAAGGGTGGGTCCGCGTGCTTTGGCGCGATTGCGAGACCTTATCCTGAAGGCTCGCCCGGACGTCGTGCAGACCTGGATGTATCATGCCAACCTGATGGGCGGCATCATGGCGCGGTTAGCCGGACATCGGAATGTTTGCTGGAACATCCGTCAGGCAAGCCTCGACACCAAACTGATTTCGCGCAGCACCAGACTAGTAGACCGCGCCTGTGCCAGCCTTTCAAGCCGGGTTCCCCGCCGCATCATCTGCTGCGCTGACAGGGCTCGGCAACTGCATGAGCAGAGGGGATACGATGCCCGGCGAATGATGGTCATCCATAACGGATACGAATTTTCCACCTTCAAACCCGCTCCTGCAAAGGCAGAGTCGCTGCGGATGGAACTGATGCTCGAACATGCTCAGCCGGTAATAGGCTTCGTTGCACGGTTTCATCCGTTCAAGGACCATCTTAATCTGCTTCGCGCGCTATCCGAG
>JAZBPE010000077.1:0-8004 GCA_036353345.1 Erythrobacter sp. | reverse complement strand
GCTGGGGAACCGATTGCGCCGCGCGGCTGGAAGGCGAGTTCGCGCTGATCATAGCCGACCGCCGGCGCGGCCGCCTGTTCGCCGTGCGCGACCATATGGGCCTCGTCCCGCTCTATTATCGCAAGACCGAGAACCGCTTCGTTATCGCAAGCGACCTCAGGACTCTCGCCGCTTTATCCAATGCACCGCTGGAGCCTGATCCGCTTTATTTCGCGCAGGTCATGGCTAATCGCTGGTATCTCCCCGGTGCGACACCCTATCGCGGTATCACCATGGCCGAGCGCGCCTCGTGGCTGACATATGACGGAGCGCGGCTCGAAACCGGGCGCTATTGGGAGCCGCCGACAGAGGTTACCATCCGCTACAGGACCGATGCCGAATATGCCGAGCATTATCGGGAGGTCCTGATCGAGTGCACCCGGCGCGCTTGCCAGTCCGACCGTCCGCTTGCGATTGCGGTCAGCGGGGGGCTCGATTCGTCGGCGCTGTTCGCGGTGGCGAACCGGCTGGAGGAGCGCGGCGCGCTGCCGGCGCCTGGGTTTACCGGCTACACCTTCGCGACCGTGGCCGGGTCCAACGCCTACGAGCTGGATCATGCAAGAAGCGCCGCCAGCTTTGTCGGACGCGACCTAGTCGAGGTTGCGCTCTTCGATCCCGATATCGACTGGTACACAAACGACGCGCAATGGTACCGCGATATCCCCTCCGCTTCCAACGGCGCGATGATGCTGTCGATCGACGCGCAAGCCTATGCTGACGGCGCGCGCGTTATCATAAATGGCAATGGCGGCGATGAATGGTTGCAAGGTTCGTTTCAGGTCTACCGTGAACTGGCCGCGGCAGGGGAGGCAAGCAGGTGGTTGGCCGCGCTCTCAGCGGACATGCGCGATCGCGGCGGGCGCGTGGCTCTGGCAACCGCGCTGCGTCAGACGATAGCCGAACTTGCGCCGCGCCCGGTTCGCCGTGCAGCTCGGCGCGGTCTGAACTGGCAGCGACGCCGATCGAAGGATGCGCCGACATGGCTCGAACCTCGGCTCTGGCGTGAACTTGAGGAGGCGCGGGTGGAATACGAGGCCGGATTGCCCGAAGATTCGCTTGCATTCGTCAAGCAGAACCTCGCGCGGTCCCCCTTCAGCGATTTTTCGAAGCGGCTGATGCATCGCCAGCGCAGTCGCACCGGGATCCAGTCACGCCACCCCATGCTTGCGCGGTCCTTCATCGAATTTTCTGCACGCACACCGCTTGACATCAAGCTGCGCGGCGGCCTCACCAAGGTCGTTCACCGTCAGGCCATGACCGGCCTGCTACCCCGCGATATACTGGAGCGCCGGACCAAGGCGAATTTTACGAATGTTAAGATCGACGTGCAATACGCCGACTACGTTCGACGCGAGGGTCGTGCCCGGCTTGACCGATTATGCGATCCAGACGGGTTGGAGCGACTGCTGGCGGTCGATTTCGCGTCCGAAGAGGGCGACTACTGGGCGTGGGAGATCTGGGGCCTTTACGCAGTCGCAGCATTTCTGTATAACAGGAACCAAACGTTCAGCCCACAGTTTGGCTGATAACACAGGAATTTAGATATGACCGAGACGACCAAGAAAATCCCTTATGAGACCCCTAGGCTTACTACGTTTGGTTCGGTTCGTAACCTGACCGGCGGGAGCTTCACCCGTTTTCGCGACGGTGCGTTGCAGAACTCGCGCTTCTGACCGAGCGTTTTTCGAGGCCATGCCTCGAACGAACGGCATAAAGGGCGCCTCCGTGGCGCCCTTTTGCGTAAGTGGCTGGGATAAAAGGCCGTTTTTTCCTCGTCACCATGCGTCGCAAGCGCCCGTGCGCAGCCCAAATGGTCGCTTCAATGCGGTCGACAGGCCAGCCGGTCTAGGCGGAAGAAGGACGCGGTGATCGAAGCTTCGTCACAATTGAAGATCGCTCCGGCTCGCTCTCAGTCCTCGCTTGCGCGTAAGCCTTACGACCGCTGGCTTGCGCCCGACGGCGTGTCGCAAGCCGAGTTTTATCGAAGCACCGATGGCTTCATTATTCGATTCGTCGGACAGGCGGAATTTCACCTTGGAGAACGGTCAGATGGCGGCTTCGTGGTCACCGGGTGGCCTGCTAAGGGTTCGGGCGAGCGTGTCTTGCGCACCCTCTACCGCAACGCGATCCAGCCGCTGATCGGCAATCATTCCGGCGGGCTCTTCCTGCACGGCAGCGCCGTGCAACTGGTGCGCGCTGGCAGCATATTGGGCGGCGCAATCGCTTTTCTCGGTCTCTCGCGCTCGGGCAAGACGACGCTTGCGGGCGCGCTCGCAAAAGCGGGGCACCCGCTCATAACCGAAGACGCGATCGATATCGATATTCGCGCCGATGGCCATTGGGTCCGTCCGAGGGGCGCGCATCTGCGCCTGTTCCACGATAGCGCCCGCCACCTTCTTGGTGCCGAAGCATCAGGCGACACCGCCGACGAAAAGTGCGAGATCGCGATAGACGATCGTTTTCCGGTCGCTGATGAGCCTGCACCGCTGAAGCATCTGTTCATCCTGGGCAAAGACCACCACGCCGATCTCGCGATCCGCAAGCTCTCATCCGCCGAAGCGTTGCCTGCAATTCTGCCCCATTCCTTTGTCCTGGACGTGGAGGACCGGGAGCGGCTGGCGGCTCATTTCGTCCGCATTGCGGACCTTGCGCAGGCTGTCTGCTGCCATGCGCTTGACTATCCGCGCCAATATGCGGAACTGCCCCGTGTGCTCGCAGCAATCGCGGCGAGCACGCGGACGGCATCTGTCTGAGCGAGGGACGTTTGAGCGCGCATATCACTCTGGAAGACCGCTTTACCATTTCGGATGAAGTGGTCGCGCGTGAGTTGAACGGTGAGATGGTTCTACTCGATCTGGCGAGCGGGCAATATTTCGGGCTGGACCCGGTAGGCGCGCGGATCTGGGCGCTTCTGAGCGAGCGGCCCTACACGCTGGCCGAGATATGCGACCGGATCGATGCGGAGTTCGACGCGCCGCGAAGCCGGATCGAAGCGGATCTGGTGGCGCTTGCGAACACGCTTCAGGAACAGGCGCTGATCGTCGCGAAAGCCGCCTAGCCGCTCTTGGATTGCGCTTCGGCAGCAAGCGGGCCCGCTAGCGTCATGTCGAGAATGCGATCGGCAAGCGCCAAGCTGGCCGGGCGATGGGTGATAAGGATCACCGTGCGCCCCTCGATCGCCTCAAGGCATTGTTCGACAAAGGCCGCTTCGCTTTCCAGATCGTACATCGCGGTCGCCTCATCGAGGATATAGATCGGCGGATCATGATACAGCGCGCGGGCGAGAGCGAGGCGCTGACGCTGACCGCCTGACAGCCTCACGCCGCTATCGCCGATCCGGGTTTCGAACCCCTCGGAGAGTTCGGCAATCATGTCGCTCGCCTGTGCCAATTCAACCGCTCGCTGGAGCGCGACCCCATCAGCGACGCCAAGCGCGATATTTTCCGCTATCGTGCCGTCAAACAGGAGCGCGCGCTGCGGCACGTAGCCGAACTGGCGGCGCAAGTCCTGCACCGCGATGGTCGCAATATCTCGGCCGTCCAGCGTGATCGTGCCCGCCAGCGGATCGTAGAAGCGCAGGAGAAGCCGTACGATGGTCGACTTGCCAACGCCATTGGGACCGGTGAGCGCCACCGTCTCGCCCGGCTGGATCGTCAGATTGAAGTCGCTCAGCACGGGGGCGCGGCCGGGATAGGCGAAATCCACTTTGTCGAACCGAATCGGCCCCTTTGCCCGCTCGATCCGGCCCTTTGCCGCGTAGCCCGGCTCAGGCGGGAGCGCGAGCACGTCTTCGAACTTCTCCAGCGAGCCGCGCGCGATCTGGTAGGCGGAATAGGAGGAAGCCAGCGCGCCCACCGGGCGGGTCAGCAAGGTCGCGTAGAGCAGGAACGCAAAAAGCTCACCCGGAGAGCCGGGGCCCGAACCTGGACCAAGCCGCTCGCTAGCAAGAACCAGCACCGCAATCGTCGCCAGTGCAGCGAACAGCGCGACCAGCGGCCCGACGAACGCGCCGAGCCGCGCCTTGCGGCGTCCGAATACGAAAGCCCGCTCGGCAGTCTCGGCGAAAGCGGAGCCGCGCGCTTCCTCCAGCGCGTAGGACTTGGTGGCGGGCAGCATCTCGAGGTCGCGTTCGGCCTGCGCGATCAGCTCGATTTCCGCAGCGCGCACATCCTGCGCGACGCTGCGCAAACGGCGCCCGACGAGCCTGGCGAGCAGGACAAACGCCGGGATCATGATCGGCACGATCAGCGCCATGACCGGATCGAGCCAGAACAGGATCGCGATCGCTCCCAAGGCGGTCAGCACCATGGCAGGCGCGCCCGCGAGTGTGTTTGCAAGGAAATCGGCGAGATTGCCAACTTCGTAGGCGGTCACCGCGAGCAGGTCCCCGCGCCGCGCGCTTTCATGCACGCTGATCGGCAGGAGCTGGACATGCGCATGGGCGCGTTTGCGCAGCTCGGTCAGGATGCGCAGCGCCGCGATCTCCGACACCATGGCAGCGGCGATGTTGAGGGCGGTGAGAAGGACGAGCGTGCCGACCAGCAGCGCGACCGCCTGGCCTAGATCGATTGCGCCGGTCGGAGCAGCTGCGCTGACGACGCCGCCCAGAACCTGGCCGGCGAACCACGGAACCGCCAGCGCGGCGAGCGATGCGAAGATCGACAGAGCGACGATGGCCGACAGCTCGCCGCGAAACCGGCGCGCCCAGCCAAGCCAGAACGCCGCGCTCAACGCCTCACCGCGCGTAGAGCCAGGCGGCCGGCGGTCTCGGCCAGCATGCGTGAGCGCAACAGAGCCGTGGGCCAGCGAACCATGCCCGGATATTTCGTCATCAGATGCCTACGTGGTGGCAAAGCCCGGCGCAGGATAAAACGCGCGCGTTCCCGCCAACCACTAGCGGTCTTCAAATCAAGCCAGAATTCGCTGAACGTGTCGGTCCCGGTGAAGTAGCGTGCAAGGTCGGGGTGGATATCGTGCGCCTCGAGCCGTTCCAGCACGCCTTCCGGCAGCGCGAAACCGAGATCGCTAACCGCTCCGCGCAGCGCCTGCGCGACGATCGGCCCCGCGCGCTCCTCATCGCATCGGGAGATCAGCGACTGCCAGTCGCTTTCCTCCATCGCTTCGACGAGCAAGGCGAAATCGAGCGACCAGATCAGCCGTCGCGCGCCTCTCATCCGGCCGGCATCGGTGAAATAGCCATGATGAGCGTGCCATTTCTGGTTCACCGCCTCGTGGATCAGCAGCATTGCCGCTTCGGGCCGCCGCGCCCGCGCACTCAATCGCGGCAGGGGCGCGCTGCCGGAAAAAATCGCCTCGATCGGGAGCAGACCGCGCAGCACCGGACGGTCCGAGGGCTCCCAGTGCAGATCGACCAGATGGACGAAAACCTGTGCTGCCTCGTGGAGCCAGCCCTCTTGCGCATAGAGGCCATGGGGGTCGCTGCGGCGATACCAGCCGCGCCTGGCGAGGATTACACGCGCGGCCGCACGATCCTGCGCGCGGATCAGCAGATCGCTATCGCCGCGGCGGCGGATCGCAGGATCGTCATGCAACCAATAGGCGAGCGCGGTGCCTTTGAGGAACACGCTTTCGATGCGCTCGTCCGCCAGCTCCTCCACCAGTTCTGCAATCAGCGGGCGGTGCGTGGCTTCCCACAGGCTCATCAGCCGCGCTTCCTCCGCAATACGGGTCCACATTGTCGCGGGCCAGTTCCCCAGCCGCTCCCCTTCCTCGACCAGCAATAGCGCGATGCCGTGATATTCGATCCGCAGCCACAACGCCTCTTCGTCAGGCAGACGATCGGGGTAAACCGGCAGGGGGGCACCGCGGCGCAGCGCCCGCACGCTATCGGCAAGGAAGCGATCGAGTTGGGCAGTGTCGGGCATGAGTGGTTTGCTAATGGATCGCGGGGACAATCGGCGCTGACAACGAGAAACAATAAAAGGGGTTCGCTGCCGCGCCATGCGCCAAATTCACAAGTTTGGCCAGTGCCGCGCCCGCCTGTCTCTCGTCACCTTGCGCAGCGCGGAAAATGAACAGGAGTGTGGTGCGCAGCTTGCAAGATTAGGAGTTGACCGGCTCAGGGCGGGCTGCGATGCGCAGGGCCTGATGGTCAAAAGGGGGCCAGGAAGGAGACCGGACGCGATGTCGTCGCCGCGCAAAGGGATCATTCTGGCGGGGGGATCGGGTACCCGGCTCTATCCGCTCACGCGCGGCGTATCCAAGCAACTGATGCCGGTCTTCGACAAGCCGATGATCTATTACCCGCTCAGCACGCTGATGCTAGCGGGTATCCGTGACATCCTTGTCATTACGACGCCGGAAGATGCAAGCCAGTTCCAGCGCGTACTCGGCGACGGCTCCGACTTCGGCGTCAGTTTGACTTACGCCGAGCAGCCCCGCCCGGAAGGTCTGGCGCAGGCTTACCAGATTGGCGCGGATTTCGTCGCCGGATCGCCCAGCGCTCTCATCCTTGGCGACAACATCTTCTACGGCCACGGTCTCCCGAAACTTTTGCGCCATGCCGATGAGCGGTGTTCGGGCGCGAGCATTTTCGCTTACCGCGTCAAGGATCCCACCGCATTCGGCGTTGTCGAGTTCGACGATGGGGGACGGGCAGTGTCGATCGAGGAAAAGCCGGACGAGCCCAAGTCGAACTACGCGGTCACCGGTCTTTATTTCTATGATGAGACCGCCCCCGATCGTGCGCGCGACCTTAAACCCAGCGCGCGCGGAGAGCTTGAGATCACCGACCTCAACCGCACTTATCTCGAAGACGGATCGATGGCGGTCGAGATCATGGGACGCGGGTTTGCCTGGCTCGATACGGGCACCCATGCCTCCCTGCTCGACGCAGCGACCTATGTGCGCATCACCGAAGAGCGGCAGGGCTTTCGCATCGCCTGCCCGGAAGAGATCGCGTGGCGGCAGGGCTTTATTGACGATGAGGAGATGAGGCGGATCGCTCAGCCGCTCATGAAGTCCGGCTATGGCGAATACCTGCTTCAGCTGCTCGATCGCACCGATCCGGCATGAAGATCATCAAGACCGCCGTACCCGGTCCGCTGATTATCGAGCCGCGGGTGTTCGGCGACGCGCGCGGGTTCTTCATGGAGACGTGGAATGCGCAAGGCTTCGCCGATGCCGGGCTTGATGTCACGTTCGTGCAGGACAATCACAGCCGGTCGCAGGCGGGTGTGCTGCGCGGAATGCATTTTCAGAATCCCGGTCCGCAGGGCAAGCTGGTGCGGGTGACGCGCGGGGCGGTGTTCGATGTGGTGGTTGATCTCAGGCGCTCCTCGGAGCATTTCGGGCGCTGGATCGGGGTTGAGCTTTCGGAGGATAACCAGCGTATGCTCTGGGTGCCTGAAGGGTTTGCTCACGGCTTTCTGACCCTAAGCGACAACACCGACTTCCTTTACAAGTGCACGGCGCCCTACGCGCCCGAAGCCGAGCATACGCTTGCCTGGGATGACCCCGATGTCGAGATCGCATGGCCGCTTGGTGGCGGCGTGCCGACGCTTTCGGACAAGGATCGCAAGGGCACGCGACTTGCCGAAGTGGAGGCGTTCGCGTGAAAGTTCTCATCACCGGCGCGGGGGGGCAGCTTGGCGGCGCGCTCCAGCGTACTGCGCCCGATCATGCCGAGATCAATGCGATCGATGTCGAGGATGTCGATCTGACGGACGATGCGATGCTGCGCGCCCGGCTCGCGGTCGAGGCGCCCGACATTATCTTCAATGCCGCTGCTTACACCGCAGTCGACAAGGCCGAAAGCGAGCCGGACCTCGCTCGCGCTATCAACGCCGATGCGGTCGCGATTATGGTCGAGGCAATGGCAGGCACGGGCGGGCAACTGGTGCATGTGTCGACCGATTTCGTCTTCGATGGCCAATCGCCGCGCGCCTACCGCCCCGATGATGCGCGCGGCCCGCTCGGGGCCTACGGCGCGACCAAGGCTGCGGG
>JAZBPE010000076.1:0-36934 GCA_036353345.1 Erythrobacter sp. | reverse complement strand
GTCAGCCGCTTACGCGGTTGCCACCTCCCCCAGTGGGGGAGGGTTTTCCGAAAGCCCTGCTTGATGGACTTCATTGCGATCCTCTCGATCTTCGTGCTCGCCTGCTTCGTGGGCTATTACGTCGTCTGGTCGGTCACGCCCGCGCTGCACACGCCGCTGATGGCGGTGACGAATGCGATATCCTCGGTGATCATCGTCGGCGCGCTGATTGCGGCGGCGGAGGCGGATAATGACTTTGCCAAATATCTCGGGCTGTTCGGCGTGGTGCTGGCAAGCATAAATATCTTCGGCGGTTTCGCAGTGACCGAACGGATGCTGGCGATGTACAAGAAGAAGGAGAGGTGAAGGTGCGGCGCTTCTCCAACAAGTCATTGCGAGACGAAGCAGTCGCTGTGGCAATCCAGTCCCGCCGCGCGCTGGATTGCTTCGTCGCTTCGCTCCTCGCAATGACGGCAGCGCTGTGGGCCACCCCCGCGCACGCGGCGACTGGCGACACCGGCACCCCGCCCTGGGCCATGCTCGCCTACCTTGCGGCGGGCATCTTCTTCATCCTTGCGCTGCGCGGGCTGTCGAGCCCCGCCACATCGCGCGCGGGCAATCGCAACGGCATGATCGGCATGGTGATCGCGGTGGTGACGACGCTCGTCACCCACGATATTGCCAATATCGTCGAGATCGCCATCGCGATCGGGATTGGCGCCATTGTCGGCGTGACCATTGCGCGCAAGATCGCAATGACGGCGATGCCGGAGCTGGTCGCGGGATTTCACAGCCTCGTTGGTCTGGCCGCCGTAGTGGTGGGGTTCGCCGCATGGCTCAATCCCGGTGCGTTCGGCATTTTGAGCGATACAAACCAGATCCTCACCGTCAGCCGGATCGAGCTGGGCCTCGGCATCGCGATCGGGGCAATCACCTTTTCCGGTTCGATTATCGCGTTCCTGAAATTGTCGGGCCGGATGAGCGGATCGCCAATCCTGCTGCCAGCGCGCCACGTCATCAACCTGGGCACGCTGGCCGCGATACTCATCCTTATCGGCGTCTATGCCGTGTCGGGCGCGGGCGGTCCGGGCGAGGGCTGGTTCATCGTCGCCATCGCCGTGCTGGCCTTCATCATCGGCTTCTTGCTCATCATCCCCATTGGCGGAGCGGACATGCCGGTCGTCGTCTCGATGCTGAACTCCTATTCAGGCTGGGCAGCGGCGGCCATGGGCTTCACGCTGGGCAACAGCGCGATGATAATCACCGGGGCGCTGGTCGGAAGCTCGGGCGCGATCCTCAGCTACATCATGTGCCGCGCCATGAACCGCAGCTTCATCAGCGTTATCGCAGGTGGTTTCGGCACGGATGCGGGCAGCGGCAGCGATGGCGAGCCGCGCGAGCAACGGCCCTACAAGCAGGGCAGCGCGGCGGATGCGGCCTTCATGCTCGAACAGGCGGAAAAGGTAATCATCATCCCCGGCTACGGCATGGCGGTCGCGCAGGCGCAGCACGCCTTGCGAGAAATGGCCGATATGCTTGAGGCCAAGGGTGTCGAGGTAAAATACGCCATCCACCCCGTCGCGGGCCGGATGCCCGGCCACATGAACGTGCTGCTGGCCGAAGCGCAGGTGCCTTACGAAAACGTGTTCGAGCTCGAAGACATCAACTCCGAGTTCGCGCAGGCGGACGTCGCCTTCATCATAGGGGCGAACGACGTGGTGAACCCGGCCGCCAAGACCGACAAATCCTCGCCCATCTATGGTATGCCGGTGTTCGACGTCGAGAAGGCCAAGCAGGTGTTCTTCATCAAGCGTTCGATGGGCGGGGTCGGCTATGCGGGCGTCGACAATGACGTTTTCTACATGGACCAGACGATGATGCTGCTTTCCGATGCCAAGAAGATGGTCGAGGAAATCGTCAAGTCGCTCGACTGAGCGTATCTCGGCCCATGCGCAATCTCGTTATCCTCGCACTGGTGTTCGCCATCGGGATCGGAGCGTATCTGCTCCTTCGCGAAGACGGCGTGCTCGAGCAGGTCACCGAAGCGCGAGTAGCCGAAGCTCTGCTCGACAACGGCGTGCCGCCAACAATGACGCAGTGCATGGCCCCGCGCCTTGTCGATCGGCTGAGCATCACGCAATTGCGCAAGCTGGAGCGCCTCGCACCGCAGAAAGGCGAAGCGCCGCTGCCCGGCGGCACTCTGGAGGTGCTTGCCAGGCTTGAGCGAGTCGATGACCAGCAGGCTGTCCGGGTGCTGGGTGAAACGGCGACGCGCTGCGGGGTCGAAAGCCTGCTCGAACTGAGCTAGAACGCGCGCGTGACGGGATCGGTATTCCCCGCCTCACAGCTTGCAATCGAGCGGCTGCGCGCCCCTAGGCTCCCTCGATCGAAACCAGGAGGATTGTCGCCATGAGAATTGCCCTCGCCGCCACGTGTCTGGCCGCATCCCTGACCTTTGCCGATGTACCCGCGCTTGCCCAGCGCGGCATCGTGGGCGATGAAGCGAACTTGCAGGTCGAAGGCGAAGTCGGCGCGCAATACATGGTTTTCGAAACCAGTGTCGTAGGCCCCGCGCGCGAACATTTCCTGCGCGGTCTCGCTCTTCTGCACAACTTCGAATATGCGCGCGCTGCCGTCGCTTTCCACGAAAGCCAGCAGGCCGCGCCCGATTTCGCCATGGCCTATTGGGGCGAGGCGATGACGCATAATCATCCCTTGTGGGAAGAGCAGGACCGCGCTGCCGCGCTCGCCGCGCTGGCGAAACTCGCGCCCACTCCGGATGGGCGCCGGGCAAAAGCGAGCGGCGCGAAAGAGGCGGCGTGGCTGGATGCGGTGGAGACGCTTTACGGCACTGATGAAAGTGGCGCGGCAAAGCAAGAGCGCGACCTGCTCTACCTTGCGGCCATGGAGCGAATGCTCGCTACCGACCCGGGCGATATCGACGTGCGCGCTTTTACCGGGCTGGCGATCCTCGGCACCTCGCATGGCGGGCGCGATATCGCGACGTATATGCGGGCCGCAGGCGTGCTCGAACCCGGCTTCATCACCCATGAGCGACATCCAGGCATCCTGCACTACCTCATCCATTCCTACGACGATCCTGTCCACGCACCGCTCGGAGAGCGTATGGCAGAGCGCTATGCGGCTGTCGCAGCCGATGCGGGCCATGCACAGCACATGATCAGTCATATCTACCACGCGCTCGGCGACTGGGAGGCATCGGAGCGCGCGAATGTCCTGGCCGATGCGGTGGTCGATCGCCAGCGCACCGCCAGCGGGCTCGCGGCCAATTCCTGCGGGCATTACAACGAGTGGCTGGTTTATGCCCGGCTGCAACTCGGTAAGGATGCGAGCGATATCGTGCGCGGGTGCCGCAGCCAGGCCGAAGCGCACATCGCGCGCGGAGCCGCCGACCGGTTGGGGTTCGGGGCGGCCTCCAGCTACGCGGCAATCGCGGCGTGGCAGGGCGTCGATACAGGCGTCTGGCCCGACCGGCTCGAAGACGCGGGCGAGGGCTTCCTGCTTGCGCGCATGATGCTCGCCCACGCGCGGGCGCTGCAATATCGGGACGACCCGCAGACGGTCGCGACCGCACTGGGCGAATTGCAGGCCGTCGCGGATACCTTCGCGCAGGTGCTGCCGCAGGTTGCACCCGACGATCGCACCAGCGTCGTCTGGGCGCAGCGCGCAGTTGCTCAGGTCGAGGCGATCCTGCTCCTTGCATCGAGCGATACCGAAGCAGGTCTTGCGGCGTTGCGCGCGGCCGCCGAAGCGGAAAGCGCGCTGCCGGTCGTATTCGGTCCACCCCGTATGGCAAAGCCGAGCTGGGAATTGCTGGGTGAACATCTGCTTGCCCTCGGCCGCAGGGAAGAGGCGGCCAGGGCGTTTCGCCGCAGCCTCGAATTCGCGCCCAATCGCAAGCGTTCGCGCGAAGGATTGGCTGCAGCTTCAGGCACCTGAGCGGCACGCAAAAGGGGGATGACGCGATGAAATGGGCCTTGCGAATTGTCGGCGCGCTGGTCGCGCTGCTGGTGGTCGCGTTCTTCGTCTTTCGGACGCCTGACACCGATCCCGAGACGATGCGCGCCAAATATGCCGGACCACCTTCGCAATTCGTCGAAATTGCCGACGGGGTGCGTATCCATCTGCGCGATGAAGGCCCGCGCGATGCGCTTCCCATCGTCCTTCTGCATGGTTCCAACGCCGATTTGTTTACCTGGGAGCCGTGGGTCGAAGCGCTCTCGAACGATTATCGCATCATCCGCTTCGATCAGGTCGGACATGGTTTGACTGGCCCCGACCCGGCGCATGATTACAGCCGCGACAATTTCACCAGCGACATCCGCGAAGTGGCGAACGCAATGGGCCTCGAACGCTTCGTTCTGGGCGGCAGTTCGATGGGCGGCAAACACGCAATGGCCTTCGCCGCGGCCTACCCGGAACGCATTCTCGGGCTGATCCTCGTGGACGCAAGCGGATCGCCGCAAGTCGAGGCTCCGCCCAAGGACGACGAGGAAAACGGCAATATCGGCTTTGCCATCGCACAGACTCCCGGCATCAGTTGGATCGCCGAACATGTCACCCCACGCGCCTTGATCGAGCAGAGCCTCGAGCAGAGCGTTTCGGTCGCGGAAATCGTCGATGATGCGATGATCGACCGCTATTGGGAAATGCTGCGCTATCCAGGCAATCGTGCAGCGACCATGGCGCGCTTTGCAAGCGATTACGAACCGCTCGCCCCGGGCGAATTCGCCGCAATCGACGTGCCCGTCCTCCTCTTGTGGGGCGAGGAGGACCGCCTGATCCCGCTTGGTGCCGGGCTTTGGCTCGATGAAACTTTGCCGCGCTCGCAGCTGATTGTTTATCCACAGACTGGACACCTGCCACAGGAGGAGCGGGCCAATCGGTCGAGCGCCGATGTTCGACGCTGGCTGGAAACCCTATCGACACCGCGGCGTTGAGCCCCGATAGGGTTCGATGTTCCGCAGCTATTCGGGGGTTCAAGTTTGCGTAAGCTGGGTTTGATCGGAGGAATGAGTTGGGTTTCGACCGGCATGTACTACGATCGCATCAATCGCATCGTCCAACGCCGCGTAGGCGAAATGGCAAGCGCGCCGCTGCTGGTCGAAAGTCTGGATTTCCGTGCTTTGGCGGGTCTGCGTGAGCCGGAAGATTGGATCCGCGCAGCAGCAACCCTGAGCGATAGTGCCCGGCGGCTCGAAGCGACTGGCGCGGAAGCGCTGCTCATTTGTGCCAATTCCATGCACAAGATCTACGATGAGGTTGCCGAGGCGGTCGATATCCCGCTTCTTCACATAGCCGATCATCTGGGAGATGTGCTGCGCGAGGCGGGACATACGCGCGCGGCGATCATCGGAACTCGCAACGTCATGACCGAAAGCTGGTATCGCAAGCGGTTGGTGGCGCAGGGTGTCGACCTGCTGCCGCCCGATGTCGACAACGTCGAAACGCTTGACCGGATCATTTACGAAGAACTGATGCTGGGCAAGGTTACTCGCGATGCGGAGCGGGCGATGCGCACCATAATCACCAACAAGTCTCAGGAAGGGGCGGATTCGATCATTCTCGCCTGCACCGAACTGGCGCTTGTCGTGGATGTCGATGCGAATGTGCTCCCGGTGTTCGACAGCACGCGCATCCATTGCCGCGCGGCGGTGGACTGGATGCTGGCGGGCGATGGCGAGGTGTAAGACGCAGTCTGTCCCCTGCGCGCAATAGTCTTCGCGTTTTGGAGTCTTCGGGTTTGCAGGTCGCTATCGGAAGTCCATCGAGCTGCAACATCATGGGGCCGCCTGTTTCCCACTAGCGTGACGGGGATCCCGAAACCCCGAACGCTATTCCGATCACGACTGGTCATGCAGAGGCCTTTGTCCCGGCGTTGCCAATCTGTTCACGTTGAGCCCGGGTCCGTGCTCACCTAGGCGGGGCCGATGACCGTACGCGCTCCCTATTCAGCCGATCCGGCGCAGCATGGCGGGCGCGAATTTGCCTACGGTCCCGCGCGCGACGGCTCGCTGCTTCACAAGCGCGAGATGCGCGGGCCGCGCAGCGATTTCCAGCGCGACCGCGACCGCATCATCCACTCCATGAGCTTTCGGCGGCTCAAATCAAAGACGCAGGTGTTCATAGCGCCGGAAGGCGATCACTACCGCACACGCCTTACCCATAGCCTCGAAGTTGCGCAGATCGGCCGGGTCCTGGCCCGCGCGCTGGGGCTGGACGAGGACCTGACCGAAGCAATCTGCCTCGCCCATGATCTGGGCCATCCACCGTTCGGCCATGCGGGGGAGGGCGCGCTGGCCGAAGCAATGGCGTTTCATGGCGGGTTTTGTCACAACGCTCACGCACTGCGCACGGTAATGCGGCTCGAAAGTCCCTATCCGGGCCATGAAGGTCTTAACCTGACCTGGGACACGCTGGAGGGGCTCGCCAAGCATAACGGGCCGGTCGAGAGGCCCGGCTGGGCATTGGGCGAGCTTGATGCCGCGTTCCCGCTGGCGCTGGGGGAATGGCCTTCACTCGAAGCGCAGATTGCGGCGGTCGCGGATGATATCGCCTATGACAATCACGACATCGATGATGGCTTGCGCGCAGGTTTCCTCGATCTGGACGCGCTGCTGGCGCTTGATCTGCTTGCCGACCTGTGGCGCGACATCGAGCGGCGCTATCCCAACGCTCCGCGCGATCGACTGCTGCGCGAGTTGATCCGCGACCAGATTGGGCTGATGGTGAATGACGTGATCGAACACACGCGCAAGTCAGCGGCCGATATCGGGTCGGTGGGTGCCGTGCGCGCGGCGGGCCGTCCGCTGGCCGGGTTTTCGGCGCAGATGGCGGTGTATGAAAGAGAGCTCAAGGCCTTTATGTACGAGCACCTCTATTATCATCCCCAACAGGTTGCCGCGGCCGAGCGGGCGCGCGATGTGGTGGCGCGGCTGTTTGCTGCCTATTCGCAGGATGCGAACCTCATGCCAGCCGACTGGCGAGCTCGCCTGCCGCGCGAAGATCCATGCCGGTCGCGCGTTATCGCCGATTTCGTTGCCGGCATGTCGGACACATACGCGGTGCAGGCATGCGGTGAAATCTATCGTGAGATACCTCATGGGCTCACCAATGTCTGAGCCGCTCGGTTATCATCGTGCCTAAGCCGCAGGGCTTCGGGCGCGCGGTGCGCAGCGCACCTGTTCGCATCGCATTGGTCGGAGCGACCGGGCTGCTTGGCCGCAAGATGATTTCGCTTTCAAGCGCGAGCGATATTGTTCGCATCGTCGGCCTTGCCCGGCGCGAGGTGGAGTTGCCCCAGGGCGCGCGGATCGAGATGTTCGTCGCGCAGACGCCGTGGTGGGGCGAAGTGCTTGATGGCGTGCGTCCGCAAGCGCTGATCTGCGCCCTCGGCACGACCTGGGCAAAAGCGGGCCGAAGCGAGGAGCGTTTTCGCGAGGTCGATTACGATCTGATCGTGAACACCGCGAAACAGGCACGAGCTGCTCAGGTTCCGAACCTGGTGCTCATCAGCGCAGCGGGGGCCGATCCGCGCGCGAAAATGCTATATCTCAAGGTCAAGGGCGAGACTGAAGCGGAACTTTCGAGCCTTGGTTTCAAGCGGCTCGATATCCTGCGTCCCGGCCTCCTTAAGGGGGCTCGCGAAGATGACTGGCGCCCGCTCGAATTTGCAGCGAAACTGGTCAGCCCGCTCGCCGAGCCGCTGCTGCCCGAACACATGGCCAAGTTTCGCACCATCGATGCCGATGTCGTCTCGCAAGCCGCGCTCCAGCTATCGATGCGCAAGGCGGCGGGGCGCTACACCCACGATAACGATGCAATGATGCGCGCCGCCCGCGAATGGCGCGCGCGCGTTGACGGGCATCCGGTCGGATGATCGACTGGACCTTCGTTTTCAATGCGGTCAATCTGCTCGCGCTCGCGGCCTGGATCGTTTTGATTGTGCTGCCGCGGTGGCCTGCGCTGCTCTCGGCCATTCTCTATCTTGGCGTCGGGCTGCTGTGCGCGATCTACGCGGTTCTGCTTGTCGGCGCGGTCACCGGCATCGTTCCGAGCGTTAGTGAGGGGGCGGATTTCACCACAATCGAAGGCGTCCGCTCGATCTTCCTTAGCGATATGGGGCTGACAGTGGGCTGGACGCATTATCTCGCGTTCGACCTGTTCGTGGGACTGTGGATCGCGCGCGATGGTGATGCGAAGAACATATCCCGCTTCGTCCAAGTGCCAATCCTGCTCGCGACCTTTCTTGCCGGGCCATTAGGCCTGCTCATCTGGCTGATAATTCGCGAGCGCGCCGCGCGCAGGCAGGGGCGCTTTCACTAGCGTAAATCCTTTACCCGCTGGCGTTTTGCCGTAACCATCGCGACACACGGCAAAAGCCGAAGCGGGAGAGAGGCGATGGGCGCAGCCAGCACGGCGCAGCATGAGCACGAAACCTTTGAAGATACCCTCGACCATTGGGCCCGGGAGCGGCCTGAGCAAATCGCGCTCGAACATGAGGGCCGCACAACGACCTTTGGCGCGCTCGACCTGGCGACGCGAAGGCTGATCCGCGTTTTCCAGGATCACGGACTTCGAAAGGGTGACCGGATCGCGTGGCTGGGCAAGAACTCGGACCTCTATTTCACTGCCTTTCTCGCAGCTGCGCGCGTGGGGTGCGTGATGGCACCAATTGGCTGGCGCCTCGCCGCGCCCGAGATCGCGTACATCCTCAAGGATACAGGAACCCGTTTGCTGTTGGCGGAGGACGCCTTTTTCGACGGCGCGCGGCAGATCGCTGCCACGCTCGATCCGGCTCCTGCGCTGCTGCACGAAGATGCCGCGCGAAAGGCGATGGGCGAGCGCGAACCAGCGCAATACTCACCGCCGGCACCGGACGAGCCGGTTCTTCAACTTTATACGTCGGGTACGACCGGCAATCCGAAAGGCGCGGTCCTCTCCAATGCCAACCTTTTCGCGCTGCGCAGGCCGAGCTTGCAGGCACAGCTGCCGTGGCAGGTCTATCGCCGCAGCGACTGTATGCTTGCTGCAATGCCCTGCGCGCATATCGGCGGGACGGGCGTGGTGGTGATTGCCATCGCCAACGGCATTCGCGCGCTTATACAATCCGAATTTACGCCCGACGGCTTGCTCGACGCGATTGAAGCGGGCGCGACGCACATGTTCCTCGTCCCCGCAGCAATCCAGATGGCAATCCAGCACCCCCGCGCGGCAGAAACCGATTTTTCGAACCTGCGCTATCTCCTTTATGGTGCTGCGCCCATGCCGCTCGAGCTGCTGAAAGAGGCGGTGCGTACGATGCCGCAAACAGGATTTTTGCAGGTTTACGGGATGACCGAGACCTGCGGCACAATCACCATGCTTCCGCCCGACGATCACGACATCGCCGGCAATGAGCGGATGCGTTCGGCCGGTAAAGCGGTCCCCGGCGTCGCGATCGAAGTGCGCGGAGAAGACAATCGCGAGCTGCCACGCGGGGAGATTGGCGAGGTGTGCGTGCGCTCACCTTCGAACACGTGCGGCTATTGGAACTTGCCCGATGCGACCGCTCAGACGATCGATGCCGATGGGTGGCTTCACACCGGTGACGCCGGAATCATGGACGCGGACGGCTATGTCTACATTCAGGACCGGATCAAGGATATGATCATATCGGGTGGCGAGAACATCTACCCCGCCGAAGTCGAAAGCGCGATCTATGGCCATCCCTCCATTGCCGAAGTCGCCGTTATTGGCGTTCCTTCCACGCAATGGGGCGAGGAGGTGAAGGCGTGCTGCGTTGCAAAACCGGGCATGGAGATCGAAGCGGGTGATGTGATCGCCTATGCGCGCGAGCGGATCGCGGCTTTCAAAGCTCCCAAAAGTATCGACATCATTCCGGAAATGCCCCGCAATGCGAGCGGAAAGATCCTGCGCCGCGAATTGCGCGCGCCCTATTGGGAAGGACGGGAGCGGCAGGTATGATGCAGGTTCAAGTCCGATGAATTCCGGTTCTCAGGCGAAGCGGCATGCGCCTGCCACCTTGCGCAATCGCGAGGCTATCGCCGCCGTGCTGCGCGAGGAATTGCCGCCGCGCGGCGCGGTGCTCGAAGTCGCCAGCGGATCGGGCGAGCACGCCGTATTCTTTGCCGAACGCTTTCCCGATCTCGAATGGCAACCAAGCGATTGCGACGCGGACGCTCTCGCTTCGAACCTTGCCTATTACCGCGAATACCAAGGCAGCAATCTACGCTTGCCACTCGCGCTCGATGCGAACACGCCCAGCCGCTGGGAAGTGGTGCGTGCCGATGCGGTGCTGTGCATCAACATGGTCCATATCAGCCCGTGGACCGCAACCGAAGGGCTGTTCAAGGGCGCTGTCAAACTGCTTGGCGGACGAAACCTTCCGCTTATCATCTACGGGCCGTTTTTCGAGGCGGAGACCGAGACGACGTCATCTAACCTTGCATTCGACGACAGCCTGAAGGCGCGAGATCGCAGCTGGGGTCTTCGCGAAGTGGAACGCCTGGACCAGGAAGCCGAGCGCTTTGGTTTCACACGAAGCGCGCGATATCCAATGCCAGCAAACAATGTGACATTGGTTTACCGTAGTGCGGCAATGAATGACTAGTCGATCGCTTCTTCGCCAGCGCGGCCAACCGACTGAATGTCTTCGCCCAAACCCTTTACGGTATTGCACGCCGCGCTCGATATGAGGAGCGCGGTAAGTAGGACAGTCTTGGCGAAAAGCTTCGTCATGGGTCGTTATCCTGAAGAAATTGGGAAAGACGCGGGGCCATACGCTCTAGAGATTGGCAGAACGAACGGTAAAAAAGAAGGCCCACCTTTCGCGATGGGCCTTCCTCTGTTCTCGATCAGGAAACTACGCCTTTAGATTTCCTCATCAACCTCTTCAGCGACGGATTCGATATCTTCGCCCGCCCCGTCGATCGTATTGCACGCAGCCGCGCCGATTGCGAGGACGCAGATGGCAGCAGTGGTGGCGATTCTGCGGATCATTTGATGTTTTCCTTTGTTGTTTACGCCTGCGGTCAACCGGTCGGTGCGACGTTCGGTTCCCCACCTGCGCGGACACGTGCTTTTTTGCGGGCGAGTTGCCGTTCGCGCCATGCGATCAGCAATCCGGCAGCGATGATAAGCGGTGCGCCCAGCCACAGGCTGGCGGGCGGCGCGCGGTCGAACACCTGCCAGCCATAATAGGTCGCCCAGAGCAGCGAGGTGTAGTCCATCAGTAGGATGACCCCTGCCGAACCGAAGCGCAGCGAACTCGTCAGCAGGATTTGTGCCAGCGCGCCGCACAGAGCCATCGCGACGATTATCGCCCAGGTCTCACCATCATGCGGCGCGGCGACGAAAGGCATGACAAGGGCAGTTAGAGGCGTCGTGAGCGTCACGAACCAGAACACGATGCTCCAAGGTGCTTCGGTCGTGTTGAGGTCCTGTATCTGAAAACTGATGAGCGCCACCAGAAACGCCGCGACCAGCCCTACGCTGGCACCAATCAGGCTGACATTCACCTCTCCGCCAAGGTCGAAGCCGGGCTGCGTCAACACTAGCACGCCCAGAAAACCGAAGGCGACCGCGCCCCAGCGATAGCGCCCGACGCGTTCGCCGAAGAGCAGCGTAGAGATCAGCACCGCGAAGAACGGCGCGGTAAAGCTGATCGCGGTCGCTTCGGCCAGCGGCAGCAGGATGACCGCGCCATAGACGAAGAACATGCCGGTGATCCCATAGACTGCGCGCCGGGCGTGGGCTCCGAAGCGCCGCGTGCGCACGCTCGCCAGCCGCCCCAGCATCGCCAGCAGCAGCGTTACGCAGACAAGGGTGATCGCCTGACGCCAGAACACCAGCTCGGCCAGATGAACCCCGCGCTCTCCGGCAAGCTTGACGAGCATCGCCATCGTGGCGAGGACACCGGCGGTCGCAAGCCGCAGCGCGAGCGCAAGCATCGGGCGGGGGCGGGCGATCGAACCATCCATGCAGGGCTGCCTCTTGCGCCATCGATGCCGACTTGCGCAAGCCAGGCCCGCCAATAGGTCCCGGATAGCCGATGGATTTGCTCGAACCGCTCCTTTTTATCAGCGACGCTGAACGGCTTGCGCTGGCGGGCCTGGCCTGCTGGATTTTCTCAGGGTTCTGCCTCGTCATGGAGCAGTTGCGCAACCGCCGCCGCTCCCTCGAACGTCTGGAACGCGTCGGCTGGGTCCCGTGGACGCCGCTTTTCATGGCGAGCGCGATGGTGGGCGGCGGCTGTCTGACGTTGGGGGTTCCGGCCGTATTGGCCACGCTTTAGTTGTTAAAGGCGCTGGAAAAGGCGCTCCGTCACAGGGCCGAAAAGCGCGCCGCAATGCGTTACGCAGCCGAAGCGCCGCCGGGTCTGATGGCAACTTTGCGAAGGTAGTTTTGTGCCGGCATCTCAAGATTGCGATAGAGAATGTCGGCGACCAGGAATGTGAAGCCGAAGCAGATGGACACTCCCAAGATCACAGGGAACTCAGGAGCCATCAAACGCAGATTTCCAAAGAAGATGAAAAGCGGCAGGTGGACAAGATAGATTGCGTAGCTTCGCGAACCGAGCCACTGGACGGGCTGCGCTTGCAGGAAGGACAGTCTGGGCGCCAGAAGTATGAGCGAAGACCAGCCAACTGTCGCTACCAGAACGAGCCCCGCGAACGTGTTCTCGACAAGGGCGAACATTGTGCACCCGATCACGAGGACAGCAAGCGGCAAGGCACGCAGCTGTTCTTGGTGCAGATGTATAAGACAACCAATGAAAAACCCCAAAAGCCCCCGGCCAATAGGGGTCAGCGTCTCGCCATAGACCAGAATGCCGCCAAGGATCGCGAGACAAGCGGATCCGATGATGAAAAAGTGCTTTCCAAATCGCAGTGCCATCCCCGCGAAGATTGCGTAGCATATGAATTCGACCGATATCGACCATACAGGGGGATTGAGAACATCGATATCGGGAAGGAACACATGCAAAAGACCTAGCGACATCAGGAAATTGTAGGCGTTTGTGTCAGCATCCGATCGCAGCATGAAAGCGGTGAAACACAGAACGACGCAATGAAGCGGCCATAGCCGGCTGAAGCGCGCCCATGCAAAACTTCCTGAAGGTAACGCCACGGCGCATTCTTCCTTCGTCCAGATAGCAATGCGCGAGGATCAAGCCCGATATGACGAAGAACAAATCGACAAGCATCCGACCGTTTTCGAGCAGAATCTCGAAGCCATAGATGGCGGCGAATGAATTGGGCGCTCCGCTCAGAAAGATCCTGAGATGGAAAATCGCCACACCGAGCGCGGCCAGGCCCGCAACCCATCCAGTTCAACGAAGCGTTCGGGGGAGTGTGAAGCCGCCTGCCCTTCCATTTCGTGCGCCGCTTACAGGCACGCCTCAAGGTACGCTTGGTCGAAGCCGAACTGACGCGCTTTTTCCAGCGTGTAGGGGCGCAGGCCTGATGAGCGAAATTCACCCATGATCTTGCCATCTTCGCTTTCGTCGAGATACTCGAACTTGAACAATTCCTGGGTTACGATCACGTCGCCCTCCATCCCGATGACTTCGGTAATATTGGTGGTACGGCGAGAGCCATCGCGCAGACGTTTCACCTGAACGATCAGATCGACCGATTCCGCAATCTGGCGGCTGATCGCTTCCTTCGGGATCTTGATGTCCCCCATCAGGATCATGTTTTCCATACGGCCAAGACATTCGCGTGGACTGTTGGCGTGCAACGTACACATGGAGCCATCGTGGCCCGTATTCATGGCGGCGAGAAGGTCGAAGCACTCCGCGCCGCGGATCTCGCCAAGAATGATGCGGTCAGGACGCATACGCAGCGCGTTTTTCACCAGGTCGCCGATGGTGATTGCGCCTTGCCCTTCAAGGTTGGGCGGGCGCGTTTCGAGCGGTAGCCAGTGCGGCTGTTGCAGGCGAAGTTCCGCCGCATCCTCAATCGTCAGCACACGCTCGCCCGGGTCGATCATCTTCGACAGGGCATTGAGCATCGTCGTCTTGCCCGAACCCGTACCGCCTGAAATGACCACGTTCATCCGGCAGGCGCCCGCGATCTTGAGTGCGGTACACATTTTGTCCGACATCGACCCGAATTCCTTCAGCATGTCGAGCGTGATGGGTTTCTCGGAGAACTTACGAATGGAGATCGCGGTGCCGCGCAAGGATAGCGGCGGCACGATTACGTTGACGCGAGAGCCATCCTTCAAACGGGCATCGGCCAGCGGCGTCGTCTGATCGACGCGGCGGCCGACCTGGTTCACGATCCGCTGAGCGATCTGGAACAGGTGCTGTTCATCGCGAAACCGGATCGGCGCGATGATGAGCTTGCCCTTCTTTTCGATGTAGGTCTGATCGGGGCCATTGACCATGATATCGGTCACGTCCGGATCGGTAAGCAGTTCTTCCAATGGTCCGAAACCGAGTAGCTCGTCGATCAGGACTTTTTCAAGCGCGAACTGTTCGCGCCGGTTCAACGTGACCTTGAGCTCGGCCAGCACCTCCAGGATGATCGGCCGGAACTCTTCGGAAAGCTCCTCCTTCGTGAGCGTGGCGGCGGCTTCGGGATCGACTCGTTCGAGCAGGCGTGGAAGCACCTGTTCCTTGATCTTGTGGACGCTCGCCTCAAAGCCGGAACCCTCATCGGGATCAGCGTTAGTCGCATTCATTCGCTCGGCCAGGCGATCCATGGCGCTGGCGGTCGAATTGGCGTTGGTCGGTGCGTCTGTCGGAGCGCTTGCGGAAACATCTCCCTCGCCGGGAAGAGGGGGAAATTGTTCGCCGCCCGCCTCTTCCTTGGGTTGTGCACCGCCGCCCTTCATCGGCCGGGCGACCCCGAATGCAGGCTTCCCGCCAGAACGCAGACCGGCCGCGCCCCCCTTCTTGCCGAATGCGCTCATCTATAAGCCCCCAAGGGTTGTCTGTTATTCGCCAACGCTTCCCTTTTGCAGGCAACAGCGTCTCTCGAAGCGTGGTGAATAATTCGGAAAGCTTATCTTTTTCCTAAAGCGAGCTTGAACCGCCCAGCCTGTCCTCGGCCGTTGCTGGCCAAAACCCGGCGCGCTGTCCCCGGGGGTTCGGGTGCGCAGCTTTTGGTTAAGAGTTGTTTGATAAGCGCTCGCTAGCAGGGTTTTACGAGGGATAGACAGCACATGCAGATGGTGAAGCGCCGTTACGTCGATGTCATGCAAGGTCTTGGCGCGTTAAGTGCATTTTCGAACGGAGAGCCGGAAGCGCGCGAACGCCATCGCGCCAACAATCCCTATGGCTGGTCACGCTGGTTCGCCTCGCTCTTTGCGATTTATGAAACCGATCGGATGATTGCCCTCGATCTGCCGTGGTGGAACGTGGCAGCGACGCGCGTAGTCGCCGATTTCCTTGCCAGCCGTCCCGGCGCGCGAGTGTTCGAGTATGGCGCAGGAGCGAGCACGGTCTGGTTGGCAAACCGCTGCGGTTCTATCGTGACGGTCGAACATGACGGCAGCTGGCTCGATACGTTCGAGCGTCAGACGCAGGGCTTTTCTAACGTCTCCCTGCTTTATCGCTCGCTAGAGAACGGTCCCCATAGCTATGTCGGCGCTATTGCCGAACACGACGCTGCATTCGATCTCATCGTGATCGACGGGCGGCACCGTTCGGCCTGCCTGGCGCAAGCCGAGACCAGGCTTGCGCCCGGTGGCATGATCTTGTTCGACGATTCCGGGCGGTCACGCTATCGTTGCGCGATCGCAAAGAGCGCGTTGTCTGAAACCCGCCATTTCGGCCGCTCCTATTGCGTCCCTTACCCCGATTATACGAGTATCATGCGACGTGGAGACAATTAAAGCGCTGTTTGCGCCCGAATCCGGGCTGTTGCGCTGGCTGGGCTACCTGCTGGTTCTGGCAGGGCTGGTCTATTGCGGCCTTGCACTACGCGCCTTGGGCTTGGAGACGCTTGCGCAAAGCCTTCCGCCAGGTGCCTGGATCGCCGCGCTGCTGGCGGGGCTGGTCTACGGGGGCATGCTCTGCCTGCTCGCGTTTGGATGGTGGGGCATGGTGCATGAGAATGAGGGTTGTGATCCGGTCGTAGCGCTTGCAATCTACGGTCCTGCGGTGCTGGCGAAATACGCACCGGGCTCGGTCTTCCAATATGGCTCACGCCAGTTGAACGGGGCTCTCTACGGGCTGTCACACAAGGCGATGGCCAAAGCGAGCCTCGTGGAAGCTGGCTTGCACATCCCTGCCGCCTTGGTGAGCGCGGCGGCTTTATATTCTGGAGGCGGGATATTTGGCCTTGGGATATTGGTTGCGGCGGGTCTGGCTCTTGCAGGGTTTGCCAAACCGGACTGGGCGCGAGCAGCCGGCTTTCAGCTTGCCTTCTTTGCGCTGTTTGCCCTCGCTGCGCTGTTGCTATGCAGCGTCGCGCTTCCAATTGCTGATCCCGGCCACGCAAGCGCGATGTTCCTGCTTGCCTGGGTCGCGGGGTTCTTGGTGCCGGTCGCACCTGGCGGGATCGGAGTGCGTGAAACGGTGCTGCTGGCGCTGGCCACCCCGACCGAGGGCACTGCCGCGATCGCCGCCTTCGCCATTTTGACCCGCTTGGCGACGACGACCGGCGACGCTGTCATGGGCCTTGCAGGTTACGGCGTCCTGCTTTCGCGCCGTTCGAACAGGCAGGCATCTTCGTAACAAACCAGGCTGACAAAGCGCTCGTCGGACTGCATTCGCGCCACCAGGATGTCGAAAGTGTCCGGGTGCAGGGCCCGCGACAAATAGACGAGATCGATATCTTGCGCGATCGGCTCGATCTCCGCTGCGAAGAAGCGTTTGGCCGATTCAATGCGAGGCAAAGCCTCTGGATAGTTTGTGGCTCTAAGCGAGGCTGTAACCGCACGTTGGCCGAGAATGGCCGCCCATGCGTCCGCCCCGCCGCCGGGGGCAAGCACCGGCGGTTCGGGAAATTGCAGGACAATCGCGTGTCGATCCGTGGCATTGCGCAGGGTATCCAGCACTCTTCGATCATCGAGCGGAATGTTTACGGTGTAGGCATCACCCATGCGGCCGTGCCATATCGTGCGGAAAACCGCGCTCGGCAACGCCAAACCAAGCAGCGCGAATACCGCGAAAGCAGCAACCGCTCGAGCTTGGAAACTTTTCGTCCAAAGGCTTTGGAAAAGGAGACCGCATACAATCGCGTTGGCGATCCCAGGTAGATTTACCGCCCGGATCCGCATTTCGAGAGCCAATCGCTCGGTCAATGCCACTTCGGCGAAGGCCACTGCCAAGATGGCGGTGGCCACCAGCGCCATTGCGAAATGCTTGGCCTGACGCGGTGCGACCTCGCCCGGCTTCCACAGACGAAACGCCACGACCGTCACCAGCAGCGGCACGCCGGCATCACCGATGGTCATGAGAAGCGACTGGACCATCCGTTCGGTTGTAGAAAGGCTGGATCGTTCGTTGGTAAGTAACGGACTCTCGATCGCGGAATTGATATCGCCGAGCTGGACTACCTGAAACAGGACGACGAACAATCCCGATAGAACGACCATCGCGACAAGCTCGGGGACTGCCGCCAGTTTCTTGGTGAAAAGCCGATACAGTCCGTAGGTGACAAGGGCCATCGCGCCCAGCAGGACCGATAGCGCCATCGCGCATGACAGCGCGGCGAGCGCCAGCCATCCAAGCTGCCTTTCGTCTTTCAGCAGATACCACCCCAGAAGTGCCGTAAGGGCCAACAGGTGCTGCGGAATATATTGGGAGAGCGTAAGCAGAGCCGGACCTCGCGGTGCGAGGGGGTAGGCAAGGATATTCTCCAGACCGATCCCGAAGAACAATTGGTAAAATGGGGCGGTGGGCGCACTGATTATTAACGCCAGCAGACCAACGACAAGCGCAAACCCCGCGCGCAAACCGCTCCGCCGCAGCACGCCATAGAAAACCGATGAGAATAGCATTACCAGGATCGCATTGGCGGCTGACAGGGCTGACCAGCCATTGCCGCCAATCTCGACTCCAGCGGCAGGCAGGATGTAGCTCAGCCAGTAATAGTAGAGAGGCTGCGCCGCCTGAAAATTATCGACCGCTGGCACGCCGTAATTTGCAATGGCTGAAACGTGACCAAGATGCTTGAACCAGTCCGCGTTGTACCAGCCATGCACAAGCAGGGTGCCGTCCGCGAGTTCGCGGACCGCGAGCGCCTGGACAAGGTAGCCATAGGCAAGGAATGCGACCCCAAGCACGAGGCCCTGCCATTCGACAGCAAGCGCCATCTTTCCGCGCTCGCGCGTCCACAGCCGGGCCACGATACAAAGCGCAAGAGCGCTTGCGAACATCCCGGTAGCGGGCAAGCGCGCTCCCAAGCCGTGATACATGGCTATTCCGACCAGTGCGGTCAGGAGCATGGTTACCGTGAGCGATGCAGCCATCGCTGCTGATGCGACGCCGGGCCGTACCCCGTCCCCGCGAACAAGCAGCAAACCCGGAGCCATCGCCAGCGCCGCCAGCACCAGAGTGGCCACGATCGAGGCGATCATGCGCTCCAACCCTTACCAAACGTCATCAACACTTTCTTTCCAATCTGTCCTCTAGGCAGCCAAGGCAACTCTAGGGGAAGCGGTTCACATGTCTTTTGCGAGCAAGATCGATCCGGTGGCGCCCGCCAGCATCGATTGCAGTTTCGTTATCCCGTTCTTCAACGAGAGCGAGAGCCTGGAAATCCTCTACCGCGAAATCGTTGAAGAAACGCAGCGTCTGGGCAAGAAAATCGAGCTTATCTTCGTCGATGATGGCAGCAGTGATAGCGGATCGAAGATCGTGCGCGAACTGGCCGCCCGCGATCAGCGGGTCTCGCTCATCCGGTTCCGTCGCAATTTTGGTAAATCAGCCGCTCTTTCCGCCGGTTTTCGCGAGGCGAACGGCGAGATCGTCTTCACCATGGACGCCGATCTGCAGGATAATCCAAAGGAAATCGCAAGCTTCCTTGGCTCGATCGAGGCGGGCCACGATTGCGTGAGCGGCTGGAAGCAGGTCCGCAATGATCCGATCGACAAGACCTTGCCGTCAAAGTTGTTCAATGGTGCTGTGAACAAGGCGTTCGGACTGAAGCTCAACGATCATAATTGCGGTTTCAAGGCGTATCGCCGTCAAACGCTGGGCGAGCTACAGATGTACGGTGAGTTGCACCGCTTTGTTCCTGCGCTGCTGCATGCACGCGGTTATCGGATCGGGCAGATCCCTGTCGAGCATCGCGCGCGC
Source organism: Erythrobacter sp. (assembly GCA_036353345.1). GTDB lineage: Bacteria > Pseudomonadota > Alphaproteobacteria > Sphingomonadales > Sphingomonadaceae > Erythrobacter. The sequence continues at coordinate 17,676 of JAZBPE010000076.1, read as the reverse complement.
CGCTTTGGCAAATCGAAGTTTGGTGCAAAGCGCTTTGTCAAAGGTGCGCTCGACCTTCTGACCGTATGGCTCACCACACGCTATGCCGCGCGCCCCCTGCATCTGTTCGGCGGCGGCGGGTTCGTGCTGACCGGTCTGGGGCTATCGATCCTTGCCTATCTGAGCGTCCTGTGGATGCTGGGGCTCGGTCCGATTGGTGATCGTCCGCTGCTGATACTGGGCATGCTGCTCGTATTGTTCGGGGGGCAGATGATTTCGGTCGGCCTCGTTGCGGAAATCGTCCTTCGCCGTTCAATAACGGAAGAGGACAAATACGCGATCGCCGAGCGAACCGGCGCTGTTCTCGCGCGTGACCTGGACCGGCACGCGCGGGTCGATGAGGCGCAGCGCGTTTAGTCGGTCGGGAGTTGCACGCTCCTCCCCTTCCAAAACCGCGTCCAGGGCCCTAGTGCGCCTCGGATAATCCCTCGTAATGCGCGCCCGACGCGCGTTTCAGCACCCGCGGGGGTCACCTGAAGGAGCGCGCGAACAATGTGCGGCATTATTGGTATCGTAAGCCATGAACCTGTCGCCGATCGCCTGATCGACGGGCTGAAGCGCATGGAATATCGCGGCTATGACAGCGCCGGTCTATGCACCTTGCACGATGGCAAGCTTGTGCGGCGGCGGGCGCAGGGCAAGCTTGCAAACCTTGTCGAGGTGGTGCGGGCCGATCCCGCGCCGGGCACGGTTGGTATCGCACACACACGCTGGGCAACCCACGGCGCGCCCACCGCCAGCAACGCGCACCCGCATGCGACCGGCGAGCTCGCGATTGTTCACAATGGCATCATCGAAAACTTCAAGGAGTTGCGCACCGAACTCTGCGCCGATGGCCGCACCTTCGAAAGCGAGACCGACAGCGAGGTGATCGCCCACCTCATCTCGCGCCAGATCGAAGCGGGAGATTCGCCTGGCGAAGCGGTGCGCAGCGTCCTGCCGCGTCTTCGCGGCGCGTTTGCACTCGCCGTTGCGTTCCGCGAGCATTCGGGGCTGCTGATCGGCGCGCGGCTGGGTTCGCCGCTGGTCGTGGGTTACGGGCCTGTAGGCGAAAGCGCGGAGATGTATCTGGGCTCCGACGCACTCGCACTCGCTCCGCTGACGCAGCGCATCTCCTATCTCGAAGAGGGAGACTGGGTCGTGATCACGCACGACAGCGCCACCATCACCGACGTGGATGGCAAGGTCGTAGAACGTGAGATCCGCACCTCCGGGGCATCGGCCGCAGCGACCGAAAAAGGCAATTATCGACACTTCATGCAGAAGGAGATTTTTGAGCAACCAACGGTGGTCGCGCAGACGCTTGGCTCGTATCTCAGACAAGAGGATCTCTCGGTCGCTCTGCCGCAATTCGATTTTGACATCTCCGGCGTCCGCCGGCTCACTATCGTTGCTTGCGGCACGTCCTACTATGCCGGAATGGTGGCCAAGTACTGGTTCGAGACGTTCGCGCGCGTCCCGGTCGACATCGATGTAGCGAGTGAGTTTCGTTATCGCGAACCGGTTCTCGAAGAGGGCGGCCTGGCGCTGTTCATTTCGCAAAGTGGGGAAACCGCCGACACGCTGGCAGCCTTGCGCCATTGCCGCGCCGAGGGTCAGACCATCGGGGCGGTCGTCAACGTACCGACAAGCACGATGGCGCGTGAGGCCGATCTGCTTTTGCCGACCCATGCCGGGCCTGAGATCGGCGTCGCGTCGACCAAGGCCTTCACTTGCCAGCTCGCCGTACTCGCAGCCGTCGCCGCGCATATGGCGGTCAAGAAAGGGCTGATGGCGCGTGCGCAGGAGCGCGACCTTGTCCAGCGATTGCTAGAGACCCCGGCACGCCTCAACGCCGCGCTCGATCATGAGGAGGATATCGCCGCCATTGCCCCGCTGATCGCACCGGCTCGCGATGTGCTTTATATGGGCCGCGGGCAGGATTATCCGCTGGCGCTTGAAGGAGCGCTCAAGCTGAAGGAAATTAGCTATATCCACGCGGAAGGCTATGCGTCGGGCGAAATGAAGCACGGGCCGATTGCGCTGATCGACGAGGATGTGCCGGTGGTGGTGATCGCGCCGTCGGGTCCGCTGTTCGAAAAGACCGTTTCCAACATGGAAGAGGTTCGCGCGCGCGGCGGGCAGGTAGTCCTCATCTCCGATGCCGAGGGCCTTGAAGAAGCGGGCGAGGGGTGTCTTGCAACGATCGAGATGCCCAAGGTCCACCCGCTGATCGCGCCGATCGTTTATGCGATCCCGGTCCAGTTGCTGGCCTATCACGTGGCGGTTGTGAAGGGCACCGATGTCGATCAGCCGCGCAACCTTGCGAAGTCCGTCACGGTGGAATGACGCGCTTAATTTCTGCGGGGGCAGGGGTTAGATAAAATAAAGCATTCACGCGCATCAGCGCTTTACCGTGCCATAACCTTTGCGCCCTAACGCTCGCAGGCGTGAAAGTGCCCGGACCCACGATAGAGCAGCCCCCCGCCGGCGGTTTGCCCATAAGCGCCGTGCTCGGCATCTCGGGCGCGGGGGGGAAGCAGTGGGCGCGGCTTCGCGGGCTCCAATATGCCCAAGTCGCCAAGGTCACCTTCTACCGCGCTTACGGCCACCTGATCCTCGCGCTGCTGATCGCGCAGATCTTCATCTCCAAGGTTGCGCCTCTATGGCTCGGTAGTTGGCTCGTGGCGCTGTTCGTCATCCAGATCCGCTCGGCGGTCATCGATCGGCGCAACGCCACGCGGCGGCGTCCGGATGTCGGTTGGGGGGAGCTTCTGCGCCATACCACCACCGCGTTCGTTTCCGGCGTCCTGTGGTCAGTGCCGATCCTCGTCTTCGCGCCTCTGGGTGGCATATCCGATCTTGTCGCAGTCCTCTTCACGCTTGCCATCCTGGTAGGCGCGTCGGTATTCTTTTTCACCACGACCCCGATCAGCTTACTGGTCTTTACCGCGGTCATCGCGATGAGCGCGGTCAGCCATCTGGCGATGCTTGGCTTGTGGCCGGCAGCTGCAGCGGTCGCGCTGTTCCTGGTGACGGTGTGCCTTGGCACGGTGGAAATCGGCCGCATTCACCTCACCGCGCGCTTGGCCGAAGAACGTGTCGCGGAAAAGGAGCAGGTCGTCTCGCTTCTCCTGCGTGAGTTCGAGGAGAACGAGGCGGATTGGCTGTGGGAGATCGATACCAACCGCAAAATCCGCTCGGTCTCGCCGCGTTTCGCCTTCGCGCTCGAAGCCTCACAGGACGAGGTCGAAGGCCAACCGCTCCTCGATCTGCTGGGCGCACAGCACTGGAAGCACGGCCAGTTTCCCCCAAGCCTGCACGATCTTGCCGAGCGATTGCGCAATCGCGAGCATTTTTCCACGCTGCTGGTGCAGGTGGTGATCAAGGGAGCGGAGCGCTGGTGGGAGCTTTCAGGGTCACCGATGCGCGATGAACAGGGGCGTTTTATCGGATTTCGCGGTGTCGGCTCCGATGTGACGGAGCAGCGCGAATCTTCGGAAAAGATCGCCTATCTTGCGCGCTACGATACGCTGACCGCGCTGCCGAACCGGCTGATGCTGACAGAGACGCTGGCAGACGCACTCGAACTTTCGCACAAATGGCGCACGCGCTGCGCGCTGCTGATGGTCGATCTCGACCGGTTCAAGGCGGTAAACGATTCGCTTGGCCACATGACCGGGGACAGGCTGCTGGCCCAGGTTTCGGCACGATTGGAATCGCTGATGACCGACAACGCAATGGTCGGACGTCTTGGCGGCGACGAATTCGCAATCGTAATCCGCGACGCCAACGATCGCGAGTTTCTCGACAACCTTGCCCAGGCCCTGATCCGTAGCTTGTCCGAGCCTTACCAGGTCGACAATCACACGCTGTATGTCGGCGCGAGTGTCGGTTCGGCGATCGGACCGCGCGACGGCAAGAGCGTGGAGGAATTGATGCGCAACGCCGATCTGGCGCTCTACAGTGCCAAGGATGCGGGCGGGGGCGAACATTGCCGGTTCGAACCTTCGCTCCACGCGCTGGCTGAGGAACGGCGCAAGCTCGAAGCCAGCCTTCGCAAGGCGCTCGGCCTCGACGAATTTATCCTGCATTATCAGCCGGTCGTGGATGCGCGCAGCGAGAATATCGTCAGCTTTGAAGCGCTGGTGCGCTGGAACAGCGTCGAACACGGCTTTGTGAGCCCGGGCAAGTTCATCCCCCTCGCCGAAGACACGCGACTTATCGTTCCGATCGGACGCTGGGTTCTGCGCCAAGCGTGTCACGAGGCGGCGAACTGGCCCGAGCATATCAAGGTCAATGTCAACGTTTCGCCCGAACAATTGCTCGAACCCGATTTCGACACCGAAGTGGTAAGCGCGCTGACGGCTAGTGGTCTTCGCGCCGAACGGCTCGAGGTCGAAGTGACGGAAAGCATTTTCCTGCGGGATGCGAGCATCGCTCGCGCGGCGCTGGAGAAAATTCTGGCTCTGGGTTGCTCGGTCGCGCTCGACGATTTCGGGACCGGCTATTCTTCGCTGGGTTACCTTCGCAAACTGCGCTTCTCGACGATCAAGGTCGATCGCACCTTCGTTCAGGGCGCAGCGCAAGGCAGCAACGAAAGTCTTGCCATCATCAACGCGGTGGTTGCCATGGCGAAGAGCATGAAGATGACAACCACGGCCGAGGGTGTGGAAAGCAGCGAAGAGGCCGAACTTATCCGCAATCTGGGGTGCGACAAGATACAAGGGTTCTATTTCGGCCGTCCGATGGCAAGCGCGGATGCCCGCCGCCTGTTTCAGCCTGCCAAGATACCGCCAGGGGTTTTTCGCGAGCTGCGCAAATCCGCTTGATAGGTGCAGACCGGCACCAGGCTGCGATTCCAGCGCTCAGGCGATGGTGAGTGCGTGCAGCACATTAGTGAAGATGCGCCGCCCATCCGTTCCACCAAACGCATCATGGGCCACCGGCTCGATCGCGCGTTCCGGGTGCGGCATCATGCCGAGGACCCGGCCGTTATCGCTCAGCACGCCCGCGATACGGCGCTGCGATCCGTTGGGTGAACCCGCAGGTGAACCTACAGCGTCCTCCGCATAACGAAAGGCGACCCGCCCTTCATTCTCAAGACGATCAAGCACCTCAGGCTCGGCAAAATAATTTCCGTCATGGTGCGCGACCGGGATGCGCAGGCGCTCACCCGGGACGAAGCCGTGCGTGAAAATCGAAGTCGTCTCCCCCACTTCGAGCGTTGTCGTGCGGCAGACAAAACGCTGCGCGGCGTTGCGCATCAGGGCGCCGGGCAGCAGACCGCTTTCGGTCAGGATCTGAAAGCCGTTGCATACGCCCAGCACCGGTACGCCGCGCCGGGCCGCCGCGATGACGCTGCGCATGACTGGGCTCTTCGCTGCCATGGCGCCTGCGCGCAAGTAATCACCAAAAGAAAAGCCGCCCGGTAAAGCGATCAGGTCAAGCCGCGCGGGCAAGTCCGTCTCACCGTGCCAGACCCGCAAGGCCGATTCGCCCGAAACCGCTTCGAGCGCCGTGGCCATGTCGCGGTCGCAATTCGAGCCGGGAAACGTGACGACAGCGGCGCGAAAGGTCATCAGTCCTGATCCCCGGCCATGCGCTCGATCGTGTAGTTTTCGACCACCGTATTAGCGAGGAGCTGCTCGCACATGCGTTCGATATCGGCATCGCTGCTTTCCTCGCCAACCTCCATTTCGATAAGCCGCCCGATCCGCACATCGGTGACGTCGGCGAAACCCAGCGATTCCAATGCATGGTGCACCGCACGGCCCTGGGGATCGAGCACGCCTGGCTTGAGTCGGACGAGGATGCGGATGGTCATGGGCGGCGGTCCTGCTTGCGGCGATGGGCGGCTCTGGCGCGCGCCTATAGCGAGCGCGCGCACCTTTTGCACTGCCAAACGGCGGGTCATCCACCGGTGTAACAAATTCGCAACATCAGCGGCAGAACTTGGGTTATGGCGGCACCGGTGCACAAGGTTTTGCGCTTGCGAACTCGCTTACATCGCACAGATGTGGCACGACTGCGTATCGCTCGCGACGTCAGTCGTGACCATTGGGGGTCCCGCCGTGAAGCCTGTTCATCTTGTCACAAAGCGCCGTTTTCTACTTGGGTCGGCCGCAATCGCCTGTGCGTCTGCGCTGACCGGCGCTCCTGCCCTGGCACAGGAGCGGCCTGCGACCGAGGCCGCCACCCAGACTGCCGACGACGGGCAGCTCGACGCCATCATCGTCACCGCCAACCGGCGTGAGGAAAGTTTACAGGACGTCCCCATCAGCGCCGACGTGCTGGATCAGCAGCGAATCGACAATATCTTCGCCGCCGCTGCCGACACTACCGCGCTTGCCGGAACCGTCCCTGGCCTCAACGTCGAAAGCTCGAATGGCCGCGTCGCGCCGCGCTTTTACATAAGAGGCTTGGGCAACACCGATTTTGACCTGGCCGCCTCGCAACCGGTTTCCGTCCTGCTTGACGATATCGTGATGGAGAACGTGACGCTCAAGAGCTTCCCGGTCTTCGATGTCGAGCGGATCGAGGTGCTGCGCGGGCCGCAGGGCACCCTGTTTGGACGCAACACGCCCGCCGGCATCGTCAAGATCGATACGATCAAGCCGGGCTTCGACACCACGGCGCGCGCCGGTGCTTCGTTCGGCACTTATGGCACGGCAACGCTGGATGCGGCGCTGGGCGGTCCGATCGTGGAAGACAAGCTCGCCTACCGCGTATCGGCGCAGTTCCAGCGGCGCGGCGACTGGATTGACAATGGCTTTACCGGCGAAGAGGATGCGCTGGGCAGTTACACCGATCTTGCGATAAGGGGGCAGGCCCTGCTGACGCCCGATGAGGACAACCGTTTCTCGATGCTCGCGACGGTCAATTTCCGTGATCTAGGGGGAGCCTCCACCTTTTTTCGCGCCAATGCGATTGACGCCGGTGACAACGAACTGCGCGACGACTTTGAACGCGACGTCGTCTTCTACGATGGCGGCGCGGGAAATGAGGCAAGCTACCAGCAATTCGGTGCCTCGCTCAAATTCGAATACGAGTTTGACGCCGCCACGCTGACCTCGATCACAGGATATTGGGAAAGCGAAGGGTCGAGCAGGGGGGATGTCGATGGCGGCAATCTCGTCACCGGTCCAGGCTTCATCCCGTTCCCGTCCGATACGCAGGATACGATCGACCTGCAGCAATTTACCTCCGAAACGCGGCTTGCATCGAATGGTGATGGACCGCTGAGCTGGCAGGTCGGCGCGTTCTTCTTCGAGAGCAATTTCGATGTGACCACGGTGGGCTTCGATTTTCCGCCGCCGGTCACCGTTAATCACCAGAACGACGCATGGGCGCTGTTCGGTCAGGTTTCCTACCAGTTCACCGATCTTCTGCGCGTGACCGGGGGCCTGCGCTATTCCGATGACGAGAAGGATTTTATCGTCCTGTCCGGAGCCGCGCCGCAGCCCGTCAACGTTCAGGACGATCAGTTCGACTGGGATATCAGCCTGTTTGCCGACGTCACCGATACAACCAGCCTTTATGCGCGCGTCGCAAACGCCTTCCGCGCGCCAACCATTCAGGGCCGCGACGTCGCCTTCTTCTCGCCGCCTTCGGTCGCGCAGTCGGAGAACATCGACAGCTACGAAGTCGGGTTCAAGAGCGAGTTGGCCGATCGGCGCATTCGTCTCAACGGCGCAGTGTTCTACTACACCGTCACCGATCCGCAGTTCACCGCTGTGGGCGGCGGGGGCAATTTCGTCCAGCTTATCAATGCGAATGAAGGCGAGGCATATGGCTTCGAACTCGACAGCGCGTTTCAGATCTCGCCTGAATTTCAGGTAACGCTGGGCGTCGCCTATAACGACACCGAGATCCAGGACGAAAGCCTTGCCGTCGGCATCTGTGCGCAGTGCAATGTCACCGATCCGACGGTTGAGATTGGCGGTGCGACCCGCGCGCTGGTGGACGGCAATCCCTTTCCCAACGCGCCGGAATGGAGTGGAGATGTGACCGCGAGCTACACGATGCCCGTAGGCGAGGATGGCGAGTTCTTTATCTTCACCGACTGGGTGTTCCTCGGCGAGACCAATTTCCTCCTTTACGAAAGCCTGGAGTTCAACGCCGAGAGCCGTATCGAAGGGGGCCTGCGCGTCGGCTATCGTGGCAATGACGGGCAATACGAAGTCAGCGCCTTTGCCCGCAACATCACCGATGAGGTGAACGTGCTGGGCGTCGTCGATTTCAACAACAACACCGCTTTCGTCAACGAACCGCGCATCATCGGCGTCGCGCTGAATTACAATTACTGAGGCGCTCGGTATCTAGTCCCCTGCTATCATGGTGTCCGGAAGGCAGGGCGCGCCTTTGCTTGTCCAGTCGATCTCATAGGTGGCCGGGACCGGGTGGAGGTCTTCATCGGGGTCCATCGTTCTCGAAGGGTCGTAAGTGAGGATCGCCTTGGAATTGTCGAAATCCGTCAGGCGGCGGTTATCCCGTGCGGCGCGGTCGGGGGCAATTTCCAGAACCTCGGTCCGTGAACCTCGGTCCGTGAACCTCGGACCATGCGCAAGGTCATGTCGGCGCGTTCTTCCATCATTCGGTAATAGACACGACCAAATAGCATCGTTTCGCACGTCGCATTGAAGCCCCAGTGGTCGAGATCGGTTCCCTCGGGCAAGCGAACGGTCGTTGCATGGCAAGAAAAACCGGATGGCTGCCAGAAAGGGACGTCGCTGTGACTGTCCCCGCGCTGACGGCGCGCTGGGGGGCTAAAGCCGCCGCCTGGCAGAGTGAGCGAATAGCCGCCATCATCGCCCGCCTCCCAATCGATTGGACCCGAGCCCTCGATCGTCAGGATGCTGGCCTGCGTCTCCGTGTCGAAGCGAAAGCGAACATCCTCGATGCTGTCCCATTGCGGCGAGCCGGCCAACTGCCCGGCTATGACTGCCTTCAGCTGACCGGCGCTGACGGTGCTGAAACGCATGTAGTTTTGGAGCGCGGCAGGTCCGCGCTCGACGATGGTCTGCACGACACGCCCCGGCGCATCGAAGCCGGAGCGCGTGTCGTACTCGACAAGCACCATTTCGCGCGGGAGCTCGGGCGGCCGGTCCGGTATGCGCACGAGGGCTTCACCGCCCGCACGTAGCGGCAGCACCCACTGGTAATCGAAGAACGGTCGGGACCGGGCCTCAATCACCGGCGGCAAGGTGCCGCCAAGCCAGTATATTCCTCCCCTTCGATCCGCGCACGCACCAGGACGTGGTCGAAAAGGCCAGGATTGGCTAGCCGCTGATCGTAACCGTCGCTCGATATCGTGTTGGCGACGAGCACCGCTTCGGCCTCGATCCCAAGTTCGCCGAGCAGGGCGAGAAGCATCGCGGTCTTGCCCTTGCAGTCCCCATAGCGCCGCTCCCAGGTCTCATCGGCCGTGGCGGGCGTAAAGTTTCCGCCATTGAGGCCGACATAGACGTAGCGCACCTGCTGCTGAACCAGTCGCAGCGCGGCTTGGGCACGGGCGAGAGCCTGGCCATGTGTTTCGGCGATGATAGCCGCTTCTTCGCGTAAAGGCGACCGCGGCGCTAGTTCGCTGGCTGTGTCGAACAATCCGGCAAATCGGCGCGACACGCTGCGCCAGTCAGGAAAATCGGAATATTCGATGATCCGGGTCCAAGCGTATCGGGGTGGGGCATCGCGCGGCGGCATAACCGTTGCCGGATTGTCGTAGGCCAGGGTGATGGCCTGGTCGGCCTTGGTAACGTCCCGCGCGATATCGGGCGTCATGCGCAGCTGCGGCTCTTCGCCGTCCTCCCAGTTCAAAACGAGGCGGAAGCGCCCCGGTGGTTGAGCATCCCCGAGCATGAGCAGCCCACTGCTGGTCGGGCCAAGGGTGAGATCGTGGCTTGGCACGGTAAAAGCGAGTTCGAGATCGTCGCCAACGCGAAGGTCAGGCACCTGAAACGTGGCCGTGAGTAGCCCATCGAGCATGGCGGTCTCGAGCTGGTCTTTGCGCCGCAATATCTCGAAGCTACTGGTTGCAAGAAGGTCGATCACCCGTGCGCCGCGATGGATGCGCAGACTGTGCAGCTGCGGCGATCCGGACGCCGGGTTCCAGGTAATCGCCACCGAGCCGAGTTGCAGGGCCTGCGGCTGCAGAATGCGCACGACCTGGCCCTGATACGTGCGTGCCCCATCCTGCGTCAGGTGAACGACCGTTTCCTGCTGCCGAAAGAACACCGCTCCCTGGACATCGTCGGGCACGGCCAGCGGTTCGGAAGGGGCGGCCCATGCGGGGACCGGCGCGCGCGCAATCGCTTTATCGGCCGCTGGTGCGTCCTGCGCGCGCAAAGACTGCGCGGGTAGGCAGACGCATCCCAAGGCGGCGGCCGAGCCGAGCCCCGCACGCCCTATCTGTTTGAAAATCCAACCGCGACCCATTGGCGTTGTCCCCCAGCAACCTGTAGCTTCGGGGTCAGTGGACCGTCGCGTGCCTACCCGTTCAATTACAAAACGCCCCTATTTCTTCGGCGGCGGCGTTCCGCGCAGGCGGGAGCGGTGATGCGAGAGATCGAGCACTTCGCCTGGCCCCGTATCCTCGTCCTGCAACAGGCCAAGTCGGCGCGCGACCGAGCGATAGGCTTCTTCCTCGCCGCCAAGATCGCGGCGGAATCGGTCTTTGTCGAGCTTTTCGCCCGAATCCATATCCCATAAGCGACAGTTGTCCGGGCTGATCTCGTCGGCAAGGATCACGCGGCTGAAATCGCCATCGTAAAGCCGCCCGAACTCCAGTTTGAAGTCGACGAGGCGAATGCCGATCCCGGCGAACATGCCGGAGAGGAAATCGTTGATGCGGATCGCCATCGAGGAGATGTCCTGCATCTCTTCGTGCCCGGCCCAGTTGAAGCAGGCGATATGTTCCTCGGCCACCATTGGATCACCGAGCGCATCGTCCTTGTAGTAATATTCGAGCAAGGTATGCGGCAACAGCTCGCCTTCCTCGATCCCGAGGCGCTTGGCCAACGATCCAGCCGCAACATTGCGCACGACGACTTCGATCGGGATGATTTCAACCTGACGCACGAGCTGCTCGCGCATGTTCAGCCGCCGGATGAAGTGGGTCGGAATGCCGATATGCGACAGTCGCGTGAAGATCGCTTCGGAGATGCGATTATTGATGACGCCCTTGCCGTTGATCGTGCCCTTTTTTTCGGCATTGAAGGCGGTCGCATCGTCCTTGAAATACTGGATGATCGTGCCCGGCTCCGGCCCCTCGTAAAGGATTTTGGCCTTGCCTTCGTAAATCTGGCGGCGACGGGACATGAACGGAGCACTCGCAGCTGATTGATAAGCGACAAAACACATCGCCCCGGACTGGCCAAAAGGCGAGAGCCGGGGCGAATTACGGCTGGCTATACGCCCTTGGTCCAGTGCTTGCAATGCGAAGCGGAACGGCTGGCGACGATGCAGGGCGTATGGTGCCGGAACAAAGCACTGCCAGGGGGCGTGGTGCCCGGGGGCGGATTTGAACCACCGACACGCGGATTTTCAATCCGCTGCTCTACCCCTGAGCTACCCGGGCATTCGCTTGGCAGGTTGCGGAAGGCCGGCGCCACAATGCAGCGCGCCTTCCACAAACGAGCGAAGCGGCGCTATGGCGAAGAGCGCTGCGCTTGGCAAGGGGATGATTGGGCCGAGCTCGGGCGCGCCGGACTATTCGCGCTCGTCCTTCGTGTCGCCGGGCAGATCGTCGAGGTTCACCGGCTCTCCTGGAACCGCATAACCATCGCCAAACCAGCGCGCGAGATCGCGATCCTTGCAACGTTTCGAGCAGAAGGGCGCGAACTCGTCCACGCGGGGCCGCTTGCAGATCGGACAGGCTTTGGCAGCGGCAATCATCTGGTTATGATCTGGGCATGCGGCGTTTCGAGCGCAAGGTCGGGATCGACAGCGAGACGAACGTCGCGGCCCGTTCGGCGACGCAATTCGTCCAGCCATTCGGGCTTGAGCTTCGATCGAAGGGCAGGATGGACCGTAAGAAGCGTGACGCCCGCGCCATCGGTTCCTTCGGCGATCCGCAGCGCAAAGCGCGCGCACATTCCGGTGCGCGCCCGGTCGAACCGATGCAGCAGCGAGGGACCTTCGAGCCGCGCAACGACCTGGACGAAGCCAAAGCCGTTCATGGCGGTGCGCTCATGCGGCCAGTCGGCAAGCGCTGTCCCAAGCGCTTCGTCGACAGCGCGGCGATCGGATTTCGCAGCGAGTGTGGGAAAGTCGATCCCGATCGCGCCGCCCAGGTCGAACCAGCGCAAAGCCTGTTCGATGGCTGGAATGCTCGCTAGGGCCAGGTCGCGCGGCGCAAGGTCGCCATCGATATCGATCAATGTCATTGCAGGCGTGACCGAACACAGGATTTCACCCCCTGCGAACGTCAGACTTCCCGAGGAGGCTGAATGCCAGACTTCCTCATACAAACCGCTTTCGAAACGGCGGACGGGCTCGCCCATGATCTTCGGCGCAGCAGACGGATCAGCATCTTCGGGAAACCACCGCGCTTGTGCCCGTTTATAGCGACCACGCTCGGCAATGGGGGCGCGGGTGATGGCGCAGCGAAAGGAAGCGCCTTGGGTAAGATGCGGCGGGAGATGGTCGATCAATGCCTGCGCCCCGCTCTTCAGTTCGGCGGTCCCGCGGCGTGAGCCTGTTCGCTTGGAGACAAGCTTGGCCTGGCAGACTTGCCCGGCTTGCAGTTCGCCCGGCCAGGCAAGCTTTGCCGCCAACACTTCGCCCTTGGCATCGATCAAGAGGCTGCGGGTTTCCCCAATCCCTTCCTCGACCAGCCAGACCGGACCACCCGCTTCACCCAATTGCGAAACCTGCCGCCTTCAGCAAAGCCCGCGTTTCATAAAGGGGCAGGCCCATGACGCTCGAATGGCTCCCCCTGATCCACTGGATCAGCCCCTCGGCCGCGCCCTGGATCGCGTACCCTCCCGCCTTGCCGCGCCATTCGCCGCCGGCGAGGTAGGCGTCTACCTCCTCGCGCGAGAGGGATTTGAAGCGCACGATGGTTTCGCTCAGCCGCTCGCGCATGGAGCCATCCGGCGCTTTCAGCACCACGCTCGACAAAACCGTATGCCGCCGACCCGAAAGCAAATTAAGGCACCAACGCGCTTCGTTCTCGCTCTCGGTCTTGGGAAGGATGCGGCGCCCGGCTGCGACCACTGTGTCGCCCGCGAGCACGTAGCCTTCGCCCGCAACGGCAAGCGCTTTTTCCCGTCCCATGCGCAACGCATGATCGCGCGGGCGCTCATCCTTTTCAGGCGTTTCGTCGATATCGGCGGCAATTACCGCGTTCGGGACGATCCCCAGCCGCGCCAAAAGGTCGCGCCGCCGGGGCGAGGCCGAAGCAAGCGTTAGGTGCAGGCCCGCCATTACGCGGCGCTTTTTACTGCGGTCCCGGTCCGCCGCGGCCCGGCATGAAGCGGTAAGTGATGCGCGCCTTGGTCAGATCGTAAGGCGTGAGTTCGCACAGGACCTCGTCACCCACCAGCACGCGGATCCGGTTCTTGCGCATCTTGCCCGCCGTGTGGCCGAGCACTTCGTGGCCGTTTTCAAGCTCTACCCGGAACATCGCATTGGGCAGCAGCTCGACGACGCGCCCGCGCATTTCGAGGAGTTCTTCCTTGGCCATGTAATTCCTTATTCATCCATGCATCGACAATGGGTGTTCGTCGATCCGCGCGCGCCGTTTAGCGATGGCGTGAACAAAAGGGAAGTCTTGGGCGTTAAAGCGCGGATCCCTCCGATCGGATGAACTTCAAATCGTCGAACCGGCATGATCGCCTGGCTCGATATGGAAAGGCGCACTTTAATGCTCTTGCATTTCACCCGCACGCGCCTGGTTGCCAGCGCCTGCTTCATCGTCGTGCTGCCGATAGCGGCGGGCGCACAGGACGTTGTCGTACCGGCATCACAACCCGAAGCCGAAACCGATACACAAGCCGATACGGAAGCCGATCCCGGGGAGCCATCTTTCGAGGACGATCCTGCGGACGGCATTATCGTGGAGGGCCAGCGCCTGCGCGGTCAGCTGGATGTCGAACAAGCGCCCATCCTGGAGCTGGACGAGGAGGACATTGCCGTCGAAGGTGTTGCCTCGATAGCCGATCTCATCTCGCAGATCACCGCGCGGACCGGTTCGGCGCGCGGACGCGGCGGAGGTGGGCGACCCGTCATTCTGATAAACGGGATCCGGGTCGGTTCCTTTCGCGAATTTGCGCAATATCCGCCTGAGGCGCTCGCTCGGGTAGAGGTCTTCCCCGAGGAGGTCGCCCAGCGTTTCGGTTTTCCGCCCGACCGCCGCGTCATCAATCTGATTCTGAAGGACAATTATCGCAACGCCGAGATTGAACTGGAATTCGAAGGGCCATCGCGCGGCGGCAATTATACGCGCGAGCAGGAAATCGGATTTCTGCAGATAGCCGATGGCGCGCGGATCAACTTCAACTTCACCGCGCAAGACACCTCCCTCCTCACCGAGGACGAGCGCGATATCATTCAGACCCCCGGCTCGATCTCCGATGTGGCGGGCGACCCGGATCAGGCGCCTTTCCGCAGCCTCGTGCCCGACAGCCGCTCTCTGGAAGCCAATCTGAGCTGGGCGAAGACGATCATCGACAGCGGCATGTCCTTGAGCGCCAATGCGAATTTCGATCGCAGTGACCGGCTCTCGCTTCAGGGCCTGAACACCGTTGTCCTTACCGATGACCCGGATAATCCGGATGCAGGCGTTCTGCGTACTTTCGGCGAAGCAACACCGCTCGCACAGCGGATTTCCAGTGACACGCTGTCCACGTCCGGCTCGCTCAGCGCGCCGGTCAATGCTTTCCGCCTCACCAGCACTTTCGATGCCAGCCTTGACGAGACAACCCAGGAGATCGATCGCCGCTTTGACATCAGCCCCTTGCTGGAAGCCGCGCTTGCCGGAACCCTGGCGCTTGACGGGCCGCTGCCTTCCGATGCCGGAGCGGGGTTCGATACGGCCTTTACCCGCGCTCTCAACGCTTCCAATCTAACGACCTTGCGCGGGCCGCTCTTGTATGTGCCCGCGGGCGAAGTCACTGCGACTTTCGACCTTGGCTACGACTGGACGCGCCTTGAAACCGAAGACACGCGCGGAAGCGTACCGGTCGAACTGACGCGCGGTGACTTGTCGACGGGCGTGAACCTCGTGGTCCCGATAACCAGCCGCCGCAATGGTTTTGCTGATGCGCTGGGCAGCTTTACCTTCAATGCGCAGTTGGGTCTGCAATATCTCTCCGATTTCGGGACGCTCGGCGATTACACGCTGGGCCTGACCTGGGCTCCGACCGACAATCTCGACCTTTCTGTCAATTATATCGAGCGAGAGGTTGCGCCGACGCTGGCGCAGTTGGGCGATCCCCGGATCATCAACCTCAACATCCCGGTATTCGACTTTACCAACGACGAAACTGTCCTTGCAACCGTGATCACCGGGGGGAATACCGACTTGCTCGCCGAAACGCAGGCTGACTGGAAGTTTGCGGCGAACTGGGAACTACCGTTCTGGGATAACACCCGGCTCACGCTCGAATACATCACTAATCGCTCCGAAGATGTCACCAACGCCTTTCCGCAGATTACGCCAGAAATCGAAGCGGCCTTCCCCGGACGGATCGTGCGCGACGATGCAGGCAGGCTTCTTGAAGTCGATCGCCGCTTCGTGACATTCGCCGAAACCCGTGCGGATCGCATTCAGATCGGTCTGACGACTAGCGGAACCTTCGGCGAGGGAGCGGCGAGCGCTCGTGGAGGCAATGCGGAGAGCGGCCGCGGTCAGCAGGCCGGGCGCGCGCGCCCACCAGGCGGTGGCAGGGACAGTCCTGCGGGGGCCGGAAATGCCACACCAGGCGAGCCAAACAGCGGCCCACCAACCGCCATTCAGCGCTCCGCCTTCCTCGATTTTCGCACCCGCCTCTGCGCAGAGGACGGCCTCGATGTTCTCACCCGCCTCGTCGAAGCGAGCGCGAAGGGTGAGGACCTCTCCGCGATCATTCCGGGCTTCGACGCAAGCCGTTTCGAACGCCTCCTGACGCAGGTCCGCAGCGATAACGGCAACGTTGATCCCGTCCGCCTCGCCGCCTTGCGCGAACGGATTTGCAGCTTCGATCCAGCGACGATCGGCGAAGGTGAGGGCGGAGGGGAACCCGGCAACCGTCCCGATGCGGTGCCCCGCGAAGGCTTCGCCGCATTCCGCATCATTGCCTGCGCGGACGACGGGGTCGAACGGCTGGCGACCCTTATCGCGCGGATCGAAGCGGGCGAAGACGTCTCCGCAGAGATACCCGGTTTCGACCCCAACACCGCGCGTTTCATCATCGACCAGTTGCGCGGCGAGGATGGCAACATTTCGGCGGAGCGCCTGGAAGCCGCCCGCGGGCGAATCTGCGCGAGCGAACAAGGGGAAGGTGGAGGTGATGCAAGCGCAGCTGGCGGTGGCGGTCCACCTGCTGTCAGCTTCAATCCGCTAAGCGGCGATTCGTTTCGCGGCTTTCGCTATTTCGCCTCGCTCAACCATACGATCGAGCTCGAAAATACCATCCTCATCGCGTCCGGCCTTGCGCCGCTCGACCAGCTCGATGGCGATGCGACCGGCGCTTTCGGTTTGCCGCGCAATACAACGCGATTGGAAGCGGGCATTTTCGGCGCTGGCATCGGGGTACGGCTATCGGGGCGCTATACCGGTGAAGCTGCGCTCAATGGCACGGGCGCGGGCAGCAATATTTTCTTCGAGGACCTCGCAACCTTTGATATTCGCGTATTCAGCGAGCTCGATGAACTTCTCGGCAGCGAATCGCCATGGCTCGAGAACCTGCGCCTCTCGTTGCGCGCCGACAACGTCCTCGACGCGCAGCGCCGGGTGGTGGACGAAAGCGGCGTTACACCGCTTAACTATCAGCCGTTTCTGATCGATCCCGTGGGCCGTTTCATCGGCGTCGATATACGCAAGCTGTTCTAGTGGGCGTGTGCGAGCGCTTCGCCGCATGCAACACCGCTCGCCCAGGCCCACTGGAAGTTGTAGCCGCCAAGCCATCCGGTGACATCGACCGCTTCGCCGATCGCGTAAAGACCGCGCGCGCTCTTCGCTTCCATCGTGCGGCTCGAAAGTTCGCGCGTGTCGATACCGCCGATCGTGACTTCGGCCTTCGCAAAACCCTCCGTGCCAGTCGGTGTGAAGCGCCAGTCAGCAAGCCGCGCCGCAACCTCGCGCAAGGTTTTGTCCGCCATGTTGCCAAGTTCGTGATCGACGCCCAGCCGTTCGACAAGCGCATCAGCAAGACGGACGGGCATCAGCTCGCGCAGCACCGTTTTCAGCGAAGCGCGAGGCCGGTCGCGCTTTTCGGCGAGCAGCCAGTCGCCTTGCTGTGCCGGCAGGAAATCGACGCCGACCGGCTCGCCATGCTGCCAATATGACGAGGCTTGCAGGATTGCAGGGCCCGACAGCCCCTTATGCGTGAACAGCGCCGCCTCTTCGAACGCGGTCCCGCCGACCCGCGTGCGCACCAGCGCGGAAACGCCGGATAGTTCGCGAAACAGGACATCCTCGCCGCCAAGCGTGAAGGGGACCAGGGCGGGGCGTGGCTC
>JAZBPE010000075.1:0-28466 GCA_036353345.1 Erythrobacter sp. | reverse complement strand
CCTCACCGAGGCCACGGGCCTGAACGGTGTCCTCCAAGAACGCCTGGTGACGATCATGCCCGGCGGCGTGCTGGAGGTTCACGCCCATGCCGACATGCCGGGCTATGCCTACGTTCTCAGCGGCACGGCTCTCGAGCACCGTTCCGACTGCGCGGTTCCCATCCGCCGCACGGTCGGCGACACGGCGACCGAGCCACATACGGTGACCCATTGGTGGCAGAACGACGGGGACGAGCCGTTCGTCCTGTTCGTCAGTCACGTCGTCAAGAACGAGCAGGGGAACGAGGACTGATTTCCATCGGTCGGGTCCTTGCCCTGAGCCCGCTGCTCTCGCGCTGCATCGCGCTTCTGCGAGCCCGATTTCCGGGTATCGTCCGATAGCCGTTTATTCTCGCGTGCCGCGACGCGGTACTTCATTCGCCACAGTTTTCCTTCGCTTGGCTCCACTAGAAGGAGCAGTCCGGACGCGTCGCTCATTTTTTCAGGCTTTCGGACCAGCCTTAGCCTTGCGAATTCCGACGTCTGTTAGCGCCATGATTTCAAACCTTTACCCAGAAAAGGCCCCAAGATTGGGGGCCTCTCGAATTGGCGTAAACCTGTGAGGCCCCCAAAAAGGCCCCCAATTCCGGGAGATTTGGCGAGACTAGCCGGGCAAATCCAGGACTATGCAACTTCAAAAACCCTCTGATTTCCGAGGGTTTTATAGCGTTTCCGCGATGTTTTGGGAAGGCGGCGCTGGAGCGGGTGAAGGGAATCGAACCCTCGTCTTAAGCTTGGGAAGCTTCTGCTCTACCATTGAGCTACACCCGCATGACAGGCGCGAGACCGGGCGACGAGCGCGACCAGCGGGCATCCTGCAAGCGATAGGCACCTGTCCGCGTTTGGGGGCATCGTCAACGGGATTTAATCCGAACGCTCATGCGAGCGACCCAACGGGCTTCAACTGACGATGCCCCGCTCACCGTGATCGGACGTCGACATTCCCCGTTTCCGAACCGATCGCGGCGAACAGATCGATATAGGCTTGCGCCAGATCAGCGTTACCGTCGATCAGCGCTTCGCGGCTGCCGATCAGCTGGCGCTGCACGTCCAGCACATCGAAGAGCGATGCGAGCCCTTCGCGATAAAGCGCGTTGGATTGATCAAAGGCCGCTTCACTTTCAGTCACGGCGCTGGCAAATTCGTCGGTACGGTCTGCGGCAGCGTCGATCGCAACGAGGGCGGTTTCCACCTCGGCAAGGACTGTCAGAAGCGTCTCGCGGTAGGTCGCGGTTTCCGCCTCCAACAGGCTGAGCGCGACGTCGATCTCGGCCCGGCGCCGGCCAGCATCGAAGACCGGTACATCAAGCACGGCGGAGAGCCCTGCGATCGCCTGCGAGAATAGTCCGCCAAATGTGCCGTCGCCAAGGGTCAGCAGGCCCGGAATGGCAAACGCGGGGACAAGGTCGGCGCGCTCGATCCCGACATTGGCAGCGGCTACGGCAATATCGGCTTCGGCGAGCAACAGGTCGGGCCGCCGCCGAAGTAGACTGGCGGGAAGACCCAGTTCCGGTCCGCGTTCATAGGCGGGGACTTGCGCGTCCTCGGCGGCAGGCGGGATAGGCACGGGCGGAGAACCGGTCAGGACCGCAAGCGCGTTCGCCGCCCGCGCGCGCGCCAGAACAAGTGCGCCGCGCTGCGCCTGCGTGCGCGCAAGGTCAGCTGCGGCGCGGCGCACGTCGAGATTGGCGGACAGCCCCGCTTCGAAGCGCAGGGTGACGATATTGAGGGTCTGGCGCTGCAGATCGGTCGACTGGTCAAGCAATTGCAACCGAGCCGCCGTACGCTTGAGCTCGATATACTGGCTTGCCACCGCAGCCGCGATCAGGCGGCGCCGATCGGCTACGAAGTGCATGGCACCATCGGCATTGGCCACCGCGGCTGCGAGTTCGGCCGACAGTCGCCCATTGATGTCGATCGTCCAGACCCCGCCAATCGAAGCGCCCGCGCCGTCGAGGACGCTACCTGCATCGTCGAGATCGAGGTCGGACGTGCCCAGCATATCCACCGTCGGCGCAAAGTCCGATTGTTCCGCCCGCACCAGCGCGCGCGCTGCCACCAATCGCTGCCGGGCAGCCTCAAGCGATTGATTGCGCAGGAGTGCCGCTTCGACGAGTGCGTTCAACTCCGGCTCGTCGAAGCCGTGCCACCACACATCGTCCAGCCCCGCTTCGGGCCGCGTGTCGGCAAGAAAGTCCACCGGAATGGCAACGCCGGCGGCAGGCTCCACGGGTGGAATGTCCGCCCCGGTACATCCGGCGGCAATCAGCGTTGCGGCGAGGATCAGCGATGTGCGGATCATGCCTGAGCGGGCGCTTCGGTTAGCGCGGCGCTGCTGCCGCGATCCGCCTCATCCTGGGCAAGCTCGCGCTCCAGCCGGGTCAGATCGACGCTGCGCGGCTTGGACAGCGGCGCGATCAGAGTATAGAGTGCGGGTACGAGGAACAGCGTGAAGACGCCTGCGATCCCGAGCCCGCCGAATATTACCCAGCCGATCGCCTCGCGCGCCTCGGCCCCCGCGCCGCTCGCCAGCACCAGCGGGAGCGCTCCCGCGACTGTCGAGATCAGTGTCATGGCAATAGGGCGCAGGCGAATGCGCGCGGCATCGCCGATGGCTTCGGGAACACTGGCGCCTTCTTCGCGGCGCTGATCGGCGAATTCGACCATCAGGATACCGTTCTTCGCCATCAGGCCGATCAGCATGACCAGCCCGATCTGCGAATAGATGTTAAGCGACGTGCCCGATGCAAACAGGGCAAACAGCGCTGCGGCGAGCGCGAAAGGTATGGAGGCGAGAATAACCAGCGGGCTTGCCAGACTTTCAAATTGCGCGACCAGGACGAGGAACACGATCAGGATCGCGAAGCCATAGGTCAGCAGCAGCTCATTCGAGCTTTCGGCCAGCTGCTGCGCCTCGCCTTGCAGGATCATTTCGATATTATCTGCAAGAACGCTATCGGCCAGTCGCTCGATCTCGGTAACCGCATCGGCGAGCGGGGTCCCCGGCGCAATCACCGCTTCGACTTCGATTGCGCGGCGCTGCTCCGTGCGATCAAGCTCGGCGGCCACCCCTTCTTCGGTAAACCGGGTGAGCGAGGAGACGGGAACGAGACCGCCCGCATCACTGCGAACGAACAGGTTGCCCAGATCGCTGGGCCGGGTGATCGACACGGTCTCGGACGTCAGGAAAATCGGGATCGCCTGATCATCCACGTTGAGATCGACCACCTCTTCCCCATCAACCATCACACGCAAGGTGAGCGCCAGTTCGTCGAGATCGACGCCGAGATCGGCGGCGCGGTCGCGGTCGATCCCGATGGAAAGCTGCGGCTGGGTGGGCTGATAGGATATCTCGGCGTCGGAAAGAATGTCGGACCCGGTGTCGATCGCATCGGCGAGCGCACGCGCGGAGCGGTAGATCCCGGCGTAATCGTCTCCGGTCAGCGCGACTTCGATCCCGCCCGCGCCGGGCCCGCCCCCGCCGCTCAACGTACCGCGTCCTCTGGCCGAAGCGCGCGAGCCGGGGAGCCGGTCGAGCGGTTCGTTCAATTCCTCGACGATCTGCGCCTGGGAGCGTTCGCGCTCGTCCCAGTCGGCAAGCGTCATGTTCACCAGAATGCGATTGGGATCGTAGCGCCCGACGATGGACAGCGTGGACTGCACTTCGCCGCTTTCCAGCAGCGGTTCGAGGATGACTTCGATCTCGTCCATCTCGCGGTCCATGAACGAAAGCCCGACACCGTCCGGTCCGCTCGCCCAGAGGAAGATGGTGGAGCGGTCTTCGTCCGGCACCAGTTCCTCGTCGATCTGCGTGTAGATCGCCGCCGCGCCGAGCAGCGCGAGAAGCCCCACTGCGACCGTGCGTCCGGGATGGGCGATGCAGCGTTCCACAGCATCGCCATATCTATACGCGGCCTTGCCGGCAAAGCGAGCAAGCCGGGGGTTGGGCTCCGCCGCGTCGTCGGCCAGATCGATCCTGGCGGCGAGCGCGGGAACAAGGCTGACCGCAACGAAGGTTGAAAGGATGACCGCGATGGCCAGAACGAACCCGAACTCGCGAAACAGCCGCCCGGTTTCTGACGGCAGGAAGCTGATCGGCACGAACACCGAAACCAGTACCGCCGTCGTCGCGATCACCGCGAAATAGACCTGCCGTGTGCCGAGCACCGCTGCCGCCTTGCGCCCCAGCCCCTTGTCCTTTTGCAGGCGCTGTGCGTTCTCCAGCACCACGATGGCATCATCGACGATCAGCCCGGTCGCAAGAACCAGGGCAAGCAGGGTCAGAAGGTTGATCGAAAAGCCAAGCGCCCATATCCCCGCGACCACGCCGATCAGAGCGACCGGGATGGCTGTGCTGGGTATCAGGGTCGGCTTCCAGTGGCCGAAGAACAGAAATATCGTGACCATGACCACGAAAACCGTGATGGCGAGCGTCATGAGCACCTCGCGGACCGACACACGGATGAACTCGGCATCGTCGGCGATCACCCGAATGTCGATCTCGGCAAAGCGTGCATTGATGCGCTGCGTCGCCGCGCGGGTCGCATCGGAGATCGCGATTGTGTTCGAATTGGCCTGCCGAATGATGCCCAGACCGATCACCGGTTCACCGTCGAGCCGAACATAGCTGGTCGCATCGGCGGGCGCGAAATAGGTTTGCGCGATATCGCCGATCCGGACTTCGTCCTGCACGGTAATTGCGGCGATGGCTTGCGGATCGGCCGCGTTCGCTTCGGCGCGCACGATGAGGTCCTGCGCGTCCGAGCTGAACGAGCCCACTGGCGTATCGAACGGCGCGTTCTCCAGCGCGGCGGCAACGTCGCCCATGGTAAGCTGGTAGCGCGCCAGGCGGATCGGATCGACCGCAACCCGCAGCTGAGTCTCGCGCGTGCCGAACGTATCGACGCTGGCGACCCCTTCGGCGGCGAGCAGTTCGGGGATAATGTCGTTTTCGACAATCCGGGTCAGCTCGGCGACGTCATAAGCGTTGCTCGATACCGCCAGCGTTACGATTGCATCGGCGTCCTCGTCCGCCTTGACGACGCGAACCTGCTCCGTGCGTTCGGGCAGTTCGCGCGTGACCCGGCTCACGGCCTCGCGAATATCGGTCGCGGCGGCATCGAGATCGGTGCCGGGATTGAACTCTACGCGGATGCGGCTGTTGTTCTCCTCGCTCGAGGAGCGGATCTGACGCACGCCGTTGACGCGCGCGGCGGCATTTTCGAGCACCGAGGTGACTTCGGCGTCCATTGTCTCTGGCGCAGCGCCTGGCAGGCTCGCGCTGACGCTCACAACGGGGCGGTCGATATCGGGCAGTTCGCGCACTTCTGTGCCAAGGATCGCCGCCACGCCCGCGATTACGATCAGCAGGTTGAGTACGAAGATGAGCAGCGGTCGCTTGACTGCGAGCATTGGCAGGTCGAGCCGCTTCACGAGGCGGTTACCTCGACCTCGGCGGCATCGCGCTTTGGCGGCTCGACCAGCGTTACCGCCTGCCCCTCACGCACTTTCTGCACACCTTCGATGATGACCAGCGTTCCGCGCTCGATCGGCGCATCGAGCAACGCGACCCCTTCACGCCGGGAGGTGATCGTGACGGGGATGCGCACCGCCGCTCCGTCCCGCACGCCGAAGATCGAGGAGCCATCCCCGGTCCACATCACCGCCGCTTCGGGCACGGTAGGGCGTTCTGCTCCTTCGGCGGCGAAGCGCACGGAAAAGCTCATACCGGGGCGGTAGCGGTCACTGGAATTGTCGATTGCGACGCGGACCCGGTAGCTGCGTTGGTCCTGCCCCACCGTGCTGTCGATCGTCTGGATGGGCGCGGTGATCGTGCGCGCGGGCTCCGAAAACGCGACCAGCTCCACGCTTTCCCCTTTGCGCAGCCGCTGAAAGGCGGATTCAGGTGCGTTGAAGTCTACGAACAGGCGGGCGCGCTGATCGAGCTGCGCGATCAGGGTCGTAGGCGTCACCCGGTCGCCCGGGTCGATCTCGGTAAAGCCGATATGCCCGCTGAAAGGCGCACGCACAGTACGCAGCGCCAGCGCAACGGCCGCCTGATCGCGCTCGATCTGCGCAGCGGCAAGCGCGGTCTCCCCCGCTTCGATCTGGCTTTCGGACAACGCGCCGGTGTCCTCGATCCGGCGATAGCGCGAAAGCAGTTGCTCGGCTTCGGCCACGCGCACTTCGGCAAGGCGCAGCGCCAGCCGCTCGGCGCGTGCATCGAGGGTAAGCAGCACCGTACCTTCGCGCACGAAATCGCCCGCGCCAAACCGCACCGCCTCCACCTGGCCCGAGACTTCCGGATAGATCTCGGCCGAACGCGCCGCGCGCGCTGTGCCAATCGCTTCGACGATTTCTTGATCCGTGGAGAAGGTGACGGGCTCGGCCACCACCGCGACGCTCCGTTCTGTTTCAGGTTCGTCTTCGCCCGCGCACGCCGCAAGCAAAATTGCCGCGCACAGGAATGGTAGCCATCGCATTATGACGCGCGCGCTATCGGAAAAGCCGCGCCAGCGCCATACAGGACTTGGAAGACTGGAAGAAAGTCCGACGGTTAAGTCATCCTGGCGCCGATATCTGCGACGCTGCCCGGCTAAGCCAGCCTCTCGCGCGCCAGATCAACCGCTTCGCGCGCCAGACCGGTAATGCGTGCCCAGTCGCCCTGCGCCGTCGCATCGGGCGGCGTCAGCCAGCTTCCGCCACAGGCCAGCACGCTCTCCAGCGCGAGGTAATCCTTGAGATTGTCGGGCGAAATCCCGCCGGTCGGCATGAAGCGCATATTGCCGAACACCGCGCTCAGGGCCTTCAGCATCGCCGGTCCGCCAGCCAGACTTGCCGGGAAAAATTTGACGGCATCCAGGCCGAGTGCACGAGCACGCTGGACTTCGCCGGGCGTCATGGTGCCAGGCAAGTAAGGCACGCCGCGCTCTTCGCAAAGCCGCGCAATTGCTTCGTCGAGTCCGGGTGAGACGAGGAACTCGGCGCCTGCATCGATCACCATGCGCGCCTGGCCCGCATCCAGAACCGTGCCCGCGCCAACGATCAGCGCGTCCTTCTCGCCCAGGATCGCTTTCATGCCATCGAGCGAGCCGGGATGGCGCATGACGACTTCCAGGACCGTCAGCCCGCCTTCGCCAAGCGCGCGAGCGAGCTTGCGCGCATGCGCCGGCTCGTTCTCCGATATGAGCGGCACGATCGGCGCGGCGGCGAAGCGTTCGTGCAGTTCGGTCCACATGGCGCAACGTCCCCCCTTGTCACTCGCAGCTCTACCCGCGCAGGGAACGGCGCGCAATCGATCATCCCTTTCCTTCTGGCCCTTGCCACTGGCGCCTGGCACCTTCATCTGGGCGACAAGAATTAGGAGAGAGAACCGCCATGCGTCAGATCGATCATTTCCTGGCCGGAGGCGAAAGCCCCGCCGCCTCGCGCAGCCATAAGGTCTGGAACCCCTCGACTGGAGAGGTGCAGGCCGAAGTGCCGCTCGGCGATGCCACCCTGCTCGATCGCGCTGTTGCCGCCGCCCGCGAAGTTCAGCCCGGCTGGGCCGCGACCAATCCCCAGAAGCGCGCGCGCGTCATGTTCCGGTTCAAGGAGCTCATCGAGGCGAACATGCAGGATCTGGCCGAACTGCTGTCGTCCGAACATGGCAAGGTGATCGATGATGCGAAGGGCGACGTGCAGCGCGGACTTGAGGTCATCGAATATGCGTGCGGTATCCCGCAAGTTCTGAAGGGTGAATACACGCAAGGCGCAGGGCCCGGGATCGACATCTATTCGATGCGGCAGCCGCTCGGGATCGGCGCGGGGATCACCCCGTTCAACTTCCCCGCGATGATTCCGATGTGGATGTTTGGCATGGCGATCGCGGCCGGCAATGCGTTCATCCTCAAACCTTCCGAACGCGATCCGAGCGTACCGGTGCGGCTGGCGGAACTGTTCCTTGAAGCGGGGGCGCCCGAGGGGCTGCTACAGGTCGTCCATGGCGACAAGGAAATGGTGGATGCGATCCTTGATCACGAGGCGATCGGCGCGGTCAGCTTCGTCGGCTCGTCCGACATTGCGCATTATGTCTACAAGCGCGGCGTCGCGGCGGGCAAGCGCGTGCAGGCGATGGGAGGGGCCAAGAACCACGGTATCGTCATGCCCGACGCTGATCTCGATCAGGTCGTGAACGATCTGTCGGGTGCCGCATTCGGTTCGGCGGGTGAACGCTGCATGGCGCTCCCCGTCGTGGTTCCGGTGGGCGAGGACACCGCCGAGCGGCTGCGCGAAAAGCTGATCCCCGCGATCAATGCCCTTCGCATCGGCGTGTCGAGCGATCCGGACGCGCATTACGGTCCGGTCGTCACGCCCGAGCATAAGGCTCGCATCGAAGGCTGGATCGACACCGCCGAGAAAGAGGGCGCGGAGATCGTCATAGACGGCCGCGGCTTCACCCTGCAGGGCCACGAAGACGGCTTTTTCGTGGGTCCGACCCTGATCGACCGCGTGACCCCGCAGATGGAGTCCTACCAGGAAGAGATATTCGGCCCGGTCCTCCAGATTGTGCGTGCCGACGATTTCGAGCACGCGGTGCGCCTGCCGAGCGAGCATCAATACGGCAATGGCGTCGCGATCTTCACCCGCAACGGCCATGCCGCCCGCGAATTTGCGCACCGCGTCAATGTCGGCATGGTGGGCATCAATGTGCCGATACCGGTGCCGGTAAGCTATCACAGTTTCGGCGGCTGGAAGCGCTCCGGCTTCGGCGATATCGACCAGTACGGAACCGAAGGACTGCGCTTCTGGACCAAGATCAAGAAGGTCACCCAGCGCTGGCCTGATGGAACCGCCGATGCGGACAACAAGGACGCGTTCATAATTCCGACGATGGGATGACAATGGCACGAATCGCGTTTCTGGCTCATCTGCTGGCCGTCGCCGCCTGCTCCTCTCCGGAAGACAGCGCATTCGAACCGGCGTCCGAAGAAGCCACCATGATTGTTGAGGCCGACCGGGGCGTTGGCAATGATGCTTCGCCCCTTGAAGACACCGCTGAAGACGGCGGCGAAACGACCATGCCCGCCGCAATGCGCGGTCGCTGGCGCGAGGACGATCTGGGCCACGCGAGTACGAACGAAGACTGCCAACAGACCTCCACCACCAACGACAATTTTGGTAAGGTGCTGACTGTAAGAGCCGAGGGCTACACCCTGTTCGAGACAGGAGGCCGGATCGTCGAGGTGCACAATCGCACAGATACGATGATCGATGCTACATTCGACACGACCCCGCCTCCCGCTCCTGAAAGGATTACGTCGCGCAAGGATTTCGCGCTGCAACAGGACGGAACTCTCGCGATCAACCATGACGATGCCGATGGTATTATGTCCGTCACCCAATACCGCCCATGCCCCGCATAGGATCGAACTTTAGCAAACGACGAGGCTTTCAAACTGGATGATGCGCACCATTGTTCTTCTGTTCACCCCGCTCGCGCTTCTCGCCGCGTGCGACCAGCAGGAAGCGGGGCCGGTGGACAGCGAAGTGTCACCCACCAGCGGCGCGGATGACGAACAAACCCTCCCCGGCGAGCGCAGTCTCGCTGACGAAGCCCCGAGCGGACCGACCCGAGCCGGGTCACAGCTTTCGGTTATTCCCGGCGCGTTCACTGGCGTCTGGGACGCCAGCAGTGGCTCGTGCGATCCCGCGTCCGATCTTCGCATGGAGATCGGGAGCCAGGACATCATTTTCTACGAGGCGAGAGGCGCGGTCGAAAGCGTGACCGCGCGCAATGAAGCCAGTGTGAGCATTGACCTTGCGATGGAGGGAGAGGGCGAGACGTGGGACGATACGCTCGTGCTCTCGCTCTCCGAGGATGGCAACCTGCTGACGCCGCTTGGCACCGAGGGAGACGTCGGCGAACCCCTGGTGCTGACCCGCTGTCCGGACTGACCTCGCGCCAGTGCCGTGCATTGCGGTGAGCGATAACGCACCCCTTCCATCGCGTCCGACACCGGAGTAGAGGCCGCCCCCATGACCGGACAATTTCAGCTAGACGACGACCAGCTTGCCATCCGCGAGACGGCCGAGCGCTTCACCGCCGACAATATCACTCCGAACGCTGCCGAGTGGGACGAGAAGCACATTTTCCCGCGCGACGTGATCCAGCAATCGGCCGAACTGGGCTTTGGTGCCATCTACGTCTCGGAAGAAAGCGGCGGCATCGGGCTCGGACGGCTCGAAGCGGCGCTGATCATGGAGGCGATGGCCTATGGCTGTCCGTCCACAAGCGCCTTCATCTCGATCCACAACATGGCCGCCTGGATGATCGATCGTTTCGGCGGTGATGCGGTCAAGGCGAAATACCTGCCCCAGCTCGTCACCATGGAGCATATCGCAAGCTACGCGCTCACCGAACCGGGAAGCGGCTCGGACGCAGCCGCGCTCAAGACCCATGCGCGGCGCGACGGGGACGATTATGTCGTCACCGGCACCAAGCAGTTCATCTCGGGCGGCGGCAAGAACGAGGTCTATGTCGTGATGGTCCGCACCAGCGATGACGGTGCAGGTGGTGTCACCTGCATGGTGATCGAAAAGGACATGGATGGCGTCAGCTTTGGCGCAGAGGAAAAGAAGCTCGGCTGGCATTCACAACCTACAGCGCAGCTGATCATGGAGGATGTTCGCGTGCCGGCGGAAAACGTCGTGGGCGGTGAAGGTGAAGGCTTTCGCATCGCGATGCAGGGGCTTGATGGCGGGCGTCTCAATATTGGTGCGTGCTCGCTCGGCGGGGCGCAGAGGTGCCTGGACGAGGCGATCCGCTACACCAAGGAACGCACCCAGTTCGGCCAGCCGATTGCGGAGTTCCAGAACACGCAGTTCACCCTCGCCGACATGGCGACCGATCTCGAAGCGGCGCGCGCGCTGCTTTATCTTGCCGCCGTCAAGGTGACGGACAACGCGCCTGACAAAACCCGCTTTTCGGCAATGGCGAAACGGCTGGCGACCGATAACGGTTCGGCAGTGGTCGATCGCGCGCTGCAACTCCATGGCGGTTACGGTTACTTGCAGGACTATCCGATCGAGCGGTTCTGGCGCGATTTGCGGGTACACTCGATCCTGGAAGGCACCAACCAGATCATGCGCATGGTCGTGGGCCGGGACCTGTTGCGGCAGGGGGCCTGATCCAATGCGGCAGGACAATGAGGTGAGCGGGAACGACCATGTTCTCACCCGCAAGACCGACCGTGTCGGCCATATCTCGCTCAACCGGCCCAAGGCGCTGCATGCCCTCACGCTGGAGATGTGTCATGCGATGAGCGCGGCGCTCAGTGACTGGGCGCAAGATGACAGCGTCGAAGCCGTCATCATCGACCATGTCGAAGGCACGCGCGGCTTTTGCGCTGGCGGCGATATCGCCATGCTGCGCGAGAGCGCGGTGAGCGATGGCGGCGTCGCCGGGCGCGAATTCTTCCACGATGAATATCGCCTCAACCATCAGCTGTTTTCCTATCCCAAGCCCGTGGTCGCCTTCATGGACGGGATCACCATGGGCGGCGGGGTCGGCATCGCCATGCCCGCCAAGTTTCGCGTGGCGACAGAAAACACCCGGTTCGCCATGCCTGAGACCGGCATTGGCCTGTTCCCCGATGTGGGCGGCGGCTGGTATCTTGCACGTCTGGGCGGACGGCTCGGGGAGTTCCTGGCGCTCACAGGGGCTCGCCTCGACGGGTCAGAGGCGCTGTGGACTGGCCTTGCCACGCATTGGGTGCCAAGCGAGATGCTCGACGACCTCAAGGCGCGCATTGCCGAGCGTCCGGGACGTATTGCTGGTATCCTGTCCGAACCCGTCGGCACTCCGCCCGAAGCGAAGATCAAGGGCAACGCACTCAAGATCGCCAAGCATTTCGCTTCCGATCGCTATGAAGACATCCTCGCCAGCCTCGAAGCGGCTGCAGGCGAAGGCGATGAGTGGGCAGCCAAGGAACGCGACACGCTCGGCACAAAGAGCCCCCAGACTTGCAAGGTGGCGTTACGTCAGCTCGCAACCTCCAGGGCGCTGGAGGATTTCGCCGACAACATGCGGATGGAATATCGCATCGCGAGCCGTGTGCTGACCCGGCCCGATTTTGCCGAAGGTGTGCGCGCGGTGATCGTCGACAAGACCGGCGATCCGGACTGGAACCCGGCAACGCCCGAAGGTGTGACCGACGAATTGCTCGACCGGATCTTCGCCCCCCTGCCCGCCAATGAGGAATGGACGCCGTTATGAGCGATTTCGAAACCATCACCGTCGAAACCGACGCGCAGGGACACACCGGCGTCACCCTGATGACGCTCAACCGGCCAAAGGCGCTCAACGCTCTGAATACAACGGTGCTGGCCGAACTGATCGACGCCTTCGCTGCCTATCAGGACGATAAGGGCCAGCTATGTGCCGTCATCACCGGATCGGGCGACAAGGCCTTCGCGGCCGGCGCCGATATCAAGGAGATGCACGACAAGGCGGCGGCGGATTTCTATCTTCAGGACTTCTTCGCCCTATGGACGAGCGAGATCGTCGCCAAGACCCGCAAACCGTGGATCGCAGCGGTGAACGGCTTCGCGCTCGGTGGCGGGTGTGAGCTCGCCATGATGGCGGACTTCATCATCGCCTCAGACAATGCGAAGTTCGGCCAGCCGGAGATCAAGCTCGGCGTCGCACCCGGCATGGGCGGTTCGCAACGCCTGACCCGTGCGATCGGCAAAGCAAAGGCGATGGAAATGTGCCTCACGGGCCGGATGATGGACGCCGAGGAAGCCGAACGCGCCAACCTCGTCGCGCGCGTGGTGCCGCATGCAGAGTTGATCGCCAAGACCCTCGAAACCGCCAGGACGATCGCGCAGATGCCCCCCATGGCTGCCATCGCGAACAAGGAGATGGTGAACGCCGCGTTTGAAACGAGCCTCGATCAGGGCCTCTTAATGGAACGCCGCATCTTCCAGATCCTCACCGCAAGCGAAGACAAGGCCGAGGGCATGGCGGCCTTCATCGACAAGCGGGATGGGCAGTGGAAGGGGCGATAACATGAGGATCGCTTTCATCGGCCTTGGCAATATGGGCGGCGGGATGGCCGCGAACCTCGTGAAAGCCGGGCATGAAGTGCGTGCCTTCGATCTTGCCCCCGCCGCGCTGGAGGCTGCGAAGGAGGCTGGTTGCGAAACCTTCGACACCGCGCGCGAGGCGGTGGAGCATGTCGATGCGATTGTCTCGATGCTGCCCAACGGCGCTATTGTGAAGCAGGTCTATACCAAGGACGTGCTCGGCCATGCGCCGCATACCGCGACGCTGATCGACTGCTCGACCATCGACGTGGCGACCGCGCGTGAGGTCGCCAGCGCAGCTAAGCGCCAAGGCTACAAGATGGTTGACGCGCCGGTCTCGGGCGGCATCGCAGCAGCAGCTGGCGGCACGCTTACCTTCATGGTGGGCGGGGAGCGGCACGCCTTCGACGCCGCGCAGCCGGTGCTGGCCGCGATGGGCAAAGCCGTGATCCACGCAGGCGATGCGGGCAACGGACAGGCGGCAAAGATCTGCAACAACATGCTCCTCGCCATTCAGATGATCGGCACCTGCGAGGCTTTCACCATGGCGCAAAAGCTCGGGCTCGATCCCCAGAACTTCTACGATATCGCCAGCGTTTCATCGGGCCAGTGCTGGTCGATGACGAGCTATTGCCCGGTCCCCGGTGTCGGGCCTGAAAGCCCCTCGGACAAGGAATATCAGGGCGGTTTTGCAAGCGCGCTGATGGTCAAGGACCTGCGGCTCGCCATGGAAGCGGCCCGCAGTGCCGATGCGAGTACGCCGCTCGGCAACCACGCGCGCGAACTTTACGAAGGTTTTGCCGCCGAACATGGTGATCTCGACTTTTCGGGCATTATCCGGACGCTTTGATCGCGGCGATGATATCAGCGAGCCAGCGCCGCGGCGCCTCGCGGCGACCAATATCGGCGACGAATTCCTGACCGCGCGCTACGCTTTTCAACTGGCGACCGGGAAGCCAGCGATCGGGTCGGTCGTGATAGGTCAGCCCGCCTCGCTTCAGCCAGTTCGGGCGGTGCCAATGGCTTGGTGGGCCACCCGGCACAGTCAGTCGCAAGGCCGCGCTCGCCCGCGCCGCTACCTGTCCTTCACCGCGCCACCGGCAATCATTGCGTGCGTGCAGTCTCAACGCGTGTGGATGGCGCAGGTTGCGCGCATCGTCGGGGACGCCATCGGCCAGAAGCGTGACTTCACGCACCTGCAGATACCCGAAGATGCGATGATGCGGCTTGCCGCACGGTTCACCCTCGTCCCGCGTGCGGAAGAGCCCGAAGAACAGGAAAACATCGCCCTGACCAACGCCCTGCCGCTCCAGATGGGTCTGCGCCGCGCCGCATTGGCCAAAGATACACTCGCCCCCGTTGGTGAAAAGCGGATCGTCATGGCAAAAGTCGCCGTCGCCAAGCCGCCCGCGACTGGCCGCATTGACATGTTCGCCCAGCCCCAGATCGCCATAGGTCGTCTGCGCAATGCCCCTTGTGTCCGGGATCGGCAGGCTGACCGGGCGTCCCGCGACAATCGGCGATGGCCCGCCGCCTGAGGATGTATCAAAACCCTTGCGCGAAAAGACGATGCGCATGGATCCCCGCGTGCGCTTTACAGGCGGGGTAGGTTCAGGTTTGCTCTTCCAGCCCCGTCCAGCTCAGCTTCGGCCTACGCGCAGCAGCGGTCTCGTCAAGCCGGCGGCGCGGCGCATGGTAGGGTGCGTTCTTTAGCGTCTCATCGCCAGCTTTGGCGCGCTCGACGAGGCTGCGGAACGCGGTGATGAACTGATCGATCGAAGCCTTGCTCTCGGTTTCGGTCGGCTCGACCAGCATCGCGCCATGGACCACCAGCGGGAAGTAGACCGTCATCGGATGGAAGCCTTCGTCGATCAGCCCCTTGGCGAGGTCAAGCGTCGACAGATCGCCTTCGAAGTCGCGGTCGCCAAACAGCGCTTCGTGCATGCACGGGCCGCTATCGGCGAAGGGCGCATGCAGGATGTCCTCCATCGCGCGCAGGATGTAGTTCGCGTTGAGCACCGCGTCCTCGGCCACCTGTTTCAGGCCGTCGGCCCCGTGGCTCAACATGTATGTGAGCGCGCGGGTGAACATGCCCATCTGACCGTGAAACGCTGTCATCCGGCCGAAGGTATCGGCGCTTTCGCCGGCGCTCTCCTCCTCGACAAGGTGATATTCGCCGCCCTCTTCGATCACGTGGGGCAAGGGTGCAAAGGGCGTGAGGGCTTCGGAAAAGACCACCGGCCCCGAGCCAGGACCGCCGCCGCCATGGGGCGTGGAAAAGGTCTTGTGCAAGTTGATATGCATCGCATCGACGCCGAGATCGCCTGGACGCACGCGGCCAACGATCGCGTTGAAGTTCGCCCCGTCGCAATAAACGTAACCGCCGGCATCATGGACGGCGTCGGCAATGGTACGAAAGTCCTTTTCGAACAGGCCACATGTATTGGGGTTCGTAATCATGACCGCCGCAACGTCCGGCCCGAGCCGGGCTTTCAGCTTGTCGACATCCACGCGGCCTTCGGCGGTCGCTGGGATATCCTCGACCTTGTAACCGGCAAAGGCAGCGGTGGCGGGATTGGTACCGTGCGCGCTTTCGGGCACCAGCACCACTTCGCGGGGGTTTCCGTTCGCCGTATGCGCGGCGCGGATGGCCAGGATGCCGCACAATTCGCCATGTGCGCCCGCTTTCGGGCTCATCGCGATGCCGGGCATGCCGGTGAGCGTCTTCAACCACTCGCCCAGTTCGTAGATCACTTGCAACGCGCCCTGCACGCTTCCTTGCGGGGCGAGCGGGTGAATGTCGGCGAAACCGGGCAGGCGCGCGACTTTTTCGTTGAGGCGCGGATTGTGCTTCATCGTGCAACTGCCGAGCGGGAAGAAGCCCAAGTCAATCCCGTAATTCTGGCGGCTGAGCCGCGTGTAATGACGCACGGTCTCCGGCTCTGTCAGGCCAACCAGGCCGATCGGCTCGCTGCGCGCGAAATCGCTCAGCCGGGTCGTGGCATCGGGATCGACCGGCGGCAGGTCCACGCCCGTCGTTTCAGTATGGCCAATCTCGAAGATCAGCGGTTCTTCGAGCATGAGAGCACGGTTACCGGTGGTCGTTGCAGGGCCGTGATCGACCCCTTCCTCCACCGCTTGCATCGAAGGCTTCCAGCCGGACTGGTTAGGCGCGTTCATTCGGCGTACTCCTGCTGGGTGGCGCCGGATACGGGCGTGGCTTTGCCCAGCGCATCGTGAAGGCCAATGGCGAGCGCATCGATATCTTCTTCGGTCGTCATTTCCGTCACGGCTACGAGCAGGGCATGCTCCAGCGCTTCGACGCCGGGATAGAGCCGCCCTAGCGACACGCCGGCAAGGATACCACGTTCGGCCAGTTCGCGCACCACGTCGCGTGCGCGGCGACCTTCGAGCATGAGAGTGAATTCGTTGAAGAAGGCACCATTGAGAACGCTCACGCCCGGCACCTGAGCGAGCCGGTCTGCCGCCAAACATGCAAGGCGATGGTTTTCGGCCGCGAGCCGCCGCATCCCCTCTTCGCCGAGCAGCGTCATGTGGACGGTAAAGGCCAGCGCGCAAAGACCCGAATTGGTGCAGATGTTGCTCGTCGCCTTCTCCCGGCGGATATGCTGTTCGCGCGTCGAGAGCGTGAGGACGAAACCCCGCTTTCCTTCGGCATCCGTGGTTTCTCCGCACAGGCGCCCGGGCATCTGGCGCACATGCTTGGGATCGCGCACGGCGAAGAGGCCCAGGTAAGGCCCGCCAAATTGCAGCCCGACGCCCAGCGCCTGCCCTTCGCCAACCACGATATCTGCGCCCATCTCGCCGGGGGAGCGGAGCGCGCCCAGCGCCACCGGCTCGGTATTGACCGCGACCAGCAGCGCGCCCCTGGCATGCGCCGCTTCGGCAACGCGGGACAGATCGCACAGCCGCCCCAGGATGTCAGGATACTGGACCACCACGCAGGCGGTCTCGTCATCGATCCGGGCAATCAATCCGTCGAGATCGGCCTCGGCCGCAATCGCCGGCGCGCTGTCGGCGATCGAATCCCCGGTGAACTGCGCCATGGTCTTGACCACCGCGCTGTAATGCGGGTGCAACGCGCCCGAAAGCACCGCCCGTTTCCGCTTCGTCACGCGCGTCGCCATCGCGACCGCTTCCCAGCACGCCGTCGAGCCATCGTAGAGCGAGGCATTCGCGACTGCGCAGCCATAAAGCCTTGCAACCTGCGACTGGAACTCGAACAACATCTGCAATGTGCCCTGCGCGATTTCGGGCTGATAGGGCGTATAGGCGGTCAGAAACTCGCCGCGCTGGATCACCGTGTCGACGCTAGCCGGCACGTGGTGGCGGTAAGCGCCCGCGCCAAGGAAGAAAGGCGCATCGCCCGCGGCCAGGTTCTTCGCCGCGCGCGCTTTCATATGCCGCTCGACCGCCATTTCGCTTGCATGCATCGGCAGGTCGCGGATCGGCCCGTCGAGCTGCGCGACGTCGGGAACATCGATGAACAGATCGTCGATCGAGTTCGCGCCTACGCTTTGCAGCATCTCTGCGCGATCGGTGTCGGTAAGCGGAAGGTAACGCATCAGTTTGGATCTCCCCGGGCAGGCCCCGCGCCAGTTACGCAGCAGCCCGCCATCCGGACGTCGGATTACAGATTGTCGACAAATTCCTTGTAGGCGTCTTCGTCCATCAGACCTTCGAGTTCGTCCGCATCGCCAACGTTCATTCGGAAGAACCAACCGTCCTCTTCGGGCGAAGTGTTCACCAAAGCCGGTTCGTCCTCGAGCGCGGCGTTGGTTTCGGTCACCTCGCCCGTGATCGGAGCGTACACATCGCTTGCGGCCTTGACGCTTTCGACCACCGCCGCATCGTCGCCCTTGTCGAGCGATTTGCCGATTTCAGGAAGCTCGACAAAGACGATATCGCCCAATTGCTCTTGCGCGTAATCGGTGATGCCGACGGTTGCGGTGTCATCCTCGAAGTCGATCCATTCGTGTTCATCGGTGAAGTAGCGCGGCATGGTTTCAGCTCCCTCGGAAATAGCGGTGGGGGACAAAGGGCATGGAGGTAACGGTTGCGGCAAGGCGCTTGCCACGCACTTCGCAGGCGAGCGCTGTGCCTTCGGCGGCGTAGCCTGCGCCGACATAGGCCATGGCGATCGGACGGCCGAGCGTGGGTGAAAAGCCGCCGCTGGTGACCTTGCCCACGACCTCATCGCCTGCAAGCACTGGTGCACCTTCGCGGGCGGGCTGGCGCGCGTCGAGGAGCAGACCGACGCGGGTGCTCGCGCAGCCATCCTTGAGCTTTACAGCGCAAGCCTGGTGGCCAAGATAACCGCCGCTCTCACGCCGTTTTTTCGAAAGCGCGAAATCGAGCCCGGCACTGACCGGGTCGATATCGAGCGTGATGTCGTGGCCATAGAGCGGCAGTCCCGCTTCGAGCCGCAGCGAATCGCGTGCCCCCAGGCCCGCAGGTTGCACCGCCTCATGCGCGACCAGCGCATCGGCAAGCCGCTCGACCTGCTCTTCGGCGACCGAAATTTCGAACCCGTCCTCGCCGGTGTAGCCAGCCCGCGCGATGCCGAGCGTTGTCTCGCCCCAACGAAATTGTCCCGCCTGCATGAAGGTAAGCTCGCGCGCGCCCGGCACGAATTCGCCAAGCACCAGCTCGGCTTGCGGCCCCTGCAATGCGAGTAGTGCCAGGTCCTCGCGATGGGTGAGCGTGACTTCGTCGGGCAGATGCTCGCGCAGATGCGCAATATCGTCCCATTTGACCGCGCCGTTGACGACGATGCCGAAACGATCGGCGTCGAAACGCGTCACCATCAGATCGTCAATGATCCCACCATCGTCTTCGAGCAGCATCGAATAGCGCATCCGCCCCGGTTTGAGCGATCCAATGGCGCCGGGCAGTAGCGCCTCGAGCGCGCTCGCTGCATCGGGGCCGGTCACGGTGAGCTGACCCATATGGCTCACATCGAAAAGGCTGGCACGATTGCGCGTCCAGTCATGCTCGGCAACGATCCCGCCATGCTCACCCGAATACTGGATCGGCATCTCATAGCCGGCAAACGGCACCATGCGCGCCCCAAGAGCGCGGTGCCATGCATCTAGCGGAAGCTTCGCAGGCGGCACCTCTTCGGCGTCAGGCAGGGTAGGTTCAGCACTCACGATCGACAGGTCTCCCGAACAGGCAGCCAACGCTTCGTTATGAAGCGCGTTCCTGCCCCCTCTGTCGGTGGACCTGAGAGCTTCGGCGGCTCGGGACTTGCCCCCGACAACCGCCTCCCCTTCGGTGGCCGCGAACTCATGTCCGCTGCGCTTTCCAGAGTGCCGTCAAGCCCTTCGCGGTCCTGTTGCCTGAGAGTTTCCGGGGCGGTTGCTCCTTCGGCGCCGTCACCCCGTCTGACCGAGGCATCCGTCTCTCCCGCGAAAGACGCCGGAATCACTTCCGGCAGGCCCGCACCATGTCGCCGATGCGAGCCCCCGCGTCAATCGGGCCTGCGCAGCTTGTCGCTTGCTTTTGAAGGCGCTCGCCCTCAGACGGCGCCGCAGGGGCCGGCGCTCAGCGTGTAGTGGGGGCCGTCGCTTTCGCTCACCTCAACAACTGCGCACCAATCCGAGCCCGCATTGGTGCTGAGGCGCGAGAGGACGTGGCGCTCGCCTGCCGTGATGCGGGTGCTGCCGCGATGGCGTGAGCGCGATGCGCCGGTAAGTTCGATCGCGTAGTCAATGCTCTGGTCCGTAGCCGAATTCGCGACGACTTCGATCGCGATGCGCTCGCCGCTTTTGACCACGGCCAGCGAAAGCGCCCGCGCATCCGGCGCGCCGCCGCCATGCGCCTCAACACCTGCTCCGGCTCCGGCTCCGGTTGCGGCACAAGCTCCCGTTCCGGCTGCCGCTCCGATGGCCATGGCGAATATCGGAGGTACGCCGCGCACGATTCGTCTCAGCGCGCGCATCAGCCTCCGCCCGGCGCTCCGCCGAGCTGGTTGACGATGGCATTGATGAAGGCCTCGGTCTCGGCGGGCAGCTGGTCAGCAGGGTCTCGCGCATCCGCGCCCCCGGATGGATCGCCCGCCGCCGCTCCCAGCGCGACCGAGGCGATGGCCTGATTGGCGAATTCATCGGGCCTCGCCCCGCCCGCCGCCAACCGCTCAATTGCGCTTTCAAGCGTTGCGACGCGGCGCGCGTCGAGCCCCTCGCCCAGCAAACGCTCCTCCGCCGAGATTGCAGGCGCCGACGCGAATTCGTTCGCCCGCGTCTCGAGCCGCGCCGCGCACAGAGCCCGGATCGCCGGAATATCGGAATCGCGCTCGCAGATATCGGTGCCCTCCACCGCTTCGAGCAGCACCTGCCGCTCCGCCGCGCTGAGCTGACCAAACGTGCGTAATGGATCGCCCGAGCTGGAAATCTGGTCGAGCGCCCCGCCGTCCGCCCCGCCGTCAGCCCCGCCATCCACGACGCTATCCCGCGCTGGGGCACGTGGATCCTCGCCATCGAGATAAACGCTCGGGCGCTCGTCATCCGAAGGCTGCGCGGGCGCGGTCACCGAAGCTGCGCGCGAGATGTCCCCGTCTCCAGCCTGCTCGACGAATATGTCATCCGCCTGAGCGAAAGCGGTCGTAGCGGGCATGGTCACCAAAAGCGCCAGCGCGAGAAAGGCGGCCGCGTGCGCCGTCAGTTCGGGCCTCCGAGTGCGGGCCCGCCATTTGTCTGCGTTACCTGCATCGCCTGACCACCCTGCTGCGTAATCTGTAGGTCCGACAACCCGTCACCGGTTTGCGTCCATTCGAGCCGGTTGCCGCCGCCCAGCTGCGACGCGGTCATCTGGTTGCCGGTGCCGTCCTGTCGCAAGCGCGCCTGATTGTCAGCCCCTTCCTGTAGCAAGGTCAGCGCGTTGGCGGCGCCTGATTGCACGATCGCCGCTTGCGATGCCACAAAGCCATCATTGCGCTGTGCGATCGCGGCGCTGTTGGCCTCGCCCTCTTGCGCCAGAAGCAGCGAAGTCTGACCGTCGCCCTCCTGCAGAATACTGGCGATATGACCGCTGCCATCCTGCGCGATACTGGCGACATGCGCACCCGCGTCCCGCTGGTCGAGATTGGCGAAGTTGTCCGCGCCGTCTTGCGTGATTCGCGCTGAGGCGTCGCGGCCCGCTTGGTCGATTTCGGCGGTGTTGCCGCTCCCGATCTGCGTCACGAAAACCCCGCTAGCGGGCTGCGTGACCGAACCTTCGATCGCGGCCGCATCCTGGGCATTCTGCGCAGCGAGCGGATCTGCGAGCGCAAGCACACCGATGCAGGCTAACAGGAGCCTTGAAGTCCGATGCTGTCGTTGCGAGGCGATCATCATGTGCCTTCAGTCAGAAGCGCCACCCTATGGGACAGCGCCGGAAGTTTGAGCCGCGACAACGGGCCGACCGGGTGACACTGCACGTCAGCCGGCCCGGAACGCAGGCATTCTAGCTTAGTTCACGCCCTGTGTCAGGCTGGCAGTGTTGTTCGAACCTGCTTGCGTGACCACGGCGGTGGCATTGCCCCCTTGCGCGATTGTCGCAACGTTGAGCGAGCCGCCCTGTTCGATTGCGGCAAAATTGTCGTCGCCTGACTGATCGATATCCGCCAGGTTCGTTCCGCCGGGAAGAAAAGCGTTCTGCAAGATGTCGGCCTGATTGTTACTGCCGTCCTGCGCGATAGCGGCCGTATTGTCATCGCCCCCTGTAGCAACGCCGTCGACAAAGCCCTGATCGATACCCGCAAAATTGCCCGAGCCGCCCTCTTGTGTAATTGTCGCAATGTTGCTGGCGCTGTTCTGAGCGAGGAAAACTTCATCACCATCGCCGAGTTGTTCGATGTTGACGGTGTTGCCGCCGCCGCCAAAGTCACCCTGGATCGTCAGTGCGACGTTGCCCGAACCAGCCTGTTCGATCGTCGCCGATTGATCGAGGCCTGCCTGGACCGCGACAGTTTCGTTGAAGTCGCCCGTTTGCGTAATGATAGCGCTCCCGTTTTGCGAACCGGTCTGTGTTCCGCCAAGGAACGTGGTGTCACCTTGAGCGATGATTGCGAAGTTACCGATACCCTCGTTCTGCGTGATGGACGCGGTATTGCCGCCTCCGTTTTCCGATCCGCGCTGTTCGATCTGCGCAACCGCAGCTTCGGAGCCCGCGCCTTGAGTTACGCTGGCATTGCCGTCTGCAGCGTCAGCGATCTGATCGATGTCGGCGATGCCCTCAACACCTTCTTGCGTAATGGATGCAGTAGTACCCGCAGCGCCGTTCTGATCCAGCTGGGCAAGGTTCCCGCTGCCCGACTGCGTTACCGTACCGGTGTTTGGCAGTGTGTTGCCGTCCGGGCTGGTCTGATTGACTTCGGCGGTGTTGGGCCCTTCCTGCGTGATGGTGACCACGTTGGGATCACCGACCTGGGAGACCGTCGCGATGCTGCCATCGCCGGTCTGGCTGACTATCGCACTGTTTTGCGCCGCGGCGGGGCCGGCAATCGCCAATGCAGCGATGGAAGCGGTGGCAAGGATCATGGTCTTCATCGTTCTCTCCTTCTGGGAATGAAAATCTTCGGCCAGGGCAATCGCTATCG
Organism: Erythrobacter sp.; assembly: GCA_036353345.1. GTDB lineage: Bacteria > Pseudomonadota > Alphaproteobacteria > Sphingomonadales > Sphingomonadaceae > Erythrobacter. The sequence continues at coordinate 5,758 of JAZBPE010000075.1, read as the reverse complement.
AAGACCGAGTTGGTCGCAAGGTTTCACAACCGCCGGGCCTCCACGACAAGTTCGTTTGACGCCAAGTAAGATTACGTAGTGTGTGTCGCATGTCTCTTAACAAACCGAGGAAATTGCAACCTTGTCTCGAACAGGGCGCCGGTAGTGCGACGGACGGAGCCTGTCATGACCCCGCAATAATTCTCGATTTGCGTGACATCCAGTAAATCAAGAACCGTCATCTGCGCCGTCGCCTTCCGGTTCGACAACGGTTAGCGCGCTCAGCGAACCCGCGCGGCGCACCGCGTTTTGCACATCGCGCGCATCGTAGATACCATCGCGCTCGGCCCGGTAAGCGGCACGCAGGGCTTCGGTTGCGGGCATGTCGGCAAAGCGCCACAGGTCGAGCTCGATGCCTTCAAGGACCAGCCCGTAAACCGCTTTTTCGACCGCTTGCTGCAGGGCAACCTGATCGGGCTCGTTCGCGGTGATGCCGAATTCCGCTTCGAGCAGTTCGCGAAACGCGACGAAGCGATAGGCGTTCGCCCCAATCGCCTGGCTCGCGATCGTCTTTGAGGCGGTGACATTGGTGAGGACCTCGCCCGTGCGGACCGAAACCGCGCGCAGGTAAACGGTGACCGTGTCCTGGCGATATTCGGTGCGGGCCCCGATGCCAAGAAACGCCGCGCCTGCGCCGCCTGTAACGGTGTTCGTGTCGTAGCCCACGATCCCGCCTTCGAGCAGCACGCCGGCAAACAGCAGCGCTGGCAGAGCCTGTGGATCGACTGTCTCCTCCCCGAGGTAGCGCTTGCGCATCTCGCCAATGATCTGGCGTTCGCGCAGCAGATGGTCGAGCCGCTCGCGCTCGACCACAGTGAACCACCGGCGGTTGCCTGCATCCTGCAGCGCCTTGACCAGGATCGAGCCGCCACCCTGGGTGACCGCGCGGCTGAGGGTCTGCCCGGTATTCGTCGGCTTGAACTGCCCGGTCTGGTCGGAAAAGCCGTACACCGCGATGGCAATCTGGCGCTGAGGGGGCGGCAATTGCCTCAGCAGGTTCTGGGTCTGCGTGATCTTGGGAAAATAAGCGAGGCTGGTATTTTCAGGCAGCAGATCACGCCCATCCTGCGCCAGGCTCATGCAGCCGCCCACTCCCAGTGTCAGCGCCAGTAGCGCCGCGACCTTCGCGAAGCGATGCATCATTCGACCTCGATGAAGAGCGGAATGACGATCCGCGTTTCCTCGCCGGAATTGTCGTCGCGAATGATCAGGGTCACCTCATCGAGCGAACGGAAGAATTCGATCGTCTGCCCGCCGAATGCGATGACGCCCTGTTCCTGGGGGTTCTCGCCGAAGATCGCATCGACGATCTGCGAGGAAAGCGCGGACAGCAGCCGGGATTCAAGTTGGCGGGCAAAAATGCTCGCCTGGCTTGACCGGTCGATAGCGTCGGGATCGCGCGTGTCGTTCTGCGCATTCGCAATACCGAGAATATGGTTCGAATTGAAAGGGTTGCCGCCGAAGGTCGGGCTGATCGGTTCGTGCACAAGGTCTTGCGCATGAGCAGGCGCGAACCCTGCAAAAAGCGCCATGGCGCTGACAAAGCCGCTTGTGCGATACATCGATAATCCCTTTTCCCTGGCAACCGCTCTCATCGGACCGGTTCGAGTCGGAAAGCTACTGGTGTATGGTTAACACCGGATCAAGGAATTGTCCGCTGAGCGGGGCGAGGCCCATCACAAATTGGGCCGCAGCCAGCGCTCCGCCGTCGCCATGTCGACCCCTCGCCGCGCGGCGTAATCCTCCAACTGGTCGCGACCGATGCGGGCAACGCCGAAATATTCCGATTCCGGATGCCCGAAATAAAACCCGCTCACCGCCGCGGTCGGCCACATGGCGAAGTTTTCCGTAAGCGAAAGGCCGGTGTTTGTCTCCGCATCGAGCAGTTCGAACAGGATCGGCTTGAGCGAATGATCCGGGCAAGCCGGGTAGCCGGGTGCCGGGCGGATACCGCGATATTGCTCCTTGATGAGCGCGGTATTGGTCAGCTGCTCGCCTGGCGCATAGCCCCACAAGGTCGTGCGCACATGCTTGTGAAGCGCTTCGGCAAAGGCTTCAGCAAAGCGATCGGCAAGCGCTTTCAGAAGGATGTCGTTGTAATCATCCTTGTCGGCGATGAAGCGCGCACTGTGCGGCTCGATCCCGTGGATGCCAACCGCGAAGCCCCCAATCCAGTCTCCATCGGGATCGATGAAATCGGCAAGGCACATATTTGCGCGCTCGCGACTCTTCTTCACTTGCTGGCGCAGGAAGGGGAGCGTCACGTGCTCCTCGCGCTGCACCTGGTGAATGGTCACATCATCGCCATCTCTAGCGCACGGCCAGAGCCCCGCGACGCCGCGTGCGGTCAGCCATTTCTCTGTAATGATCTGGTCGAGCATCGCATTGGCGTCCGCGAACAGCTGAGTGGCGGTTTCGCCCACCACCTCATCATCGAGGATCGCGGGATAATTGCCGTGCAGCTCCCATGCGCGGAAGAACGGCGTCCAGTCGATATAGTCGCGCAGGTCACCCAGATCCCAGTCGTCGAAGACGTGCACGCCGGGCTGTTTGGGCGTGGGCGGCTTTTCGCTGAAATACGGATCAAAATGGTTGGCACGCGCTTCGTCGAGAGAGAGCAGCACGCTTTGCGCCTTGCCTTCGCGCGCACGCCGCACCTTCTCGTAATCGCTCGCGGTCGTATCGACGAACGCATCGCGCTGGGTATCGGACAGCAGGCGCGAGGCGACACCGACCGCCCGGCTCGCATCGAGCACGTGGATGACCGGGCCATCATAATTCGGATCGATCCTGAGCGCGGTATGCACCTTGCTCGTCGTCGCGCCGCCGATCAGCAGCGGCATCGTCATCTCCGCGCGCTGCATTTCCTCGGCCACGGTGACCATCTCGTCGAGCGAGGGGGTGATGAGGCCGGACAACCCGATCATGTCGGCCTTGTTGTCGTTGGCTGCCTTCAGGATATCCTGCCACGGAACCATGACGCCAAGATCGACAACGTCGTAGCCATTACACTGGAGCACGACGCCAACGATGTTCTTGCCGATATCGTGCACATCGCCTTTCACGGTCGCCATGATGATCTTGCCCTTGGCCTTCTGCTCGGCTTCGGGAAGCAGGTCCTTCTCCGCCTCGATGAACGGGATGAGGTGGGCGACAGCTTTCTTCATGACGCGCGCGGATTTGACCACCTGCGGCAGGAACATCTTGCCGCTGCCGAACAGGTCGCCCACCACATTCATACCGTCCATCAACGGGCCCTCGATCACTTCGATCGGACGCCCGCCACTAGCCGCAAGAGCTGCGCGCGCTTCCTCGGTATCGGCGACAACATGCGCGTCGATCCCCTTGACCAGCGCATGTTCGAGCCGCTTCGTCACGTCCCAGCCGCGCCATTCCTCGGCGGCCTTTTCGTCGGCGACGGATTTGCCCTTGTAGCTTTCGGCAAGCGCGATCAGCCGCTCGGTCGCGCTTTCGAACTCGCTGTCGGCGGGCGGTTCGCGCATCAGGATCACGTCCTCGCACGCGTCGCGCAAGGTGGGATCGATCGTGTCGTAGACGTCGAGCTGGCCTGCATTGACGATCGCCATGTCGAGCCCGGCGGGGATCGCGTGGTAGAGAAAGACCGAGTGCATCGCGCGGCGCACGGTCTCGTTTCCGCGAAAACTGAAGGAAAGGTTGGAGAGCCCGCCGCTGGTCTTCGCATATGGACAGGCCGCCTTGATTTCACGCACCGCCTCGATGAAGTCGAGCCCGTAGCGATCATGCTCCTCGATCCCGGTGGCGACGGCAAAGACGTTCGCGTCGAAGATGATGTCCTCGGGCGGGAAGCCTTCGGCTACAAGCAGATCGTAAGCGCGCTTGCAGATTTCGACCTTCCGCTCCTTGCTATCGGCCTGCCCCTCTTCGTCGAAAGCCATGACGACGGCAGCCGCGCCGTAATCCATGCACTTGCGCGCATGCTCCAGGAATTGTTCCTCGCCTTCCTTCATGCTGATCGAATTGACGATCGGCTTGCCGCTCACGCATTTAAGGCCCGCTTCGATCACGTCCCACTTGGAGCTGTCGATCATGACCGGCACGCGAGCGATGTCGGGTTCCGCAGCGATCAGTTTGAGGAAGGTCGTCATCGCATGTTCCGCGTCGAGAAGACCTTCGTCCATGTTGACATCGACCACTTGCGCGCCGTTCTCGACCTGGCTGCGCGCCACTTCGACAGCGGCGGTGTAATCGTCCGCCATGATGAGCTTCTTGAACCGGGCCGAGCCGGTGACGTTTGTGCGCTCACCGATATTTATGAATGAGGAGGCGGATTTGTTGGTCATCGCGTAAGTTCCGGTTGTAGGTCGCGCGCCAGCACGACGTCATCGTAAAGCGTTCCGCCCACATCGAAGCGGCGGGTATCGATCAGGCGAAAGCGCTGCTTTTCATAAAAAGCGATGGCGCGCGCATTGTCGGCCTTCACGCCCAGAAGAAGCCGCGCATGACCGTCCGCCCCTCGCAAGGCGGCATCTAGCAGACGCCGCGCAAGACCCGTCCCGTGGAAACGCGACAGCAGATAGATCTTCTTGAGCTCCGCGTCCCCAGACTCCGCTGCATCGAGTTCCGGGGGCGCGATGAGAGCATAGCCCACCGGCGCGCCGTCCCACTCGGCGAGCCACGCCTTGCCACCTTGCGAAAGCACGTGCTCGAAACAGGCCGGTGCGTGCGCGTCCTTGCAGTGGTTCACCAGCGCATTGCCTGCGATCTGGCCGGCGAACGTCTCCAGAAAGGTGGCATTGGCGATCAGCGAAAGGCGCGTTGCATCTGCGCGATCCGCAGAGCGGAGGGTGACGGCGTCCACGCCAATCCCGGTCATGCCGATATCGTGAATGCTTCGAGCCCCGACAGTCGCATGGCGGTCGCAGGCTCGGGCACGAGGCGCGGGCTCACCCCCTCGACCGCCTTGGCCATTGCCGCGATATGTTCAGGGGAGGAACCACAGCACCCGCCCAGAATGTTGACGTGTCCCTTGTCCGCCCATTCCTTCACCAGCGCAGCGGTCGTGTCCGGCATCTCGTCATATTCCCCAAGCTCGTTGGGAAGGCCCGCATTCGGGTAAGCCATGATCAGCGTATCGGCGATTTGCGAGAGCACTTGCACATGCGGGCGCAACTGGTCCGCGCCAAAGCTGCAATTGAGGCCGATCGTCACCGGGTTGGCATGACGCACCGCATACCAGAACGCCTCGACCGTATGGCCCGACAGGTTCCGGCCTGAAAGGTCGGTCAGCGTCATGGAAATCATCACCGGAACCTCGCGGCCCAGGTCCGCCTCCAACTGCTTGACCGCCATCACGCCGGCCTTGGCATTGAGCGTATCGAACACGGTCTCGATCAGGATGAAGTCCACCCCGCCCTCGACCAGTGCGGCAGCCTGTTCCTTGTAGACCGCGACCAGCTGGTCGAAATCGATCTCGCGAAAGCCGGGATCCTCGACCGCGGGCGACAGGGAAAGCGTCTTGTTGGTCGGCCCGATCGCTCCGGCGACGAAGCGCGGGCGGCCATCCTTCGCCTCATATTCATCGGCCAGTTCACGAGCGATCCTGCCGCTTGCAATATTGATGTCGGCCACGGTCTCTTCGGCCGCGTAGTCCGCCTGGCTGATGCTGTTGGCGGAGAAGGTGTTGGTCGACACCACGTCCGAACCTGCGTGGAAATAGCTGCGCGTAATGTCCCGGATT
>JAZBPE010000074.1:0-2398 GCA_036353345.1 Erythrobacter sp. | reverse complement strand
CCGCACCGGCCGCGCGGGGGCCAAGGGCCGGGCCTTCACCTTCGTCGCCGAGGATGATGGCGAGGCCATCAGCAATGTCGAGAAGCTGACCGGCGCCAAGATCAAGGTGTTCGGCAAAGAGGACGTGCGCGTCGAACTCGCGGCGCCCGGCGCGCAGCCGGACCGCGAGGCCGAGCCTGCCGATGAAGCACCCGAACCGCGCAAAGCCCGGCGCGCCAAGGCCGAGCCGCGCGCGGATGAGGAACGTCCCTCCAAGCCCCGCCGCGCCCGCTCGCGCGACGAGGATGGCGAGAGTGCGAAAGCGCCCGCTCCGCGCAAGAGCCGCCATCGCAGCGAAGACGACGAGCCTGTCCCGCCGGGGGAATGGAACGGGCCCAAGCCGGGCTTTCTCGATATCGGCTTCGGCTGAGGGGATTCGGCTCGGGAAATTCGCCTCGGGGGAGGGGGCGTCGGCACGGCGACAGAGCTCTGCCGGGGCAAAGCGGCAAGTCGATGGCGCGATCAGACCCGGCGCACCGGGGCACAACCGCATGGCCAGGAAGCACAGCGCGCGTTCGGCGAGGCCCTGAAAGACGCATCGCAATTTCAAGGCGATGACGCGATCGGCTGCAACACCGAAGACTGACAGACTGACCAATGTCTCGCCGGCGAAGTCGGCGCGGTCCAGGGGCTGCCCGCTTTCGATGCCAGGCTTGGTTAAAATTGACGTGGCTGACTTGCCGGTAATTGTCTACGATGTCGACGAGCCTCCGGTAAAGGAACTCTTGCATGTCTCTGCTGCCGATGCCGCCGCAAGTGATTGGTCGATGGGTTCAGCGCAGGGCCGTTGTCCGTCTCCCTCGCGCGATCCTAAAAAAAGCATTGAGACTTAAGAGTCCGCAAGTGGTCCTGATTGAGATTACGAACGATTGCAACCAGTCATGTCCGTTCTGTTCTCGCGAATTCATGACTCGAAAAGTAGGTTACATGCCCTTTTCGACGTTCAAATCAATTGTAGATCAGTGCGCGACCTATCCCCATGTCCTGATCAGGGTCGTGGGTCTTGGGGAGGCCTCCATGCACCCCCAGTTCAAGGAATGCATGGAATATCTCCGTCAAAAGAAGATACCGGTCGAGATCACGTCTAACGGAGGTATCTTCAACGTTCTCGATGCCGATGAGATCATCAATTCCTCGATCGTGAGCCTATCGATTTCAATCGATGGGTTCGGGGATGGTACTTACGAGAAACTGAGGCCAGGCGGAAATTATGCCGAACTGCGTCAGGGGATCATTCGCTTCTACACGCAGAAGAAGAAATCCGGGAAATCCCCATACTTCACGATACGCAACGTTCTTCTGGGCAAGACCGAAGCTCACAGGGCCGAGCAGGCGCAGAGGTTCAAAGGCGAATGGGCGGATTACTGCGATCGGATATCCTTCAACGATTACATCCCGGCAAAGCTGAAGGCGAAGAACGATAACAGCGACCGGGTATGCGATGACGTGATTCACAATCTGCATATCGACTGGAATGGCGAGGTGCCCCTCTGCACCCTTCAGCACACGATCTGTGATGCTGAATACACCGGAAACGTCAACAGCTCGACATTGGACGAAATCTGGCACCACCCGCGCAGGCAGGCGGTGCGCATGGCGCATCTGTCCGGCGACCTTCAATGCGCCGAATTCTGCACCAGTTGCCCGAAGACCAGGTCGGGCGGACTTTACAGGAGCGTGGCGAAGCACGGTGCCAATCGCCACCCTGTCCTCCACAATATGGAGCGAGCGGTCTGGAGAGTCATCCGGGGCAAGGCTTAAATCTGGCGGGCAAGCCGCCTGCTTGCCTTCCAGCCCGCCCCAAGCGCCACGACGCGCCGAAACGGGGAGCGGCATCCGATCCAATCGGTTCTGGCTGGCGGACAGGGTGTCCCCCATACTACCGGCAAATGATGGCCCAAGATGACAACCAAAACCCCTGCTTTCCCTAGGTTTCCTGCATTCGCAACTTGCAATCCTTCCCATGCTCGCCGATACGGTTCCCATAAAACAAGCGTTCTATAGGGGAGCGTTTGTGGGAACAGGGGCAAAAGCCATGCCGCGTAAACTGCACAACGCGCTCACCGCCGTAACCGTCAAGACCGCAAAGCCCGGTCGCCATGCCGATGGCGGCGGGCTGCAATTGCTGGTGAAGGAGAGCGGCGCGCGTTCTTGGGTTTATCGCTTCATGCTCAAGGGCAAGTCGCGCGACATTGGCCTAGGTCCGGCTGGTCCCGGCGGTATCTCGCTCGCCGATGCCCGCGATCTGGCGACCGCGCTTCGCGTCAAGGTCAAGGCGGGCATTGATCCGCTGGAGGAACGGCAACGGGCCGAGGCCGAGGCCAAGGCGGCGCAACAGGCGGCAAAGGTCGCTGGTATT
>JAZBPE010000073.1:0-59413 GCA_036353345.1 Erythrobacter sp. | reverse complement strand
CTGCAAGCTTGTAGGGCCGGTCTTTTGCCCGGGCATTCTTGATTTGGATTTCCTTCAAAGCCATTGGGGGTATCGCTCCATTTGCTAACCCCGCAAAAGTACCCCCAAAATACCCCCACACCAAATCCGGCTGCACGCGAATGCAAGCGAACACACGCGGACAGAACCCAGCGATAGGGCACTGATTCGTTTTACTTTTTTGGACTTTTCAGAAGGACCGCGAACCCATGCGGATTCGGGATTGGTAGCGGAGGAGGGACTTGAACCCCCGACACGCGGATTATGATTCCGCTGCTCTAACCACCTGAGCTACTCCGCCATATCATGCCTAGCGCATGGGTATGCGCAGCCGCCCGGGACGTACAGGCAGGCCTGCGATGTTCCGGACGAGCGGCGCGTTTAGGCTCGGCTTGCTTCTCGGTCAACCTTATGATTGCAAGGCTCCTGGCCGGAAATGGCGCTACCCATTCACAGAGCGCGAGCCAGTTCAGCGTTTCTCCCGACCGCGAAAGGCGAAATCGCGAAGGTGGGTCCATGGACCGCCTTGGTAAAGATGCAATTCGAGGGCCGGAAACGCGAACCAGCCGCGCGCGATCCACGGCTCCAGCTGCGGCTCCAGCTCGGCCTGCAAAGCGCGCGCGGCTTTCCTGGAAACCTTGTTCTGAACGGTGATATGAAGCCGAGGTTCATGGAGGTCCTGATCGGTAAGACTGCCGTGAAACCGATCGGATATCATGCGCCGGATCGCGCGCAATTGCGGCGCTTCAAGCTTGATCGCGGTACCCTTACCAAAATCGATGAGCCCCGTGATCCGACCGCCGGGCGGCGCAAATTCGCGCGCTACCTGCGGCAGGAACCTGCCCAGCTCTTCGCGAAGTGACGGGGCGAATGCATGGAACAGCGTGACATGCGCGTGCAGAAAGTTGCGTTCAGGCGGAAAATGTTCGCGCCTTAGCCCTTCCACCCAGCCGCGCACCGGTTCGGGGATCGTTGCGGTGAGGATGAAGGGCTGGCTCACCCCCGTCAGTCCATCTCACCGCGCTCGCGGCGGATCGCGCGCCATCGCGCGACATTGCGATTATGCTCAGCCAGGGTCGCGGCGAAGGCATGTCCGCCGCTCCCGTCAGCTACGTAAAAAAGTGCATCAGTCTCAGCCGGATCGAGCGTTGCTGCGATGGCCTCGCGCCCCGGATTGGTAATTGGGCCGGGGGGCAAACCAGCGACCGCGCGCGTGTTATAGGGGTTGGGGTCGCGCAGCTCGGACACGCGGATGCGGCGGCCTAGCGGCTTGCCCTTGGTGATCGGGTAGATAGTCGTTGCATCAGCCCCCAGCATCATGCCGATCCGCACCCGGTTCGACAGCGCGCCTGCCACCATCGCACGCTCCTTGGCCAGCGCGGTTTCCTTCTCTACGATGGAAGCGAGGATCAGCGCCTCCTCTTTCGTTTCGACTGCGGTATTGTCCGCGCGATCGGCCCAGGCTTGCGCAAGATATTTGTCCATCGCATTCTGCATTGTGGCGACAAGGTCACTGCGCGACTGTCCGATTTCGAATGCGTAGGTGTCGGGAAGAATAGAGCCTTCGTCAGGCACTTCGATTTCGCCGGTCAACAATTCCTCGGCCATCAACCGTTCCCACACGAGGATCGAAGGCAGGCCTTCCGGGATCGTAACGAAGCGGCGGATGATATCGCCGGACTGGAACTTGGCGAGGATCTCGCTCTGGCTCATCCCCGGCGTAAGAGCGAACTCACCGGCCTTGATCGGCTCGTCCGACCCGAACAGCCGCGCGTTGAGCTTGAAGCCCCGGGCGCTTGCGATAAGGCCTTGCGTTTCCAGTTCCCGAGCGACCGCGCTGAGCGAGGCGCCGGGGGGCACGGTGAAACTGGTTTCCTCGACGATGGTCGCTTCGCCCGTGATGGTAGGCACCAGCAAGAAGCCGATCGCCGACAGCATCAGAAGGGAGACAAGCAGCGCAGCAAGCCGCTTTTTCACCCGATCAATCCACCGTCTGCATGATCAGCGATGCGTTGGTGCCGCCAAACCCGAAGCTGTTGTTAAGGACGGTGCGCACCTCGCGCTTCTTCGCTTCCAGCGGCACGAGGTTGATCCCCTCGGTGCCCTCGTCCGGATCGTGCAGGTTGAGCGTGGGTGGCACGATGCCATCGCGCATGGCAAGGATGCAGAAGATCGCCTCCACCGCGCCCGCGCCACCGAGCAGGTGGCCGATGGCGCTTTTGGTGGAGCTCATCCACGCGCCGCCCAGATCATCGCCAAGGACACGCTTGACTGCGGCAAGTTCGATCGTGTCAGCCATCGTCGAGGTACCATGGGCATTGACATAATCGATGTCGCCCGGCCCCAGCCCCGCTTTCTTGAGGGCCATGCGCATCGCCAGCTCCGCGCCCTTGCCATGGGGATGGGGGGCGGTGACGTGATAAGCGTCGCCCGAGAGCCCATAGCCGGTGACTTCGGCGTAGATCATCGCACCGCGCGCTTTGGCACGCTCATATTCTTCAAGCACCACGACACCTGCACCCTCGCCCATGACAAAGCCTTCGCGTGCCTTGTCGTAAGGGCGACTTGCTTCGGTCGGTCGGTCGTTGAAACTGGTATTGAGCGCGCGGGCCTGCGCAAAACCGGCAATACCGAGCGGGTTGATCGTGCTTTCCGCTCCGCCAGCCAGCATCACATCGGCATCGTCCATGGCGATCATCCGCGCGGCATCACCGATCGAATGCGCCCCCGTGGAGCACGCCGTCACCACAGCGTGGTTAGGTCCCATGAAGCCGTATTTGATCTGCACTTGCCCGGTGACAAGATTGATCAGACGGCCATGGACGAAGTGCGGGCTGACCCGGCTCGGACCGCGCTCATGCAGGTTGACGCTTTCGAGTTCGATCCCCGGCAACCCGCCGATCCCGGCGCCGATCGAACAGCCGGTGCGCTCCTTTTCGGCCTGGCTCATCTCAGTGAGGCCAGCATGTTCGAGCGCCTGCCCTGCGGCATCGATGCCGTATATGATGAACGGATCGACCTGGCGCTGCACCTTGCTGTCGACGCGCTTGTCAGGATCGAAGCCCCAGGCATGATCCTTGGGCTTCACCTCGCACGCAATGGTGCATTTGTGGCCTTCGGTATCGAAACGGGTGATCGGACCCGCCCCGCTCTCGCCCGCAATCAGGTTGTTCCAAGTTGTCTCGACATCAGCGCCCAGCGGCGTGACAAGTCCGAGACCGGTGACCACCACTCGGCGCATTCGTTCACTCCAATCTTAGCACGCAATTGTGAAGACGTAGCGGTGCTGAAAAACGAAACAGGCCCGTACCCCATTATCGGGCCAGGCCTGTCGCGTATGTCACTGGCGAGAGGGCTTGCAGCTTGCAACCGCAGTCGCAGCGCGCCCTGCTTGTCTCCGCGTTCAACCCTGGCTCTTGTGCTCTTCGATATATTTCGTTGCATCACCCACGGTCGTGATCTTTTCGGCTGCATCATCGGGGATTTCCACACCGAATTCCTCTTCGAACGCCATTACCAGTTCCACGATGTCGAGACTGTCGGCGCCAAGATCGTCGATGAAGCTGGCATCCTGAGTGACCTTTTCACTCTCGACCCCGAGATGCTCTACCACAATCTTTTGCACGCGGTCGGCCGTATCGCTCATGAAATTTCCCTCTGCTATGGGGTGTGTAGTTGCCTTGGCCCTAGAGCGCAGGTGCGCGCAGCGCAAGTCAAGATAGGTTAAGCTTAAAAAGGCGTTCGGCGGCGGCGTTGCGAGCTAATCGTTTGCTCCAGCGCTCTAGCCGGCAATTCGGATCGAACCAACCCCTGCTCACTTGCGCATGCTTGCCAAAATAACGCGTTATCACGGTCCATCGCAGCTTGCGAACGCTCTGGCCGACGTCGCGGATCAAAAGGCTTAGATCAGCCGTTAAGACATTGAAAGCGCGGCGCATTCAGCGTTGTGTAGCACATAAATTTCTAAGGATATCATGAGTAACATTAGCAAACTGAAAGATCTCACACAGCTTACCTACGATTCGGTTGAGGGCTATCGCAAGGCTTACGAAAAAGCGGAAAACCCCGCATTCAAATCTGCAATCGAACGTCGCATGAACTCGCGATCGAAGACATATTCCAATCTGAATACCGCGCTTACGACCCGCGGGGGAGAATCGATTTCGAGCGTCAGCACGGGCGGATCAATCCACCAAACGTTCCTGAAAATCTCGGAAGCGTTTTCCGATGGTGATGACGCGGCAGCTGAGCGGATTGAAGAGGGTGAAGAATATCTCGCCGACCAGCTTCGTGATGCCCTGAAGGATCACGACTTTGCCGACGACGCATCACTTCGAATGTTGATCGAAGAGACCTACGGTGAAGTGCGTGAAGGTGAGCGCTTTGGCGAGATGGTCGAAAAGCAATATTCTTAACACCACCCTCATCGGGTGAGGGAATCGTGAAGGGCGTTGAGTGCGCTACTATGCAAAGCTCAAGGCAGCTGGCCAGATAAGTTCGCTCCGCTTCTTTCATTGAATTTCCACTGAAGGCGTCTGCCCGACCGGCAGGCGCCTTTCCTGTGAGTGTTTCATGTTCCTGTGCCGGAAAAGAGCTGCGATGCGAGTGCGCATCGGCGTTGCGATCAGCCCATATCATGCTAGGACTCCGCGCTGACGGTCGCGAGCGCGAGCTGAAAGCCCAATGGGGCGGCTCGCTCGGTTTGAGAGCACTCGGGGAAACTGTCTCATGAAAAATTTGGTAATTGTTGCCCTCGCCGCCGGGCTTTTGCTCAGCGCCCCGCCGGTCGCAGCGCAGGATCGGTCGTCGGGAAGGCAGGATCAGGAGCGCGGGACAGCACAAATCCCGCAATGCACCCGCAACCTGGGAACAATCGCGATCGTCGAGCCAGACAATCAGTGGTGGCGCGAGCTCAGCCTCGGCAGCCCCGAAGCGATCATGCGCATCTTTGTTCAGCGGTCAGGCTGCTTCACGCTAGTCAATCGCGGGCGTTCGATGCAGAGCCGCGCGATGGAACGCGCCCTTGCCGATCAAGGCGAGCTTCAGGAGGATTCCAACCTCGGCCTCGGCCAGGTGAAGGCGGCGGATTATTTTCTCCAGCCCGATATCGTCACCACGAATAATGACAGCGGCGGCGGCGGTCTTGGCGGAGCCATTGGCGGGCTGTTTGGACGGACTATTGGAGGCCTTGCGGGTGCCATCAACGTGCGCAAAAAAGAGGCGAACGTTGTGCTCTCGGTCGTCAACGCTCGCACGACTGTCGAAGAGGCGCTGGTCGAAGGATATGCGCGCAAGAAAGACCTGCGCATTCGCGGAGGTGGCGGCGCAGGCGGCCTGTTCGGCGGTTTTATAGGCGCGGCTGGCGGGGGCTACCAGAACACCGAAATCGGCCAGGTAATCGTGCTCGCCTATCTTGATGCCTATACGAAAATGGTCAGCCGGCTCGGCGGCTTGCCCGAGGACGCAGCGGCCGCCGCTCCCGAGGCGCGCTGACCTTGGAGCAGGCGGGCGACCAGTCGGGTCGCCCGCCCCGTCTGACTTCAAGCCTTAGCGGCTTTGCCAGCTCGGTCCGTCTTCTGCGGCGGCTCGATCGTGCGGATCGACAATTCGCGCAACTGCGTCGCTTCGACCGTGGACGGCGCACCCATCATCAGGTCCTCGCCCCTCTGATTCATCGGAAACGCGATCACCTCACGGATCGCTTCTTCGCCAGCCAACAACATGACGATCCGGTCGATCCCCGGCGCCGAACCTCCATGGGGCGGTGCGCCAAGCTTGAACGCTTCGATCATGCCGGAAAAGTCGCGGTCAACGTCTTCTCTGGCGTAACCGGCAATTTCGAACGCCTTGTACATGATATCGGGCCGGTGGTTCCGGATTGCGCCGCTGCTCAGCTCATAACCATTGCATACGATGTCGTACTGCCACGCTTTGATATTGAGCGGATCCTCTTTCTCGAGCGCCTCCATCTCACCTTGCGGCATCGAAAAGGGGTTGTGGCTGAAATCGAGCTTCTTCGCGTCTTCGTCATATTCGTACATCGGAAAATCGACGATCCAGCAGAACTTGAAGCAGTTTTCTTTGATAAGGCCGAGCTGTTCGCCAACCTGCGTGCGCGCGGCCCCTGCCAACCGGCCTGCGTCCTTCTCCTTGCCCGCAGCGAAGAACAGGCCGTCGTCGGGGCCAAGGCCGAGCTCGGCGTAAAGCTCTTCCATGCGCTCTGAACCATGATTTTTGGCGATCGGCCCCCCGAACTCGCCGCCCTTGCAAGTTACATAGCCAAGGCCGGCAAACCCTTCGGAGCGCGCCCAGTTGTTCATGTCGTCGAAGAACTTGCGGCTCTTCTCGTTGGTTCTGGGTGCCGGGATCACCCGCACCACACCGCCGCCGCCAACGATCTTTTCAAACAGGCCAAAGCCGCTCTTTTCGAAGTGCGCGGTAACATCGCTGATGATCAGCGGGTTGCGCAAATCGGGCTTGTCAGTGCCGTATTTCAACATCGCTTCGGCATAGGGGATCCGCGGGAAACTGCCCGATGGCGTAACCGCCTTGCCTTCCGCAAACTCCTCGAACACTCCCGCCAGCACTGGCTCCAGCGCCTGGAACACGTCCTCTTGTGTGACGAAGCTCATCTCGAAATCCAGCTGGTAGAATTCAAGGCTGCGATCGGCGCGCAAATCCTCGTCGCGGAAGCAGGGTGCGATCTGGAAGTATCTGTCGAAGCCTGAAACCATCAGCATCTGCTTGAACATCTGCGGCGCTTGCGGGAGCGCGTAAAACTGCGTGGGATGCATCCGGCTTGGCACGAGAAAGTCGCGCGCGCCTTCGGGGCTGGAGGCCGTGAGGATCGGGGTCTGAAACTCGGTAAAGCCCTGCTGCGTCATGCGGCTCCGCAGCGAAGCTATGACCTTACTGCGCAGCATGATGTTTCGGTGCATCGTCTCCCGGCGCAGATCGAGGAAGCGGTATTTAAGGCGGATGTCCTCGGGATAATCCTGCTCACCTGCGACGGGCATCGGAAGCTCTTCGGCTGCGCTCTGAACGGTGATCGCGCGGGCGAACACCTCGATCTCGCCAGTGGAAAGGTCCGCGTTGACCGTCTCGGGCGTACGCGCCTTCACCTCGCCATCGATCGTCACTACGCTTTCGGCGCGAAGGCGTTCGAGTACGCCAAGCGCCGCGCTGTCTTCATCCGCGACGATCTGGGTCATGCCGTAATGATCGCGCAGATCGACGAACAGCACCCCGCCATGATCGCGCTTGCGATGGACCCAGCCCGACAGCCGAACCGTCTCGCCGACATTCCTGGACGAAAGTTGTGCGCAAGTGTGGGAACGATAGGCGTGCATCTAAACTCTTGTCCTGTTCGAAGATATATCGCTAGGGCTGGCGCGTCGGGCGGATATGTTCCGCCGACATGCGCGCACGGCGTGGCTGCCGCTAACAGGCGCGCACCAACAGGGGAAGCCCCGCGTTTCAATCCGACGCGCGACGGCGAGTTTGGGAGCGATCCCGATGGGCGGCACTCCGCCTAAGATGCGTTGATTCGATATGAAGATACAGGACCTTATTACCACAACTGATGCGCTCGCCGATCTGTGCGAGCGTCTGGCCGGTTCCGAATTCGTGGCGGTCGACACCGAATTCATGCGCGAAAACACGTATTGGCCGGAGTTGTGCCTCGTCCAGATAGCCAATACCGAAGAAGCCGCCGCGGTCGATCCGCTGGCCGACGGCATCGACCTCACCCCGCTGCTCGACCTGCTGTGCGAGAACGAAAACGTGCTCAAGGTCTTCCATGCCGGCGGGCAGGATGTTGAAATCATTGTCAACATGACGGGCAAGACGCCACATCCGGTCTTCGATACGCAGATCGCGATGATGGCCATCAGCCAGTCAGAGCAGATCGGATACGCCAATCTGGTCGAGACCTGGCTCGGCATCCAGATCGACAAGGGCGCGCGCTTTACCGACTGGTCCCGCCGGCCGCTCACTGATCGCCAGATCGAGTATGCGATCGGCGACGTGACGCACCTGTCGGATATCTTTCCACGGATCCTGAAAAAACTGATCAAGACCGGCCGCGGTGCGTGGCTCGATGCTGAAATGGAAAAGCTTGCCGATCCATCCAACTATATTGTCGATTCCGATACCGCGTGGAAACGCATCCGCTCACCCGGCCGCAATCCACAGGTGCTCGGACGATTGAAGGCGCTCGCTGGCTGGCGCGAGGGCGAAGCGCAGCACAAGAACATTCCGCGCGGGCGAATCATGCGCGACGAGACGCTGGCCGACATTGCCTCGCATCCTCCGAAGCAGCAGGCGGACCTGGTCAAAGTGCGCGGACTTTCGGCAAGCTGGAAGGACAATGACATCGGAAAGCGGATGATGAAGATCATCGCCGATGCAGAGCCACTGCCAAATTCCGAAATGCCCGAAAAGATCAAGCGCGGCGCACCCCTCGGCAAGGAAGGCGCGCTAGTGGCGGACCTGCTCAAGTTGCTGCTCAAGATTCGCGCACGCGAGATCGACGTAGCCAGCCGACTTCTGACCCGCGCCGATGAAATGGAAGCGCTGGCCGCCGGGGTGCGGGATCTCAAGGTGCTCAAGGGTTGGCGCTACGAAGTCTTCGGCCGCGATGCGCTCGAACTGGTCGAAGGAAAGCTCGCCTTCGCGGTGCGCGAGGGCAAGCTCACCATGACCCACATCGACGACATGCAGGCCAGCATGGAAGAGGCTCTTGCAGCAGAGTAGCCGTTAGGAGCGGCGCGCGAATGTCCACCTATCTTCCCACGATCAAGCAGCTTCAATATCTCGTGGCGCTTTACGAACACGGGCATTTCGGGCGTGCTGCAGAGGCGAGCTTCGTTTCTCAGTCAACCCTGTCCGCCGGGATTCGCGAACTGGAATCGCTGCTTGGCGTGACGCTGGTGGAGCGCTCGCGCCGGGTTGTACGCTGGACCGCCCTGGGGGAGAAGGTGGTGGCCAAGGCAAACCGCCTGCTGCGCGAGGCCGAAGAACTTTCCGACCTGGTACGCGCGGCGGGCAAGCCTTTGATGGGGCCCCTGCGAATGAGCGTGATCCCCACGATCGCCCCGTTTTTGCTTCCGCGCATGCTTCCACGCCTCAAGCGCGAGCGCCCCGATCTGGAATTGATGCTGCGCGAAGAAACGAGCTCGGATGCGATGGAGTCGCTGCATCACGGACGCTCGGATTGCGTGCTGCTTGCCCTGCCCTTCGATGTTGGCGATGCCGCGCACGCGCATATCGCCGATGACGCGCTATTCGTCGCATTTCCGAAGGATGATCCGCGCGATCCGCCTGCGGAAATCCCGCCCGAAATGATCGACGATACGCGCCTGCTGCTGCTCGAAGACGGCCATTGCCTGCGCGATCATGCGCTGGCCGCCTGCAACCGCACCGAGCTGCGCGCGAATGCCAGCATGATCGGCACGAGCCTGCATACGCTGGTCCAGATGGTCGATCACGAACTGGGGCTGACGATGCTGCCGGAAATGGCGATAGAGGCGGGCATTCTTGCCGGCACGCAGGTCGTCGCGCGGCCGGTCAAGAGCGACAAGGCGAAACGCGAAATAGTTCTCGTATGGCGCAAGAGTTCCCCGCGCGAGGCGGACTTCCAGCTGCTCGCAGAAGAACTGCGGGCGGGCTAAGGACAATCCGACTTCGCGCGCGCAAATCGGAACGATCGGGGCCTTTCGTGCGCTCCCTCATCTGACCACCGTACAATTACGAAAGGATGATCATGCCTAAGCTCTATACCATGCCGGGAACCTGCTCCCTTGCTCCCAATATCGCGGTAGCCTGGCTCGATGCGCCCGTGGAGATCGCCAACATGGAATACGGCGCGCACAAGACGGATGAATTCCTCAAACTCAATCCCAAGGGGAAGGTCCCTGCGCTTGAATTTGATGATGGAGACGTCCTGACCGAAGCGGCCGCCATCATGGCCTGGCTCGGTGCCGAATATGGGTCCGAGGGATATGGGCGCGATACCAAGCTGGGTCGCAAGGAAGCCGAAGCGCTCTCATACATGACTAGCGAAGTGCACGCCGCCTACGGTCCTCACTTCGCCGCGCAGGGCTTTGCGAAAAGCGATGGCGCGCAGGAGGAGGTCAAAGAACAAGCCTATGAAAAGCTGCGCGGTCACTACCAGCGATTGAACGACCACCTGGATAGCAATGGCGAATTTTACCTGAGCGAGCGGTCCTTTGCCGACGCCTACCTGTATGTCCTGACGCGCTGGATCGAGCAGACGCCCCTCGATATAGGCGACTATCCTAAGCTCAAGGACTTTCGTGAACGGATGGAGCGGGACGAAGGCGTTCAAAAGGCGCTGAATCGTCAGGATATGGAACCACTCTGAACGACTCTATTGAACAAGAAGAGGCGGGCCATATCTGACCCGCCTCCTTCTTTTCTTTGTTTTCGCAGGGTTGGAAGCTTACAGCCCCTCCGCGCTCTTGCTCACCAGCACGTTGACCGCGACGCGGCGATTTTGTGCCTTGCCATATTCGGTGGAATTATCGGCGACCGGATCGGCGTAGGCCATGCCAGTGGGGGTCAGCATGCGGAAGGGCTGCCAGCCACATTGCTGCTGAAGGTAGTTCTTCACCCGCGCCGCGCGCCGCTCGCTAAGCTCCTGATTGAGTTCATAGCTTCCGGTCGAATCGGTATAGCCCACAACCAGCAACTGCGCATTGTCGTTCTGCTGTGCCTGCTGCGCCGCATCGCACAAGGTTGCGCGCGCATCGGGCGACAATTCGGCCTCGTTCACATCGAAATAGACGTTTGTGACCTGCGCGACATTATACTGATCGATGTCGGCAAAACGGCCGCGTAACGCTTCGGTCGCGGCTTCGTTGACAGCAAAGCGCTGCTCGGTCCCGGTCTGGATCATGCGCGCGGTTTTCAGGTCTCTGGTCTTGAGTTTCACGTTGGTCGCGATGAGACGGTTGTTCCACTGCACCGTCTTGACTTCGATCGGAAGGCCATTGACCAGGTCGGTCATGGGCAGGCGATTTCGGTCCAGGCCAAGAAACCCACCCGAAGCACTTATCCTCGTCGCAGTACTGAGGGCGACGAGGTTCTGCACGCCCTCAGGGCTTGTCACGCGGACTTCAGCACCCTCGCGTCCGGAAATGAAACCATCGAGGTCAGGGCCTTCTGGCAGGCCTTCGAGGTCGGCTGGAATCTGGCCGCGTACGAGGATGTCCTGATCCCCTGTCTCATTCGTCATAGTGGATATGCGCGTTTGCTGCGTATCGTAATCTTGCGCAGCCACAGCGACAGGGGCGGCCGCTGTAACCATCGCAGTCACGAACAGCGAAGTCCTGAAATTGAGCGACATGAATGTGATCTCCTCGTTCTGCTAGGCAGGCGCGCCTTCGGGGAACGCGATTGCAGCTTCGAAATTGAAGCTGAGCTCCCCGCTTTATTCCGAGTGCGATGAGCGCCGCCAGCATTATGTCAGCAGGCGAAGACAACCAGCACTTCATCAGCGACAAAGCGTTGGACGCGTGACTTGTTTGCGATGAACCGCGCCGGTTCACTCCATGTGCTTGACCCCGACGCGCAGATAATCCCATCCGGTCACACATGTCAGCACTGCCGCGGCCCACAGGCTTACCAGGCCGACGATATGCACCCAATTGTCAGCAAACGCGCCGCAATCGCCCCCCGGTGCCTGACAGGGCTGGCCATGCACCGCGCCCCCCAGAATGAGCGCGCCAAGCGCCACAAGCTGGAAGGTCGTCTTCCATTTCGCCATCCGCGACACCGGTATGGAGACCTGGAGGCCGCCGAGAAATTCACGCAGGCCCGATACCGCGATCTCCCGGATCAGGATGACCAACCCGGCAATCACATGCGCATCGCCCACGTACGGCCCGCGCAGATATCCCTGTGCGGTCAGGATCAGGATGACCGCCGCAACCATGATTTTGTCTGCAATCGGATCGAGGAAAATACCAAGCTTGGACACCGCGCCTTGAGCACGCGCGAGATATCCGTCCAGATAATCGGTCAGTCCGATGATGCAGTAGAGGACAAAGCCGATGAGATAGCCGAGCTGCCAGTCGGGCCACCAAAGGAAAAAGCCCAGCAACGGGACGGCGAAAATCCGGCTCAGCGTAAGGATGTTGGGAAGTGTCAGCATCGGCAGGGGCAAGCCTTAGCGCCTCGCACCGCGCCTGCCCATCCGCAAAGACCGTGCCCACCACGAAGCCCACCGCTCGCCAAGCCTTGTGCCAAGCCGCGCGCGCGCTATGTGACTGCCTTGCTTTAAGGACTGCGGCTCACGCCCGAACGCGGATGACCACATCGACGCACCTATTACGCCAAAAGCGCTTTCTGCCGCTTATGGTCACCCAGTTTTTCAACGCCTTCAACGACAATCTTTACAAGACCGCGCTGGTCCTGTTCGTCGTGTATTCGATCTACAATGACGAACAGCAGGAGGCGCTGTTCTCTGGCGTTGCTTCGGTGATCTTCATCGTGCCATTCGTGGTGCTGTCAGCGCTCGCCGGACAGCTTGCCGATACCCACGATAAAGCTGCAATTATCCGGCGCGTAAAGCTGTGCGAAATCGGATGGACGATACTGGGCGCGGGCGGATTGTTCATGGCGTGGCAGGGAGTCGCTGTGCATTCGTTCGCGATCCCGCTACTGCTGTTCGTCGTGTTTCTGGCAGCCGTTCAATCAACCTTCCTGGGCCCCATCAAATACGCGATCCTGCCGCAGCACCTCAAGAAGGAAGAGGTTCTGCCCGGCACCGGACTGATCGAGGCGGGGACCTATATCGGTATACTCGCCGGGACGACCCTGGCAGGTTTCATTCCGATTGAAGGCGCGATCATCTGCATTCTTGCGACCGCTCTCATCGGCTATTGCGTCAGTCGATTTGTTCCCGATGCGCCGCCGCAAAGCGATTACCAGATGCACTACCCCCTGCTCGAACCCTATGCCAGAACAGACCGCGCGCCGCTGGTGAAGTGGGTCGGCTGGCCGTTCGTCGCCGTCGCGGATCAGGCGGTGATGAGCTGGAAGCTGGTGCGCGAGACGATGAACCACCGGGAGATATGGCTGGCGATCGTGGCGATCAGCTTTTTCTGGACCATCGGCGCGGTGCTGTTCATCCAGTTTCCGCCGCTGGCAAAGAACCAGCTGCTGGCGAGCAAGGAGGTGGCGAGCCTGTTCCTCGTCATCTTCTCGATCGGGATCGCGGTGGGTTCGGTTGCGATCAACGCGCTGCTCAAAGGCGATGTATCGGCGCGGTACGGACCGGCCTCGGTCGTCGTCATGGGAATGTTCGTGCTTGGCTTCTACTTTGTCGCCAAAGCATGGTCGCCCAATGCCGCCGGTGATCTGCTGCCGGTAGAACAATGGATTCTGGAACCGCTGGCGATCCCGCTCTTGCTCATGCTGCTGGGCATTTCGACGGCGGGCGGGTTCTTCGTCGTGCCGCTTTACGCCTTTCTCACCACACGCTGCGCGCACGATGCCGCCAGCCGCACGATTGCTGCGAACAATATTGTCAACTCGCTGGCGATGGTGGTCGGTTCGCTCTTTGCAATCAGCCTGACGCTGGTCGGCATTCCGGTAACCGAGCAATTGCTGTTCGCCGCTGCGATGAGCGTGATCGCCGCCTATCTCGGACGCCAGCTCTTCCATGCAGAGCGCGATGCTGCGCAGCGGCTAAAACGTCCGATGCCAGCCGAACCGCTTACATGATGAAGACGAGCAGACCTACGGTTGCCGCTACATAGGTGCTGACCGCGCCGCGCACGTCCTGCGCCGTCAGACGCCAGAGGCTTTCGGCGGGAACTTCGTAAAGATCGGCCGTCGCATGCGGGGGAAGAGATGCGCGGTAAGGGTGCCGGGCGGCATCGTTGGTAAGGACAAGGTTGCGGCGCACGATAGACTATCCTTTTCTTCCAAGGTGCTGCAATTGTTACACTAAGTGTAGGCTTAACGCTTTGTTTACCTTTGGTCTCCGCACCGCATTCGTACTGACCTGAAACGGGACAGTTAGCGCCGATAATGGTTAATACGCCCATGTGCTCGCAGGGGGGTTTGAACCCCGACCGGGTGCGGCGTAGGGCTCGGGAAACGCTCTCTCCGCACCCAATCGAAGGCTTCGCCATGACCGATACTAAACCCAATGCGGCCCGATTGCTGGTCGAATGCCTCGCCGCGCAAGGAACGGACCGCATCTTCACCGTGCCTGGGGAAAGCTTTCTCGCCGTGCTCGATGCGCTGCACGACCGCGCGGACATTGATGTCATTACCTGCCGTCAGGAAGGGGGCGCGGCGTTCATGGCCTGCGCCGACGGAGCGATGGGCGCAGCGGGACAGGGGCGCCCGGGCATCGCGTTCGTCACTCGCGGACCGGGCGCGACCAACGCCAGCATCGGGGTCCACGTCGCACATCAGGATTCGCAGCCGATGATCCTGTTCGTGGGCGATGTCGCGCGCTCCATGCGCGACCGGGAGGGCTTTCAGGAGATCGATTTTCCCGCCTTTTTCGCACCCATCTGCAAATGGGCCGCACGGATCGATGATCCGGCCCGCATTCCCGAGTATGTTGCGCGCGCGTATGCCACTGCCATCGGTGGAAGGCCCGGCCCGGTCGTGCTTGCCCTGCCCGAGGATATGCTGTGCGAGCCGGTCGCGGCGGATCTCGCGTCCCGGCCCGCGGCGCTTCGTCCAACCCAGGCGGTGTGTCCCGATGCGATGCAGGCGCTGTTCGCCATGCTCGGCGATGCGGCCAGCCCGATCGCAATTATCGGCGGGGCGGGCTGGAACGCCAAGGCACGCGACCACTTCCAGCTTTTCGCTGAGCGGATCGGCCTGCCAGTCGCGACAGCCTTTCGCAGGCAGGACGCGATTGCGCCAACGTCACCGGTCTATGCGGGCAATCTTGGCTATGGCCCGAACCCCAAGCTTGTGGAGCGCGTGCGCAGCGCCGACTTGATCCTCACAGTCGGCGCGCGTCTGGGGGAAGCGACCACGGATGGCTATACGATCCCCACGCTCGAACATCCGGGCCAGCAGCTAATCCACGTCCACCCCGATCCCGAAGAGCTTGGCCGGGTCTACCGCACCGATCTTGCTCTGGTCTCGGCCTGCGACGAATTTGCCGAGGCCGCCGCGCTGTGGGATGACGATACGGTCATCCCCTTCGATGCGGGCGCGGACGCGCATCGCGAGTGGGAGAACTGGGCAAGTTACACGCCGCAAGATGCCGCGCCCGCGCTCGATATGGCGCGCTGCGTCACCCTCATGCGCGACACGCTGCCCGCCGACACGATCATCTGCAACGGCGCGGGCAATTTCGCCGGCTGGTGGCATCGTTACTGGCGCTATGCAGGCTATCCCAGCCAGCTTGCTCCCACCGCGGGCGCGATGGGCTATGGCCTACCCGCCGCGGTTGCCGCCGCGCTACGCTTTCCTGAACGTATGGTGGTCGCAGTGGCAGGGGACGGCGACTTTCTTATGAACGGTCAGGAGCTGGCGACAGCGGCGCAATACGGGGCGAACATCGTGGTGCTGATCGTGGATAACGGCGCTTACGGTACGATCCGGATGCATCAGGAGCGCGACTACCCGGCCCGGATCAGCGCAACGCAGCTACAAAACCCTGACTTCGCGCTCATGGCCGAGGCATTCGGGGCTTGGAGCGCTCGCATTGATACGAACGAGGGGTTCAGGGAGGCGCTGGTCCAGGCGGAAGGACGCAGTGGCCTCAGATTGATCCATATGATGATCGAGGTCGAGCAGCTCGCGGCAAGTGGTGCGACGGTGTCCGGAATGCGTAACAGAAACTAGAACGCAACGAAAAAGGGGCCAACTGTCTTCAGCCGGCCCCTTCAAATCTGTATCAAGTCGAGTTTCAGATGTCGTTGCCCATCTTACCCTTGATCTCGCCCTTGGCCTGGTCTTTTTTGCCTTCGGCTTCCTTCACCCGGCCCTCGGCACGAGTTTCAGGATCGTTCGATTGCTGCTTGGCTTTGCCAACGGCTTCCTTGACGTTGCCCTTTGCCTTGTCTGTAAACTCACCCATGGTTCAATTCCTTGATTTATTGTGCTTTGTATTGAACCAATGGACGAAAAGCCATCTTGTTCCGCAGGCCTACCGCAATGTCATCCCGCCATCGACGACATATTCCGAACCGGTCACGTAGGAAGCTTGGTCGGACAACAGGAACAATGCGACCTGTGCTGATTCCTCCGACGTGCCGAACCGGCCTAGCGGAACCTGCTGCTTGATCTGATCGGTCATGTCCTCGACCTGATCCTCGTCCATTCCCATCCCTTCGAAAAAGTTCGTCTCAATCGGTCCGGGCGCGATGCTGTTTACCCGAATGTTGCGCTCTGCCAGATCCATTGCCCAGCTGCGCGAAGCAGCCCGGATCGCGCCCTTGGTCGAGGCATAGATCGCCCCCATTGGCTGGCCCAGATACGGCGACACCGAAGCGGTCACCACGACCGAGCCGCCATCCGCGATCGCCGGGATCAGCTCAGCCATTTGCAGGAACGGACCCATGACGTTCACATGCGTCATCCCTTCAAACATCTTGGCCGTGACCTTGGTGTTGGGGCCGAACTTGCCGAAACCGGCATTGAGCCACAGACCATCGATCGTGCCCATCTGCTCCTTGACCTTGTCGCCGAGCTCCTTGGCGGCATCGGGATCGGAGGCATCGTTGCGCAGCACGAGTGAACCCGAAGGCAGCGTACGGCCCGCTTCGTCGAGATGCTCCTGCGTCGTACCGGTCACCGCGACCTCGCCGCCTTCATCGACGATCATTTTCGCGCCCGCGAGGCCCATGCCGCTGGTGCCTCCGGTAATGAGGATGCGCTTGCCTTCAAACCTGTTCATGATTGTCTCCGATGCTAGTCAGCGTGTTCGAACAAGCAACGGGAGGGGACCGGACGATGTTCCGCGAATTCGACGCAATCACCCCGGCAATTCGGCCATTTCACAAATGATACCCCACTCCTCGGGCGTAATTTCGGCGACCGATAGACGCGCCAGGCGCACCAATTCGCACTCGGAAAGGCGCGGCTCAGCCTTGATCTGTTTGAGCGTGACGGTGCGTTCGAACCGGTGCTTGGGCTTCACCTTGACCGCAGCCCACTTGCCCGTTTCATCAGTCGGATCAGTGATTCCGGCGACGGTTACCTCGCATATGCCGACGATCTCCAGCCCCTCGCGCGAGTGGTAGAAGAACGCTTCGTCGCCGACCGTCATCGCGGCCAGGTTGTTCTTCGCCTTGTGATTGCGAACCCCGTCCCATACGCCCTCGCCTTCTTCGACAAGGTCGTCATAGCTGTATTTGAACGGTTCGGATTTCATCAGCCAGTACCGGGCCAAGCGCGATGCTCCTGTCTCCGCCATATCGGACCGTCATCGCGTAGCCTCAAAGACCGCGCCGCGCCAACCCGTTCCGGTATGAGAGGCGGCGGTTAACCCGATTTTCAACATAGCGGCCGATAGCAATTGCTGATCTTTATTCAGGGACAGGTCCGGGCGTGGCCTGATGTGGCTAGGTGGCTGAAGCAGACACAAAAAATGTGGCCGGCGATGCGGATCGCGATCTTGTTGCCCTCGGCATCGCGACGGCGGCCATCCTTCTCTTCGTGGCGACCGGCGGATCGGCTCTGCCGCGCGTTGTCGAAGCCTTGCTTGGCCGCGGTAGCGGGCCGGACGTCGTTCTGGTCAACGCCTTGCTCCTTAACATTGTGCTGATCATTTTCGGCTGGCGACGTTACCGCGAATTGCAGGCCGAAATCGCCGAACGACGCCGGGCCGAACAGCAGGCGCGCGAACTTGCCGAACTCGATCCGCTGACCGGTTGCCTCAACCGGCGCAGCATGACGATCGAGACCGAGCAATTGCGCCAACGTTCGAGCACTACCGGTATGGCTGTCGCATATTGTATGATTGACCTCGATAACTTCAAACAGATCAATGACATGCACGGTCATTCTATCGGTGATGCGGTTCTGGTCGAGATGGCCAATCGGGTGCGCGAGCAACTCCCGCGCGATGCTTCTCTGGCGCGGCTCGGCGGAGACGAATTCGCGCTAGTTACGCAGTTCGATCCTTCGGAGCGCGAGCGGATCGACGATCTTGTTATTCGCCTGTTCGAAACGATTGCGCTTCCGTTCGAGATCGACGGCCTTACCATCGATGCGACCATTTCGATCGGAGTTGCGAGCGATCACGACGACCACGGCTTTGACCCGATGCTCGCCGATGCGACTGCCCTCATGACGCGCGCCGATATTGCGATGTACACTGCCAAGAAACAGGGCAAGAACCGCTATTTCTGGTTCGAACCGACGATGGAAAACGAGCTGCGCTTTCGCAACGAGCTCGAGACCGGCATTCGCCGCGGGCTCGTCGAACGCGAATTCGTACCTTATTACGAACAGCAGATTGATCTTGCGAGCGGCAAACTTGTCGGTTTCGAAATGCTTGCGCGCTGGAAATCGCCGCAGCTCGGCATCGTCAGTCCGGAGATTTTCATCCCGATCGCCGAAGAGATGGGTCTTATCAACGAGATGTCCGACCAGTTGATGGCGCGTGCCTTTCAGGATGCGCAGGGCTGGGACGATACGTTGACGCTTTCGATCAACATTTCTCCCATCCAGCTACGCGATCCGTGGTTTGCCCAAAAACTCCTGAAGGAACTGGTGCGCCACAACTTCCCGCCCCATCGACTTGAGGTCGAGATCACCGAAAGCTGCCTGCACGAAAATGTCGGCATGGTCCGCTCGATGATCGTGTCTCTACGCAATCAGGGCGTGCGGATAAGCCTGGACGATTTCGGCACCGGCTATTCCAGTCTTGAGCAACTGCGTTCGCTTCCCTTCGATCGCCTCAAGATCGATCGCTCCTTCGTCGGCGAGTTGCGTAATCCCGACAGCAAATCGCAAATCGTCGATGCGATCGTCTCGCTGGGTCGCGGGCTCAACATGCCCATCACCGCCGAGGGGATCGAGGACGGACAGATCCTCGACGCCCTGCGCGCAATGGGCGAGCTCAAGGGTCAGGGATATCTGTATGGCCGTCCCGAAACCGCGAGCGAAGTTACCGAGCGGCTGAAAGCGATGGGCCTTTGGAAAAGCGAAGTCGATCGCGATGATAGCACCACATCTGGCACTGCACCCGACGCTCAGCCGAACGCGCGCAAGACAGTGCCGACGTCGGTGTCGGACCCCGACCTCACCCGATTCGCCAAGAGCTAACGAATCAGGCCCGTTCGTCGGTCCATCGTCGATCGCCACAGTTTCTGTGCGGGACCGGCACTGGACGCTGGCCATCGGGGCGCATAAACGGCACTCGCAATGCGGGTCCCCTTCACGAAGATGCACGGTCTGGGCAACGATTTCGTTGTGCTCGATGCACGTCTCGAGCGCTTGCCGGAGCTGACCCGATCAGCCGCGCGCGCTCTTGCGAACCGGCATGAAGGGATCGGGTGCGACCAGATCGTGCTCATCGAACCATCCGAGCGCGCGGATTTCCGGATGCGCATTTTCAACGCGGATGGCAATGAGGTCGAAGCGTGCGGAAATGCGGCGCGCGCGGTGGCGCTGCTCCATGGCGTACCGGCAGTCGTCGAGACGAGAGGTGGTACCATCGCTCTCGAACCGCTACTTGACGGAGCCAGCGTCGATATGGGCGAGCCGCGTTTCGAATGGGACGCTATCCCGCTAGCCTATGCGATGGACACTGCCGCAATGCCACTCGGCTGGGACGGGCTGGAGAATCCGGTGGCCGTCAATGTCGGCAATCCGCATGTCGTCTTTTTCGTCGAGAACGTAACGGGGGTAGACCTCGCCAAACTCGGCCCGCTTATCGAAAGCGATCCGATCTTTCCCGAAGGGGTCAACGTGAATATTGCGAGCGTGGCAGGCCCCGATCACCTCGAGTTGCGCGTATGGGAACGCGGTGCAGGTTTGACCCGCGCCTGCGGAACGGGCGCCTGTGCGAGCGCCGTTGCGGCGATCAGGCGGGGCCTTACGGAACGCAAGGTCGTCGTCACCCTCCCCGGCGGCACGCTCGACATTCATTGGCCCCAAACCGGTAACATCCGCATGACCGGACCTGCGAGCGAAGCCTTTCGCGGCACCTTCGAATGGGACGACTTCGCATGAGCGGGGTTGAGGCTATCACACTGGGCTGCCGGCTCAATCTCGCGGAGAGTGAACGTATGCGCGCGATGCTGGCGGAGTGTGGCGATATTACCATCATCAATAGCTGCGCGGTCACAAGCGAAGCGGTGCGTCAGACCCGCCAGGCAATCCGCCGCGCCCGCCGTGCAAGACCCGATGCGCGCCTCGTCGTAACCGGATGCGCAGCGGAGATCGAGCGCGAAGCTTTCGCCGCGATGGAGGAAGTCGACGGGATCGTTGCGAACGCGGCGAAACTTGACCCGCGCGCCTGGAATGCACCGCAAGACCCGCCGCCTCGCGCGACGGGCCGGACGCGTGCCTTCATCCCGGTGCAAAATGGCTGCGACCACGCCTGCACCTTCTGCATCATTCCGAAAGGACGCGGCGCAAGTCGTTCGCTGTCTGTCCGGAAGGTCCTTACCGAAATTGAAATGCATCTCGAATCGGGAGCGAAAGAGGTTGTCCTTACCGGCGTCGACCTGACGAGCTGGGGTCACGATTTGCCCGGCACGCCAGCTCTTGGTGCGCTTGCAGAGGCTATCCTTGTTGCGTTTCCTGCCCTGCCGCGATTGCGTCTCTCATCGGTCGACGGGATAGAGATCGACGATGCGCTGTTCGAGCTGCTCGCCGGCGAAAGCCGCGTGATGCCGCATATCCATCTCTCGCTTCAGCACGGCGATGACCTGATTCTCAAGCGCATGAAGCGTCGCCATCTGCGCAAGGATGCGATTGACCTGGTTGCGCGGATCAGGACGCGCCGCCCGCAGGTTGCCATCGGCGCGGACCTCATCGCGGGCTTTCCTACCGAAACACTGGGCCACCATGCTGCGAACCTTTCTATCATCGAGAAGCTCGGCATCGTGCACGGGCATATCTTTCCCTATTCGCCGCGCGCCGGAACCCCGGCTGCTCGCATGCCGCAGGTCGAGCGGGCCGAAGTCAAACGACGCGCCGCTGAGCTGCGCGCTGGCGTTGCGCAAGTTCGCGACGTCTGGCTGGCGCAGCATATCGGACAAAAGCTCGAAGTGCTGGCCGAGCGCGACGGCACCGGCCACGCACCCGATTTCGCTCGCGTCGCCCTTCCGCACGGTACGCCTCCGGGCTCGATTGTTACCGTTTTCCCCTCCGGCATCGAACAAGGACTTTTGTCATGAGCGATACCTGGACGGAGCGCGTCCTAGGCGGTTTTCGCAAGACGTCGCAAAAGCTTGGCGAAAATCTCTCGGGCGCGGCAACGCAGCTCGATGACGCGACGCTCGACGATATCGAGGATGCGCTGATCGTGTCCGACCTTGGCCCTGCCGCCGCGGCCCGCATTCGCTCGCGCCTGGCCGAGAAGAGCTTCGGACGAGAGATTACCGCGCGCGAACTGAAGGAGGCTGTCGCTGCCGAAATCGCCGAAATCCTGCGCCCGGTCGCAAAGCCGCTGGAGATTACCGCCTTTCCCCGGCCGCAAGTGATCCTTGTCATCGGGGTCAATGGTTCGGGCAAGACGACCACCATTGCGAAGCTTGCGCATCTTTTCACCGAAGACGATTACGGCGTGCTTCTCGCTGCGGGAGATACGTTTCGCGCCGCCGCGATCGGGCAGCTCGCCACCTGGGCGCAGCGCGCCGGGGTCGAGCTGGTGCGCGGAGCCGAAGGGGGCGATCCGGCAAGCATCGTGTTCGACGCGGTAAAGCGGGCGACCGATACGGGCATCGACGCGCTGATCGTTGATACGGCCGGACGCCTTCAGAACAAGCGCGAACTGATGGATGAGCTCTCGAAGATCCGCCGCGTGCTCGGGAGGCTTAACGAAGATGCGCCGCATGATGTCGTACTGGTGCTCGATGCGACCAATGGGCAGAACGCGCTTTCGCAAATCGATGTATTCCGCGAGGTCGCGGGCGTTACGGGCCTCATCATGACCAAGCTGGATGGCACCGCGCGCGGCGGGGTGCTCGTGGCGGCGGCGGAGCAATACGGTCTCCCCATCCATGCAATCGGTGTGGGCGAAACGATGGAAGATCTGCGGCCGTTCGATCCCGACCTGGTCGCACGCGTTATCGCAGGAGTTGCCTGATGGCACAGCGCGAAGAACCTGGCGGCCTCGAACAGGAAACCGCGCCCCCGCCAATGGGTCAGGAAGCGGACGCGCCGCGTTCGGCCGGGTCGAGCTGGATCAACGTCGCGGTCGATTACGGCCCGCTGCTGGTATTTTTGGGCGTTTATCGTTTTTCCGCGCCCGCCGAGCCGAACCCGGCGGGAGAGCTTGTCGCGATCCTATACGGCACCGGAGCCTTCATGGCAGCCGCCCTTGCGGCGCTCATTATCTCGAAATGGCGCCTTGGGAAAATCTCTCCGATGCTGTGGTTCTCAACCGCGCTGATCGTGGGTTTTGGCGCGCTGACGATTTTTTTCGGTGATCCTGTTTTCGTGCAGTTGAAGCCGACCATAATCTACAGCACTTTCGGCATCGCCCTACTAGTCGGCTTTGCGTTCGGGCGCGCATTGTTGAAGATCCTGCTGGAGACAGCGTTCGAAGGGCTTTCTGACACTGGTTGGCTGAAATTATCGCGCAATTGGGGGATATTGTTTCTCATACTCGCAGGTCTCAACGAAATCCTTCGCGCGCAATTAAGCTTCGAAGGTTGGCTATGGGCGAAACTCTGGGTGTTTCTTCCCCTTACATTTATCTTCACCTTTGCAAATATTCCGATGCTGCTCAAACATGGGTTGAGCATTGATGGAGCCGAGAATGGAGCGAAGGATGAGCCGCCCACGAGAGCTTGAGTTGCGCCTGGCGACGCGGCTCCCTATTTTCAGCAATGAGTTTGTTTAGAATAATCATCCCTTTGGAAGGAAAGATATGTCTACCCGTTTGACTGGTTTTGCGATTCTGACGTTTGCGGCATTCGCCCCCGCCACCGCGCAGGATGTGGAACCTCGTACCACAATCGTCGTGCAGGCGCAGGTGCCAGACGGACTGGATGACAAGCAAACACGTGCCTGGGCGGATCTTAACAAGGATGCCGCCAAACTGGAAGAACGGTTTGCTGAACTGAGCGATCAGGTCATTGACGATGAAGAGGAAATCGAAGACGCGCGCGAAGATCTCGAAGATGCGCAGGATCGTCTGGAAGACAAACAGGACGACCTCGAACGTACCCGCGAAAAGATCGAGGATGTCGAGAAGGATCGGCGCGAACTCGAACGCAAGCGTCGGAAATTGCTGGCGGACTGATGCGTCCGGGGCGCATCGCTGACGCGGCGTCCTGTTCTTCACCTCCAGCGCGCTTATCCCGGCATGCGTCCGTCGATCAAACGCGACGCGCTCTAGATCTCCACCTGGCTACCGAGCTCGACAACGCGATTGGTGGGCAATCGGAAAAAATCCATCGCACTCGCGGAGTTTCGCAGCATCCAAGCAAAAATCTTTTCGCGCCAGATCGGCATGCCGGGCTTGTCGCTGGCAAGCAGAGTCTGGCGCGACAGGAAGAAGCTGGTGTGCATCATGTCGAACTGTCCGCCGCAATAGCGGCCCATGCCAGCCAGTCCCACCGGCACATTGGTCTCCTCCATGAACCCGTAATGGAGCACCGCGCGGTAAAAGCCATCGCCCATATCAGTATATTCGCAGCGTTCGGCCGGATCGACATAGGGCACATCCTGAATATCGACGGTAAGGATAACGACCCGCTCGTGGAGCACCTTGTTATGCTTGATATTGTGGAGGAGCGCTGAGGGAACGCCTGCCTGCGAGCTTGCCATGAAGATTGCGGTCCCGGGTACGCGGATGGCAGAGCTTTTGGCGGATTTGGCGAAGATCTCCATTGGCAGCGAGCCCTCGCTCATGCGTTCGCGCATCAGCTTGCGCCCTCGTGCCCAGGTGGTGAGGAGACCAAAGGCGATGAACCCGACCGCAAGCGGGAACCAGCCACCCTGCGGCACCTTCGTCAGGTTCGCGGCGAAATACGCGCCATCGACGATGAGGAATAGCAGCACGACCGGCGCGGCATACCACCACTTCCACTTCCATACGCTCACGAACAAAAGCGCCATTAGCAGCGTATCGATCGTCACTGCTCCGGTCACTGCGATCCCGTAGGCGGCGGCAAGGTTGGAAGAGCTCTGGAAGGTCAGCACCAGGATGATGACCGCGACCATCAGAGCCCAGTTGACCGCCGGAATGTATATCTGCCCGCCCTCGGTTTCCGAAGTGTGGCGGATGTTGAGGCGCGGGATATAGCCCATCTGGATGGCCTGATGGGTGATCGAGAACGCACCGGAGATAACCGCCTGACTGGCAATGAAGGTCGCAATGGTCGCCAGGAATACGAGCGGCAGACGCCACTCCTCACTCGCCAGCAGGAAGAAGGGGTTCTGGACGACCACCGCAGCTTGTGCTGGCGGCAGGCTGGCAATCATCGCGCCCTGACCGAAATAATTAAGCAGCAGGCATGGCATGACGAATCCAAACCAGGACAGCCGCATCGGTCCTCGCCCGAAATGGCCCATGTCGGAATAAAGCGCCTCCGCCCCCGTTACCGCCAGAACCACCGCGCCCAGCGCCAGAAACGCAACCACCCCGTCGGTTACGAAAAACATGACCGCATAATAGGGATTGAGCGCCCACAGGATGTCCGGATTGGCGATGATCTGCCACGAGCCAAGCGCGGCAATCACCGTGAAATAGACGATCATCACCGGGGCAAACAGCGCCCCCACCTTGGCCGTCCCGCGCGCCTGCAACAGGAACAGGAACACCAGCAGGCCCAGCGCGATGGGAATGACGTATCGTTGAAGTCCTGGATCGACGACCGTCAGACCCTCGACCGCCGAAAGGACGGAGATCGCAGGCGTGATCATACTGTCGCCGTAGAACAAGGATGTCGCAAAGACACCGAGCAGCGCGACCAGCCAGCCATAGCGGGTCTTGCCCATCTGGCGCGAAATCAGCGCGACGAGAGCGAGGCTGCCGCCCTGCCCCTTGTTGTCCGCGCGCATCAGAATGGAGACGTACTGGATCGCGACGATCAGCGTCATCGACCAGAAGATCAGGCTGACGACGCCGAGCACATGCATCCGGTCGATCGCGATGTTCGCAGTTCCGGCGAAAGTTTCGCGGAATGCGTAGAGCGGGCTGGTGCCGATATCGCCGAAAACAATTCCGATCGCCCCCACCGCCAGTGCCGTATTGGAGGCACTATGATGCTTGCCACCTTCGGGCGGGTGGTGGGCCGGGGCCGATATTCCCGATGGGGAAGGCGCAGTTTCGCTCATACCTTGCGAGGGTTCCGTGGCGCATGCGCGAAAGCTGAAAGTCGCTTTCCGCTAAAGGCAGCAGCGCCTAGCACCGCGTATTCGCACTCGCAACATATAGCCGCCGGGGCCCTGATCACACGCACGCGCTATTGCAGCATCGGCGCATTGGCGATCATCCGGTCGAGCGCAGCAAGCCGCCGCTCGATCTCCGGGCGCCAAGGCGCATCCACAGGCGAGCGTTCGAGCAGCTCGGCCCATGTCGCGCGGGCGGCGCGCATCTCCCCCGTCTGTGCGTAAGCGGTACCGAGAAAGAAATCGGGGCCAGGATTGGCAGGGTCGATCGCGCGCGCCTTTTCGAACGCGAAGGCAGCGGGCGGCGTCACATACCCGTCGGCATGACCCGTCAGCGCCATGGCGAGCGCGAGCCAGCCCTCGAGATGATCGGGATTGTCCCTCAAACCACCGCGCAGCAGACCCGCCGCATCGCGAAACTGGCCTTTGCGCGCAAAACCATCGGATACGGTAAGGTAATAGGGTTTGGGCCCAGGGTCGTCGAACAGCGCACGGCGCGCCTCAACCATAGCGGTGCCATCGACCGGCTCGCGTTCCTCCGCCGATTTCGGCGCACCGGGCTGGTCGGGAGACCCCTGCCAGGCATAGCCGGAAAGGCCAAACAACAGAGTCGCGGCGAAAAGCGTAAATCCCTCGCGCGGCAAGCGAAGGACGAAAGCGGCAAGCGCGAAGGCTGCACCTGCGAGCGCTATCACGATAAGCCAACCCGCCATGATTCAGGTCCGCTCACCATCATCGCGGCTCGTGGTAGGGGCTGCCCCGCGCCGCTCGCCAAGGCGTCTCAGCAGCACCAGCCCGATGATGAGCAACAGCACGAGTGGAGCGGCGAACAGCGGCCATGTCGTCGCGCTCACTTCGGGCTGATAGCTGACATAGTCGCCATAACGGCGCGTCATGAAGGCTCTGATCTCGGTCGGGCTGTCGCCCGCGGCAATCCGCGTGCGCACCTGATGGCGCATGTCTCCTGCCATCGGCGCATCGCTGTCGGCGATCGATTGCGACTGGCATTTGAGACAGCGCAAGGTCTCCATCAGCGCGCTTGCCTGCGCCTCCTGCTCTGGGTCATCGAGCTGAACGTAGGCATAGGGTGCAGGTGGCATGGCGGACTGCGCCAGAAGCGGCGCGGCGATCGTGACCGCGCACAGGGCCAGCAGCGCTCGGATCACCGCACTTCCTCAAGCTTGGCGAGGAGCATCGGCACGGTTTCGGCGCGTATGTCGCCAATATGCTGGTAGCGGATGTTCCCTTCTGCATCGATCACGTAGGTTTCCGGCACACCGGACGCGCCCAGTTCGATCATCAGTTCAGAGATTTCGTCCGCGCCGATCCTCGAATAGGGATTGCCATGCCGCTCTAGGAATTGCGCTACCGCTTCCGGCTCGTCGCGCACGGCGATACCGACAATTTCGACGCCTTCTTCCTTGAGGCGCTCCAGATGGGGGGCCTCCGCGATGCAGGGCAGGCACCAGCTCGCCCAGATGTTGAGAAGACGGGGAGCACCGCCAACGAAATCGGCGCGTGACACGCCCGGAATGCCGTCCACCGCAGGTTTCAGCGCAAAGTCCGGCAACGGCTGCTCGACCATCTGCGAGGGTACCGCATCGGTCTTGTCCTGTGTGAGCATATAGCCTGCAAGGCCTGCGAAGAACAGGAAGGCGGCGAGCGGCAGGAGGTAGAACAAGCGACTCATTCTGCAGGCTCCGCGATCGGGTCAGCCCGCCGCAGCGCAGCAAGATCGGCGCGGCGCGCGTCCCCACGAGCTGTAGCGCGGCGGCGGCGCAGATCGACACGCACATGCCCGATACCGGCCAGCACGCCGCCCGCTGCGACAAGCAATCCGCCATACCAGATGAAGGTGACGAACGGCTTCCACCAGATGCGCAGCTGCCAGCGCTCGTTCCCCGCCTCGTCAATCCCGGCGCGGTCTCCGATGACGGCATAGAGCTGCCCGTCCCAGCGGGTGAGGAGCGCGCTTTCGCTAGTGGCTTGCGCCGGAGCCCAGAAACTGCGGGCCTGAGGCGCGAGAATGTGGGGTTCGCCTTCACCACGGCGGGCCGCGATCCGCGCTTCGACCGCTGTCCAGTTCGGCCCGGCGACCGGGGCCACGTTCTCCAGCGTCACCGTCCAGCCTGCGACCTCTTCGCTCCCTCCCGGCGCGACTGCGGCCAGCTTCTCGCTCGTGAACGCGCTTTCGCTCGCCATGCCGAACAGCGCGACCGCGACGCCGAAATGCGCCGTTACCATGCCCCAGGTCGCGAGCGGAACGCGGGCGAGGTTTCTTCCTCGCAATGGCAGTAATGCCCCGATGGCAAGCGCGGCGGCGAGCGCCAGGCCAAGGATGGGCAGCACATCGTAATGCCCCACGAATGCGGCAAGCATAACGATGATGAGCGCGATCGCGGCCAGCCCAATCAACTCCCGGCGGATGCGGCGCGGCGCATCGTCCTTCCAGCGCAGCAACGGTCCGACCGCCATCACCAGGAACATGGGGATCGCAAAGATGGCAGACGCAGGGTTGAAGTAAGGCGGACCGACCGAAACCCGCACGCCGAACGCCTCGGTCAGCAGCGGGTAAAGCGTGCCGAGCAGCACGATGGCAAGGATCGCCGACAGCATGACGTTGTTAAAGACCAGCGCGCTCTCCCGGCTGGTGGCCGTAAACCGCTTGCCCTCCGCAATGCTTGATGCGCGCGCCGCAAAAATTGCCAGCGCACCGCCGATATAAAGCCCCAGAAGAACCAGGATGAAGGTCCCGCGCTCGGGATCGACGGCGAACGCGTGGACGCTGGTGAGCACCCCGGAGCGCACGAGGAAGGTGCCGAGCATGCTCATCGAAAATGCAAGGACGCCAAGCATGATCGTCCAGGTTCGAAGCGCATCGCGCGCCGCGAGCACGCTCACCGAATGAAGCAGCGCGGTCGCGGCAAGCCACGGCATGAGCGATGCATTCTCGACCGGGTCCCAGAACCACCAGCCGCCCCAGCCAAGCTCGTAATAGGCCCAGTAGGACCCGGCGGTGATCCCGAAGGTCAGGAATACCCAGGCTCCCAGCACCCAGGGCCGCATGACCTTGGCAAACGCCGGGTTCACCTGCCGCGTCAGCAATGCGCCCATCGCTAGGCTGAAGGCGACCGAAAGGCCGACATAGCCGATGTAGAGCGTGGGCGGATGGATCGCGAGGCCAATATCCTGCAGCAGCGGATTGAGCCCGATGCCTTCGGGCGCAGGTGCGGGCAGGCGTTCGAACGGGTTTGAGGACAGCAGCAGGAAGGCATAGAAACCAAGCGCGACGAAGCCCTGCACGCCGAGCGTCGCGGCCATTGTCCGCTCAGGCAGCCGCCGTTCGGCCCCCGCAAGCAGACCGCCCGATGCGGCAAGCACCGCGACCCACAGCAGCATTGATCCCTCGTGGTTCCCCCAAGTGCCCGTCAGTTTGTATAGGAAAGGCTTGGCGGAGTGCGAATGGGTCGCGACGAGCTTGATCGAAAGGTCCGTGATGGCGAAGGCGTAAAGCAGCATCGCGAAGGCTAGGATCGCGAGCGTCGCCTGCACCACCGCCGCAGGACGCGCATAAAGCGCCAGCGGATTGTCGCTCCCCCGGGCCATGCCGACAGCGCCGGACACCATCTGCAGCGCCGCCAACGCGGTTGCAAGCCAGAGGGCAGCGAGGCCGATTTCCGCGATCATCTCGTCATTGTATTCCCGTTCGCCCTCGTGCCGGTCTAACGGACGGGGTCTATCCCGGCCGTCGTTTGGACGACCTTGTCCGCGGCTTCGTGAGCTTCAAGACCTTCGAGTTCGCGCGGGACATAGTTCTCATTATGCTTGGCGAGGAGGTTGGTAGCAGCAAAGGTCCCGTCTGCCCCGAGACTGCCTTCCGCGACCACGCCCGAACCTTCGACGAACAAATCCGGCAGGATGCCGCTGTAGCGCACAGGAATTGCGCTGGCCTCGTTGCCGGTAACAATGAAGCGCACCGATACGCCGTCCGCAAGCGTCTGGATCGAACCGGTCTGAACCATTCCGCCGAGCCGGACCGGCTGACCAATCGCTGGCGGGCTCTCTGCCATCTGCTCGGGCAGGTAGAAATAATTCGCCTGATTGCGCAACGTCCAGGCCGCGAGCAGCCCGGCACCGATCAGCGCGATCAGCGCGAAGGTGACCAGCACGAGGCGCTGGTGCTTGGGTTTGATCGCGATGCTCATCGGCGCGCGATCTCGTCGCGGCGTTTCTCGGCCCGCGTCATCGCAGCGTAGCTCCACGCCGTCAGGATGGCGAGCGCGCCGAGGCCGATGGCGTAAGCGGCGACTACGAACGGCCAGTGATCGAGTGCCTCGCGCATCATGCGCCGCCCATCACCGGGCGAGTCGTCCCGGGTGCGCCGGGGGCTGCGTCTTCGGCAAGCGCGCGGCGGCGCAGGCGCGCCTCGACCTGTTGCTCGGCAATCAACGCTCGCATCCGCATCAGCACGATCGCGCCGAACAGGAAGGAAAACCCGACCACCGAGACCAGCAGCGGCCACAGGAAGACCGCGTCGATCGCGCTACGACCTACGGTAATACTGGGCGGCTGGTGGAGCGAATTCCACCATACAACGCTGCGATTGATGATCGGTATATTGATGGCGCCAACCAGAGCGAAGATCGCGGCAATCTTCATCGAACCGCCTTCGCGCGCAGCGGACTGCGACAGGGCGATATATCCAGCGTAAAGGAACAACAGCACCAGCATCGCGGTCAACCGTCCGTCCCATTCCCACCAGGTACCCCAGGTCGGGCGTCCCCAGATCGAGCCGGTCGCAAGGCAGATCGCGCAGAACACCATCCCGGGGACAGCGATGGCGCGCGCGGCAATACCGGCGAGCGGGTGTTTCCAGATAAGCAGCGCGGCGCTCGCGATCGCGAGACCGGCCCACCCGCCCATGCCGAGCCAGGCGGCGGGGACGTGAATGAAAAGGATCCGTACCGTCTCGCCCATCAAGCGGTCCTGCGGCACGATGAGCAAGCCCCATGCGATCGCACCGCCCGCAAGCAACAGACCGCTCCAGAACAGCAGCGGCATCAGCCAGCGCGCGAGCGAGGCAAAACGTTTCGGATTGGCGTAAATATGCACTGTAGGGCCCTGGCCTATAAATAGGGCCTCGCGCCCCACCGGCAAGGCGCAAAAATTGCAAGCGCAAAGGCCCGTCCCTGCAAGAGCTTGTGCCGCACCATGCACCAAAGCCAACGCCGAAGCCCGCGACTTAGCGGCGACCAATGAGCTCCTGCGCCATGCGATCCGCCACGATGTTGGGCGCGAGCGCATCCACCTCGCTCTTGGCCCAGATTTCGTCTAGCCGACCGGGAATGTGTGCGATCCGCTCCATCACCTCATCCACGCTGCCCAAGCGCCCTTGGGACCGGGCAAGATACTCGGTCGCAACCGAGATGATTCCGCCTGCATTGATGACATAATCGGGAGCATACAAGATACCGCGTTCGAACAGGCGCCCCCCGTCCTGTTCCGTCGCAAGCTGGTTGTTGGCGCCGCCCGCGATGATTTTCGTATCGAGCCGGTCGATCGTGCGCGCATCGAGCACCGCGCCAAGCGCATTGGGACTGAGCACATCACAAGGCGTGGACAGGATCGCATCCGTCTCGACTACCGCAGCGCCCAGTTCGTCCGCGACGGCGGTGACGCTAGCATGATCGATGTCGGCGAGTGTCAGCTGCGCACCATCCTTCGCCAGCAGCCGCGCGACGCCCGCGCCAACGCTTCCGGTGCCTTGCAAGGCGACGTGCACGCCGTCCATCGTTTCGGCCCCGAGCTTGCGGCGTACCGCAGCGCGAATACCGAGATAGATACCATGCGCGGTGAAAGGTCCCGGATCGCCTCCCGCCCGGCCTTCGCCTCCCACTGGCAAACCGGAGACGTGGACCGTCTCGCGCGAGACCGCGACCATGTCCGCTTCGCTGATCCCCACGTCCTCGGCTGTGACGTAGCGGCCCGACAGCCCGTTAACCGCCTTGCCAAACGCTGCCAGCATGCCGGGCGTCTTGCGACGAGCGGCATCGGCGAGAATGACCGCCTTGCCTCCGCCCATCGGCAGTCCCGCCATCGCGTTCTTGTAGCTCATACCGCGAGACAGTCGCAGCGCGTCGCGCATCGCATCGGCGGGATCGGGGTAATGCCAGAACCGCGTGCCCCCTGCGCCCGGCCCCAAATGCGTTGAATGGACCGCGATGATCGCGGTCAGCCCCGCATCGCGATCGCGCACGATATGAAGCATTTCGTGATCATCATAGTCTGGAGCGGTCCAGGGTGTCATATTGGCCAATACCTCTTTCGCATCTCAAGGATGCTTGCGGGCGGCTTGGTCGAGGGGATGATGGGGCGATCGAGGGGTCTCGAACCCCCGACCTCCGGTACCACAAACCGGCGCTCTAACCATCTGAGCTACGATCGCCACATGCCGCCCCCGCCCAGGGCCTGTTCAATAGGTCGAACAGGCCGTTCCAAACCGCGCGAAGCCCGGCGGTGTAGCCGTGCCGAAGGCGCGGTCAAGGCTGCGGTGAGCAGGCACGCGCCTGTTGCACAAAGGCCTTTTCAAGGGAAGCGAAAACTGGCTGATGCGCCTCTGAGCGCAAGATTATTGCGCGAGTTGAACCCGCTTGCCTGGCGCCGGGCGCTGCCTATGGAGCGATAACTATGTCGGATGTCAGCGATTCTGTCACAGCGTATCTGGCGCGCGATCCGATCATTCAACGCTTGCCGCATTCCAGGATCGCCCTTTACCAGCGGCGCGACTTCCTCGGTGCCGATCAGTGCGCAGCGCTGATCGCACTGATCGACAAGGATCGCCGCCCCTCCACGATCGCCGATGACAATGGCGACGTTGCCTTCCGCACCAGCGAGACCTGCGATCTCGACCCCGCGGCACCTCCCGTGAAGGCATTGGAAGTCCAGTTCGCCGCGCTCAATGGACTTGATCCCAAGTTCGGTGAACCATGCCAGGGACAGCGCTACGCCATGGGGCAGGAGTTCAAGGCGCACACCGATTACTTCACCCCCGGCGGGCCGGATTACAAAAAGTTCTGTTCAGACAGTGGTCAGCGCACCTGGACCTTCATGGTCTATCTCAATACCGTCGAAGCGGGCGGCGCAACACGGTTCAAGGTGATTGGGAAGACCTTCCAGCCTGAGGCAGGCAAGCTGTTGTGCTGGAACAATGCGCGTCCAGATGGCAGTGTCAACCCGGCGACGCTTCACCACGGCATGAAGGTGCGCAAGGGCGTCAAATACATCATTACGAAGTGGTATCGCGAACTGCCTTGGCCCCGTTGAACGCTCGCAAAACGGGCTCCCGCAAACGGAACGCTCGGTGCTCTCAATCATTGGAGGCGTTACACGACTGACCGGCCTTTCAGCCGCAATGGTCGGTAACGGGAAAAACAATGACCAGTCCGCCGGAATTGGGAGAGGTCCTTGCGGTATGTCTTTCGCGGGACCGTCAATTTTCGAAAACGCCTTGCGACTTCATCGATGTGATCGCGGGATACGGGGTACGCGGAGATATTCACGCCGGCGCAAAGGTTCGGCACCGAAGCCGAATGCGGACTGATCCCTACCAGCCCAATCTGCGCCAGGTTCACCTCATTCCGGGTGAACTGATCGATGAGCTGGATCGAAAAGGCTACGAGCTCAATCCGGGCAATCTGGGCGAAAACATCGTGACCCGCGGGCTCGATCTTACCGCTTTCGGGCGCGATACGCTGCTGCGAATCGGACCCCGCGTGGTGCTGAGCGTGACGGGGCTGCGCAATCCCTGCCAACAGATCGAGGAATTCGCCCCCGGCCTGCTGGAAGAGGTCGCACCGCACACGCCCCGCGGGAGAGAATGCCGCGTCGGCATCATGACGGTCGTACTGGCAGGCGGGATAGTGCGGCCAGGCGACAATATCGAAGCAGAACGACCCGAGGGGCTGCACGTTCCGCTTCGCATCGTGTAGACCCGATCGCGCGAAGCCGCCTCAGCGCTTGAGCTTGAGCCCGCCGAAACGCTTGTTGAATGCGGCCACGCGGCCACCTTCCTGAACCTGCTGGCGCCCTCCGGTCCAGGCTGGGTGACTGAGCGGATCGATGTCGAGCGAAAGCGTGTCACCCTCACCGCCCCACGTCGAGCGGGTTTGGAATTCGGTGCCATCGGTCATCTTGACCGTGATCATGTGGTATTCGGGATGCCCTTCGGCTTTCATCGTACTGGTCCTTGCAAGCTCTTGCCCGGTGCCAACCGGACGCGCTGTGATGCGGGAGAAGCGGCGCACATAGCGATATGGTCGCCGATTGCAAGCGATGGGGAAACCCGAAGCCTCAACTCTCCGGTGGATCGGCAACCATCGCCGTAAATTCAGCCTGACATGTCGTCTTGCCCTCGACGCTCGCCGTACCCTTGAACTTCGTCACGCGCGAACGGCGCTGAGTAAATTCGACTTCGAGGTCGAGCAGGCAGCCAGGGGTGACCGGGCTGCGAAACTTTGCGTTCTCGATCCCCATGAACAAGACCAGCTTGCCCGTGCCGGCAAGCTCCAGCGTCTCAATCCCGAGGATCGCGGCAGCCTGTGCCAGCGCTTCGATCTGAAGGACGCCGGGCATGATTGGCGCGCCGGGGAAGTGGCCCTGGAAGAACTGCTCGTTCATCGTCACGGCCTTCACCGCGTGAATGCGTTCTCCCAGGTCCATCGAGCGCACCCGGTCGACAAGTAGCAGCGGATAGCGATGTGGGAGTGCCTGGAGCACTCGCGCAATATCATATTCGCCGTTCTGTGCGCTCATCGGGCGGCTCAGCGTCCCGTGGGCGGCTCGGTGGCCGGCTGCTGACCCTGCTGGGCGGCTTGCTGCTGGCGCGCCTGCTGGATCAGGAGAAGGCGGTTGATGTCCTGAAAGACCTGCACGCTGCGCGGGTTCGGGCGCCAGCCCTGCGGCGGCACGATTGCCACTGTCGGAACCTTCGTATCCAATGCGGAACTCACCGCTGCAGTAATGTCGGCGCCTTCGCTGGCATATTGCAGGCTCGCCGGGCTGACTACCATGACGACCTGCTGCTGCGTCGCGACTTCGCTCAGCGCGGTTTGATACTGAATCAGCACCTGCTCGACGGCATAGACCTGGGCCGCGGTCACCTGCTCTTCGATCGCGGCGACTTCGCCTTGCAGCGTTTGGATCTGCTGGAAGGTCGGCGAGGCCTGCAGCGCGGCGGTCTCGCTTTGATCTATGTTGCTGTCGCGGTTCGTATCGAAGGGCTGCAGGAGCGCCTGCAACTCGTCCTGCTTGGCTTGCGCGCTTTCGACCTGCGCCTGATAAGTCGTGCTGACCTGGTTGAACGCCGTCTGCAGTCCGCTCGTCCCCAGAAGTGCGCGTTCGACGCTGACCGTGGCAAGTCGGCCGTCAACCTGCGCCACAGCGGGCGCAGCGGGCGCAGCGGCGAGGACAGCACCGGCGCCTATAGCGACACCGGTACGAGCGAGAAATTTCGAAACAGAAGTCATCAGAATTGGGTTCCTACGTTGAACGTAAAGGTCTTTTCGTCATCGCCCTCGACCTGTCGGATGGTTTGAGCGAAATCGATGCGGAACGGGCCGAAAGGCGAGTTCCAGTTGACGCCGATCCCGGCGGTGATGCGAGGTTGTGGGGAGTCGCCGAG
Source organism: Erythrobacter sp. (assembly GCA_036353345.1). Classification (GTDB taxonomy): domain Bacteria; phylum Pseudomonadota; class Alphaproteobacteria; order Sphingomonadales; family Sphingomonadaceae; genus Erythrobacter. The sequence goes on along the minus strand of JAZBPE010000073.1, from coordinate 24,195 downwards.
AAACACCTCGCGAATGGCGCTGCCCGACTGGATCTCACGCCGGTTGGCATTGCCCAGAACGTCGGTCGGCTCCGTCGTCAGCACGCGCGTGATGTTGCCGTTGTCATCAAGGATCGGGTCACCGTCCGGGCCAATCGTGGTCGAGAAGAGCGGCAGTCCCGTATCCTGATCGAGCAGTTGAATCCCATCAGGATTGTCCTGAAGGACCGGGGTCTCTAGCCCCCACAGCGCACCGACATCAACCCAGAGCGAAGGGCGCAGCCCAAGCTCGCGTGCGCCTGTGCCAAGGGGAATTTCGAGCTCGGCCCGGCCAAGATAATAGTTGCGTCCACCCAGCGCATCGTCGCGCAGGATGAGTTCGCGATCGGTGATGAAGACAGGATTGCCGTCGTCATCGCGCAGCGCAAGGTTCGTGTTTGGATCGAGATCGGATCGCTGTGTGATGATCCTGGGACCAACGCCGCGAATGTCGAACCCTCGGATTTGCGGCTCGCCGAGGAAAAAGCGGTCGGTGAGGAAAATGTCGTCGACGCCTGGCTCCTCGCGCTCGCTGAGCGGAATGATCGTCCCGCCTTCGAGCAACAAGGAGAAGATGAAGCCGGAATTGCCAACATTCCAGAATTGCTGCCCGCGGCCGCGCAGGCGCAGGTAATTCACATCGCCGCCCAGGCCCGCAAATTCCGAGCTGAGCGTGAAACTGCGCCCCCGTGTGGGACGAATGCGGGAGTTCAGCGAATTATAGCGCAGGTTCAGCCCGACGATCGAGCTGATGCGCTCGCCAACCGAATCGCACAAGAAGCGGCCCGCGAGACATTCGTCGATGCCGTCATTGTTGCGATCCTCAAAGAAGATATCGTCGAGCGTCACGTTGTCGAGGTTGAGCGTGTAGCTGGCCACAAGCGACATGAATTCGGTCAATGGCACGCCGAGACGGACTGCGCCGCCGGTGGTCGATTGCTCGAACGTATTGATATCGCGATTGTTCGGGTTGAAGTTGCGGAAATCACGACGGTAGATGTCCGCGCCCGCCGAAATATTGCGATCGAAGACATAAGGTTCGGTGAAGCTGACTTGCGCCGAGTTCGAGAATTGCGACACGTTGACGCTCAAGCCAATGGTCTGCCCGCGCCCGCGGAAGTTACGCTGGCGGATCGAGCCGGCAAGAATGAACTGCTCGATCGATGAGAAGCCTGCGGAAAATTGCAGCTCCCCCGTCGGGCGTTCCTCGACATTGGCTTCGAGCACGATGCGATCGGGCGCACTGCCCTGAACCTGCGTGACCTCGAAATTTTCCTGGAAATAGCCCAGCGAATTGATCCGCGCGGTGGTGCGCTGAACGCCCAGCGAGTTGAACGCATCACCCTCAGACAGGCGAAACTCGCGGCGCAACACCTTGTCCTGCGTCAGCGTATTGCCGTTCACATCGACCCGCTCGACATAAACGCGCGGCGCTTCTCTCAGGATGAAGGTGATGTTCATCGTGAGGTTTTCAGGGTCGCGATCGAAGCGCGGCTGCACGTCTGCAAACGCATAGCCGAAGCGGCCTGCGAGTTCGGTCAGTTGCTCGACCGTATCCTCAACCGTCTTGGCATTGTAGAAATCGCCGCTCTGCATCGGCAGATTGGTCTGGAGCGCATCGCTGTCGAAATCGCGTAACTGGCTTTCGACCGAAACGTCGCCGAACTTGTAACGCTCCCCCTCCTCGACGACGTAGGTGATGATGAAGTCGCGCTGGTCCGGCGTCAGTTCGGCAACGGCCGAGACGACCCGGAAATCGGCATAGCCTTCGGTCAGGTAGAATTGCCTCAGCTTCTGCTGGTCGAAGGCAAGGCGATCAGGGTCGTAGCTGGTGTTCGAGCTGAAGAACCGGAAAAAGCGCGATTGCTTCGTGACCATTTCGCTGCGCAAGTCACCGTCGGAAAACTCATCGTTCCCGATAATATTGATCTGGCGCACCTTGGACTTGGGTCCTTCGGCGATCTCGAAGACGATATCGACCCGGTTCTGCGGCAATTCGACGCGCTGCGGCTCAACCGTCGCGGCGAACCGGCCCTGACGCTTGTAGAGCTCGATGATGCGGGCGACGTCCGCGCGCACTTTCGATCGGGTAAAGATCTGACGCGGGGCGAGCCGGATTTCCGGAAGGATCTTCTCGGCATCGAGACGCTTGTTGCCTTCGAGCACGATGCGGTTGACCACCGGGTTTTCCTGCACCGTGATAACGACATTGCCGTCATCGTTGCGGATCGAGAAATTGGTGAACAATTCTGTCGCACCCAGGTCCTTGAGCGCTTCGTCCGCTGCTGCGGAGGTGTATTCCTGGCCGACCCGCAGCCGGATGTAGGACAGGATGGTCGTCGGCTCGAGCCGTTCCGCGCCTGCGACGCTGATCGAGCGGATGACGCTTCCTTGTGCGCTCGGCGCGGGTGTTGCATCGCGATCGACATCCTGTGCGGCTTCGACCTGCGGCTGCGCATTGTCCGGCGTCGCCGCGTTGTCGATAGCCGTGTCCGGGGTTGCAGCGTCCGGATTTGCCTCGTCCTGCGCATAAGCGGCGAAGGGGACGCCCGCGAGCATCGAAGAACCGATCAGCGCCAAGGCGAGCCGCCGCGCCGGCCCACTTGGCCGCGAAGGGGCGGCGGCGCCAATGGCGCGATCATGGCGCGCCGACACGCTGCCCGACTTGGTACATCGATTCATGAAAAGTGTCGTTCCCGTCAAACCCGTTCCAGGTCCCCGCTCCATCAGCAGACCTTCGAACCCTGGGCGCACCCGGCCCATCTACGTCCCTGCGTTGAATGCGGCCCAATGCCCGATGCAGCCAGCGCAATCAAGCCGGGCGGCGCGGTGAAGCGCACGGCTCGTCGTCTTTTGGCTGAACCTGGCACCCGGACCTTTCGCATAATGGTGCAGCCCAGCGCACACGGTCCTTCCAACTAGCTGCCGAACACCGGCAGCGAAATCACATCGTTCACGGTGACAACCACCATGAATAGCAGGACGATGGCGATTCCGAAGCGATAAGCCCATTCCGTCGCCTGCGGACCCACCGGTTTGCGGCGGATCGCTTCGGCGGCGTAAAAAGCCAGATGCCCGCCATCGAGCGCGGGGATTGGCAGGAAATTAATGAATGCCAAATTAAGCGAGATCAGCGCGACAAAATTGATGAATTCGGTCGGCCCCAGGCTCAGACGCTCGCCGGAAAATTTGGCGATCTTGATCGGGCCGCCCAGTTCCTTGACCGAGCGTTCCCCGCTGATGATCTGGCCAATCCCTTCGACCATCATGACCACAAGGTCCCAGCACTGCCACACAGCCAATGGGATCAGTCCTGCGGCAGATACCGGTTCGAATGTCCGTTCATACGCGGCCGGAGCAATGCCAATGCGGCCAATGATCTGCTCGTTGCCAAATCCGTCCGGCTCGACGATGCGAGCGGTCGTCATGTCGAAACTGAACGCTTTGCCGCCACGTTCGACTGCGATCGTTACATCGCGATCGGGATACAGTGCAATGCGGCGCACGATATCGTTGAAGTTCGTGACCGGCTCGCCGTCGACTGCGGTGATCCGATCGCCGACTTCAAGCCCTGCCGCGCGGGCCGGGGATATTTCGGCAAAGCTTCCGATCTCGGTCGAGCCTGCGGGGTCTGTTACGGTCGGTTTGCCATAAATCGCGAAAAAGGCGGCGAAAATCGCGATGGCGACGATAAGGTTCGTCACCGGACCCGCAGCAACAATCAACGCGCGTTTCCACAGAGCCGCACTCTGGAAGCTGCCGTGCTCCACGGGCGCATCGGGATCGGGCACGCTGGCCGGGTTCATGTCACCCCGGAACTGAACATAACCACCCAGCGGCAGCGCGGAGAACCGCCAACGTGTGCCGCGCTTGTCCGTGAAACCTGCGATCTCCTTGCCGAAACCGACCGAAAACGCATCGGCGTGAACGCCGAACCAGCGCCCGACAAGATAATGGCCAAGCTCATGCACCGTAACCAGCGGCCCCAGCAGCAGCAGGAAGCCGACGAGGTACATCCAGAACGGAGGGCTTTCAAACAAGGGTAGCGGTCTCCAGAATGGTTTGAGCCTGTCGGCGCGCCGCGCGATCGACGCTCAATACTTCATCGACGCTGGTTGGTCGGGGCGGCAAGTTGCTGGTTTGCAGCACTTCCTCCACCAATGCCGCGATCCGGGTGAACGCGATCTGACCGGACAGAAACGCCGCAACCGCGATTTCGTTCGCAGCGTTAAGGACAGCCGGGGCAGACCCGCCCGCTTCGATCGCCTCGCGCGCCAGCCGGGTGGCGGGAAAGCGCTCTTCATCGGGCGCGGCAAAGGTCAATTCGCCGATAGCGGCTAGGTTAAGCGGATCAAGTGGCGTCTCCATACGCTGCGGCCACGCCAGGCACGAGGCAATGGGCACGCGCATGTCGGACGGGCCAAGCTGAGCCAGCGTCGAGCGATCGCGAAACTCGACCATCGAATGGACGACGCTTTGCGGGTGAACCACGATGGCCAGCCGGTCGAGTCCCACCGGAAACAGGTGATGCGCCTCGATATATTCGAGGCCCTTGTTCATCATGGTCGCGCTGTCGACGCTGATCTTTGCGCCCATCGACCAGTTGGGATGCGCGACCGCCTGTTCGGGCGTGGCAGCGGCAAGTTCGGCATGAGACCATTCGCGCAAGGGGCCTCCGCTCGCGGTCAGCGTGATGCGCGCGACGTCCTCGATCGCATTGCCCGCAAGGCACTGAAAGATCGCGTTGTGTTCGCTGTCGGTAGGCAGCAGCGTCGCGCCATTCGCACTCACCGCTTCCATCAGCACTTCGCCGGCTGAGACCAGCGCTTCCTTGTTCGCGAGCGCAACGGTGCCGCCGCGCTCGATCGTGGCAATCACCGGCGCGAGGCCCGCGCATCCGACGATCGCGGCGACTGTCATGTCGACCGGGCGCATTGCCGCTTCGCACAGCGCGTCGGGTCCGCCGGCAACCGCAATACCGCTTCCTTCGAGCGCGTCGCGCAAGTTCGGCAGGCACTTTTCATCGCCCACCACCGCCAGTCGTGCCCCAAATTCGCGCGCAAGCGCGGCCAGTTCAGGCACGCTGCAATTCGCCGTCAGCGCCTCCACCCGCCAGGCATCACGATTGCGTCGCACAAGATCCAGGGTCGACGCGCCGATGGAGCCGGTCGCGCCAAGGATAGTGATCGAGCGGGTCGAGGATGGCGTTGCAGGCATCGTCACCAGACATAGCTCGGAAGCAATGCCGCGACAAACCACACAAAATAGACCGCGATGAAGCCATCGAGCCGGTCGAACAATCCACCATGACCGGGGATCAAGCCACTGGAATCCTTGACGCCAGCCCGCCGCTTCATCCAGCTTTCGAAGAAATCGCCTGCTTGCGCGAGCACTGCAATCACAACGCCTACGCCCGCCGCCGCTGCCGCTTCCACAGGGATCGCATCTGCGGTGGCTGCAGCAGGACCAAAGTCGCTCAGCATGACGGCGAGCACCACGCCGCCTGCCAACACGGCCCCGCCGATCAGTCCCGCCCAGGTCTTGGATGGACTGATGGCAGGTGCGATCTTTGGGCCGCCAATGGCGCGGCCGGCAAAATAGGCGCCTACATCGACCGCAATGACCGGAGCGATGAAGGCGAGCAACACTTCCAGGGGTGTATAGCCAAAGGTTTCCCCTCCGACCGGCAGGAGCTGCGGTCCATTGCGCACCCCGATCAACGCTATGGCGGCGGCGCCGACATAAAGCGCACCGCACACCCGCCACACGGTCTGCGGCCCAGCGGTGGGCGCAAAACGCGAGACCAGCCGGTTCCACTCCCACAAAACGAGCCCGGCCAGCAGCACGACGAAACCAAGCCACATCCACCCGCCAAGCCAAAGGGCTGCAGCCGATCCAGCCACCATCGCGAGCCCCGAAATCAGCCGGACGCGCAGGTCCGCCATCCCCTTCACCTTTGCGCGCTGCGGGGGATTACCGTCCGCCATAACGTCGTTCCCGCTGCGAGAAATCGGACAGCGCCTGCGCCAGATGCTCGGGCTTGAAATCGGGCCATAGCGTCTCGACGAACAGCATTTCGGCATAAGCGGCCTGCCACAAGAGGAAGTTCGACAAACGCACCTCGCCGCTCGTGCGGATAAGGAGATCGAGCGGGGGGAGGTCGTGCGTGTCGAGCCGCTTTTCGATGGCGTCAGGCGTGATTGCACCCGCCTCGGCCGCCGCCGCCGCCGCCCGCGCGATCTCGTCCTGCGCTCCGTAATTAAGCGCGACCGCCAGCGTCTGCACGCCGTTTGCCGTCTGCGCCAGCGCATCCTCGAGCATTGCGACAATGTCGGGCGCCAGCGACGTCCAGTCACCGATAATCTTCAACTTCACGCCATTGGCGACGAACTCGGCCAGGTCCGATTTGATAAAGCGGCGCATGAGGTTCATGAGATCGTCGACCTCGTCTTCAGAGCGCTTCCAGTTTTCCGAGCTGAAGGCATAAAGCGTCAGGCAATCGAGACCCAAGGGCTCGAGCCCGCGTACCAGCCGCCGCACCGCTTCGACCCCGCGCTGATGGCCGACCTGACGCGGCAATCCGCGTTTGCGCGCCCAACGGCCGTTGCCATCCATGATGATGGCGACGTGCCGGGCACGGGTCGCCTGATCCTCAGCCATTGCGCGCAGGTCTCCGGCCCCTCACTGGGTCAGTATTTCCTGTTCCTTCTTCGCCGCGGCTTCGTCCGCCTTCTCGACATGCGCATCGGTCAGTTTCTGGACCTCTTCCTCCATGCGCTTGCGCTCGTCTTCGGAAATGTCCTTTTTCTTCTCGTCGACCTTGAGGCTTTCCATCGCATCGCGCCGGACATTGCGGATCGCGATCTTGGCCTTCTCCGCATATTGACCAGCGAGCTTGGCAAGTTCCTTGCGGCGCTCCTCGGTCAGGTCGGGCATGGGCAGGCGAACGGTCTGGCCATCGGTCATCGGATTGAGGCCGAGATTGGCCTTGGTAATCCCCTTCTCCACCGCCGCGACGTTCGACTTGTCCCACACCTGCACCGCAAGCATTCGCGGCTCGGGAGCATTGACGGTTGCCACCTGGTTGAGCGGCATCATCGCGCCATAGACATCGACCTGCACGGGATCGAGCAGGCTGGTATTCGCGCGACCCGTGCGGAGCCCCGAAAGATCGCTTTTAAGCGCATCGACCGCTCCGGTCATGCGACGTTCGGTATCGGCCTTGTCGTATTGCGGCATGTTGTCAGCTGTCCTTTTGTACGATCGTCTGCGTACCCTCTCCGGCGAGAACCCGCGCGACATTCCCTTTTTCCCGGATTGAGAACACCACTATCGGAATCGAGTTCTCACGGCAAAGCGCAACCGCAGTTGCGTCCATTACCTTGAGGTTCTGCGTCAACACGTGATCGTAAGAGATGGTGTCAAAACGCTCGGCCTCGGGGTTGTGCTTGGGATCGCTGTCATAGACCCCATCGACGCTGGTGCCTTTGAGCAGCGCGTCGCAATTCATCTCAGCCGCGCGCAAGGCAGCGCCTGTATCGGTAGTGAAGAACGGGTTGCCGGTGCCCGCCGCGAAGATCACGATCCGGCCCTTTTCGAGGTGCCGTTCGGCCCGGCGGCGAATATAGGGCTCGCACACCGAGGACATTGGAATCGCGCTTTGCACCCGCGTCTGCACGCCCAGTCGCTCCAGCGCATTCTGCATTGCGAGCGCATTCATGACCGTCGCGAGCATGCCCATGTAATCGCCAGTCGTCCGGTCAAGTCCCTTGGCCGCAGCGCTGATCCCGCGAAAGATGTTGCCGCCACCGATGACGAGGCAGACCTGAAGCCCTTCGTCCTTGGCCGCCTTCACTTCCTCGGCGAGGCGCGCCACATAAGCGGGATCGATCCCGTATTCCTGCTCCCCCATCAGCACCTCACCCGAAAGCTTCAGCAGGACGCGCTTGATTTCAGGCAGGGGCATGTCGGCGAGGTCTCCGAAAGTAAGGCGTTGCAAGCCTCTATCGGCGCTGGGAATATCTGCCAAGAGGATTGGCGAAGGGCACTTGGTCAAGCTGCAGCCGCCGAAACCCGTCTTAGGTCCCGGCGGTCGCCAGAATGCTGGAGAAGCGTCCTAGCCGCCTACGGCAGCCGCAACCTCTGCCGCGAAGTCGCTTTCTTCCTTCTCGATGCCTTCGCCGAGCTGGTAGCGCACATAGTCCACCAGTTCGACCTTCGCGCCTACGTCCTTTGCCTGCTGTTCGACATAGGTCGAAATCGGCGTCTTGTTGTCATGAACAAGAATCTGGCTCATCAGCGCATTTTCCTTCGCGTATTTGCCGACTGCGCCCTCGACCATCTTTTCCTGCACGTTTTCCGGCTTGCCGCTTTCGGCAGCCTTCTCACGGGCGATCGAACGCTCGCGCTCGAGCACTTCGGCATCAAGATCTTCGGCTCGCAGAGCCTGCGGGAAGGCGGCGGCGATATGCTGACCAAGCGTCTTGCCGAGTTCAGCAAGCTTCGCCTTGTCGCCTTCGCTCTCGAGCGCCACCAGAACACCAATCTTGCCCAAGCCGTCGGCGGCAGCATTGTGGACGTAGGCTGTTACCACCCCGCTTGTGACTGCAATGCTCTTCATGCGGCGGATCTGCTGGTTCTCGCCAATCGTCGCGATGTTGTCGGTCAGCTTGTCGCCCACGGTGCCGCCGGTTGGATAGTCAGCCGCCTTGAGCGCGTCGACATCGTCGCTGCCCATCCCGAGCGCGACCTGAGTTGTGTGCCGCACGAAGTTCTGGAATTGCTCGTTCTTGGCAACAAAGTCGGTTTCGGAGTTCACTTCGACCGCAACGCCTCTGGTATCATCGGTTGCGACCCCGACAAGACCTTCGGCAGCGGTGCGGCTCGATTTTTTCTGCGCAGTGGCAAGGCCCTTGGCACGTAATGCGTCCACGGCTGCTTCGATATCGCCGTCGGCTTCGGTCAGCGCTTTCTTCGCATCCATCATACCAGCGCCGGTCTTTTCGCGCAGTTTCTTGACGTCGGCAGCGGAGAAATTGGCCATGATCGTTCCTTCTTTCTGTGAGCTTGCACCGGGCAAACCGAGGCTTGCCTCGGGTTTGCCCGGTGCGCTAATCATCTAGTGTGACGCGCGATTGACGCGCTTCAGCAGCGGTTCGCAAACGCGCTCAGGCAGTCTGCGGCGCCGGATCGGTCTGAGACTCGTTGACCGGAACCTGCGGTGTGTCTCCAGGCTTGTCGCTCGACTGGGTCCGCTCGGCGGGCGGGGTGTCCATCGCGCCGAAGTCTGCGCCCGATTCCTCAACCGCCTTTCCGCGCCCGGCATTCGCCGCATCGCCGATGGCCTGGCAATACAGGCGAACCGCGCGGCTCGCATCGTCATTGCCGGGAATGGGGAACGCGATCCCGCTCGGATCAACATTGGTATCAAGCACCGCGATCACGGGAATACCGAGAACGGCGGCTTCCTTGATCGCGAGGTCTTCCTTGTTGGCATCGATCACGAACATGACATCAGGGATCCCGCCCATGTCACGAATACCGCCGAGCGACATCTCCAGCTTGTCGCGTTCGCGTGTGAGCTGCAGGACTTCCTTCTTGGTGAAGCCGCTCGTGTCGCCAGACAATTGTTCTTCGAGCGTCTTCAAGCGCTTGATCGAACCGCTGATGGTCTTCCAGTTTGTCAACATTCCGCCAAGCCAGCGATGGTTCACGAAATGTTGGCCCGAAGCGCGCGCAGCCTCTGCGATGGGTTCCTGTGCCTGACGTTTGGTGCCCACGAAAAGCACTTTGCCGCCCGCGCGCACAGTCTGCTCGACGAAATCGAGGGCGCGCGCGAACAGCGGCACACTTTGCGACAGGTCAATGATGTGAACACCGTTGCGCGCGCCGAAAATATACGGCTTCATACGCGGGTTCCAGCGGTGGGTCTGGTGGCCGAAATGCGCTCCGGCCTCAATCAATTGCTGCATCGTGACGGTAGTGGCCGCCATAGGTATTTCCTTTCCGGTTGTTCCTCTGGACGGCAGGGACCGCGAAGCGCCAGGCATTTATAGCCACACGCGCGTCGGCACCGGTATGTGCGCCATCCATGTGAATTTCGCCGTGCGGTTCCCGATTGAGAGAATCGGGAGCCCTCGCGGCGATGGCGCCCCCTTAGCTCGGGATCGCGGCGATGACTAGCCCCCGCGAACCAATCGGACAGATCGGCGGGTGTACGGAAAATCGTCGCTTGACACGCTGGAACATCTAAGGAACATCACGTAGGAACAAAGTCAGAACTTCGAACCACCGGAAGGACCCGCCATGTTCCTCTCTTTCCTCATTGCAGCCCTCTTCGCCGCCGTCACCATCATCGCCGGGGCAATCCTTCTCGACAGTGCGATCAAAGCGCATGGTGCGTGGTGCAGTCTGGCGCGCGAGCGAGCGCTGTATTGCGGGGTGACCGGTGCGGCTCTTCCGGTCCAATCTGTTCGCGCAGCGCGGCCAAAGGCGGCGGCATTCGTATCGCGCAGGAAATCAGGCGGACGAACAGCCCTCTCGCTGGCAGCTTAAACTTCGCTCCGACGCCGGCGCTTGATCGCAGCATACCGCATGAGTGCGTAGGGGATCAGCGCAATATAGGCGAGGCTGATCGCGGTGAGCGTCCACCACGGCTCGACCAGCAGCCCGGTAAAAACCAGCGCTGCGATAACAAGCAGGAAAAGCCGGATCGTCGCACGGGGCCGGATCGCCGACCAGCTTAGCGTGGGCATGTTAGAAATCATCAGGATCGCGATCGCGCTCACCCAAAGGGCTGTGAGTGCTGGATCGCGGAAGATCTCCAGATCGGTCTGGAGCCAGAGATAGACCGGTGTAAATGCGAGCCCCGCCGCAACGGGCGCCGGCACGCCGGTCAGAAACCCGGCAGATTTGTGAGGCTGGTCGTCCAGATCAATCCTTGCATTAAAGCGCGCAAGCCGCAGTGCGCAGCAGATTGCGAAGGCGAGCGCGGCAAACCAGCCAAAGCTCGAAAGCTCACCCAGCGCCCAAAGGTAAAGGATCAGCGCCGGGGCCATTCCGAAGGACAGCGCATCAGCCAGGCTGTCCAGCTCAGCTCCAAAACGGGATTGCGCATTGAGCAAACGCGCAATCCGCCCGTCCATCCCGTCGAGCACTCCGGCAAGCACGATTGCGAAGATTGCAAGCGCCCAATTGCCTTCGATTGCAAACCGTATGCCCGTAAGACCCGAGCACAGCGCCGCAGCCGTTACCGCATTGGGCAGCATCCCTCGCAGGCTAAGCCCCGCGCTTTCCCCAGACGCGCGCGCATCCTCATCCTCGGCCGCCTTGGGACCGACGCGAGGCGCCATCGAACGGTCCGCACCGACTTTCGCCGTGGTACGATCCACGATCACGGGCGGCTCGTTCCCGGCTATTGCGCTATCCCTTCGAGCAACTGGGCCTGTCCGTATTGTGCAAGGATGGTTTCGCCCGCGATGATTCGTTGACCGAGCAAAACGCTCGGCTGCGTCCCCGCGGGAAGATAGACGTCCACGCGGCTGCCGAAGCGGATCAGGCCTACGCGCTGTCCCTTGGCCACCGTGTCACCGGGCTTGATGAACGGCACGATTCGCCGCGCGACCAGTCCCGCGATCTGCGTAAAGCCGATTGCGCGCCCATCCGGTCCCTCGATCAGTGTGTGCTGGCGTTCGTTGTCCTCACTCGCTTTGTCGAGATCGGCGTTCACGAACTTGCCCGGCACGTAGATCACCCGCCGCACGATTCCTGCGATCGGTGCGCGATTGATGTGCACATCGAACACACTCATGAAGATCGAGATGCGCGTAACCGGTCCGGGGGGCAGGCCAGGCTGGCCCGACCCGTCGTCCATGATCAGCTCGGGCGGTGGCTCGACAATGCGGATCAGGCTGACCAACCCATCAGCGGGTGCGATAATCGCGTTCTCGGCCTGGGGCACCACCCGTTCGGGATCGCGAAAAAACGCGAACACGCCGAGCGAGGCAAACAGCAACGGCCAACCGATGATCTCCCAGTCGAGCACGAGAAGAAAGAGAAGGCTGATCGCAACGGCAATTACGCCGAACTTGCGCCCCTCCGGATGGATTGGCGGCCAGCTCCAGCCCGCATCGCCACGCCCCTGATTATCAAGAATTTCACCTGCCATTGGCGGCATCTAGGGTTTGAGCGAGCATCTCGCAAGGCAGGCAGGTGACCGGGTCACGCCATTGCCCTCGCCATCACGCAACCTTGCGCACGAATACGGTCCCGGCAGAATAACCCGCGCCGAAACTGCAGATCAGTCCTGTGTCGCCTATATCGAGGTCGTGATTGTGCAAATGGAAGGCGATGATCGAACCGGCGCTCGACGTATTGCCATAGGTATCCAGCACCGTGGGGCTTTCATCCTCGCTCGCTTCATGGCCCAGCACACGCTGGGCGATCAGCCGGTTCATTCCCGCATTCGCTTGATGCAGCCACAGTCGACGCATTGATACCGGGTCGATCGCGAGCCGCTCCGCTTCTTCCAGGATCATCTGCGCCACCATTGGCACGACTTCCTTGAAAACCCGGCGGCCTTCCTGCACGAACAGCTTGTCCGGCTCATCCGCAGTGTCGGGATGAGCGCGGTTGAGAAAACCGAAATTGTTACGGATATTGTTGGAAAACACCGTCTTCAGCTTCGTCCCCAGAATGTCCCAATGCTGCGCCGGCGCGATGGCCGCGTCCTCCACCAGCACTGCGGTTGCCACGTCGCCAAAGATGAAGTGGCTGTCCCGGTCCCGCCAGTTGAGGTGGCCCGACGTGATTTCCGGGCTGACGACCAGCACGCTTTTCGCGTTCCCGGCGCGCACATAATCCGCCGCGGTCTGGATGCCGAATGTCGCCGAGGAGCATGCGACGTTCATGTCGAAGGCAAAACCCTCGATACCGAGCGCTTGCTGTATCTCAATCGCCATTGCGGGATAGGCGCGTTGCATGTTCGAGGCAGCACAAAGCACCGCGTCAATATCGCACGCGTCGCGGCCCGCAGCTTCCATAGCTTCGCGTGCGGCGGTGACACCGATCTCGGCCATGATGGCGAGTTCATCATCGCCGCGCTCCTCCCAGCGCGGGGCCATGATCGCTGGGTCAAGGATCGGCGCTTTAGCCATGACGTGGCGCGCCTTGATCCCGCTCGCTTTCTCGATGAATTCGACTGAGGAATACGCAAGCGGCTCGTGCGAACCGGCGGTGATGGCGTCTTTGTGTTCCGAGTTATGGCGATCGACAAAGGCGTTGAAGCTTTCGACCAGCTCTTCGTTCGTAATGCTTTCGGGTGGCGTGAAGAGACCGGTCGCCGAGATGACCGGGCGCCCGGTCAACGCGGATAGTTCGCCAGCTTCTTTGATGACGGTGTCTTGCATGGCATGCATGAATACGGAGCGTAGATAAGAGCCGCAAGCCCATGCGAGCGAACTTCACCCACTTCTTCGGCTCTGCAAATTTCTTTCTTGCGTGCCGATTTCGCAATCAAGACGCGCGGATTTGCGATGGCGACGACAGGTTTCCGTCAGCGACGCCAGGAATCGCGCGGATCGAGCTCAGAATGCGTCACTATGGCGATCCTTCCCGATTTCGACTTTGCGCGGAGCGAGGGATTTAAATGCTACCGGGTCCAGTTGCCCGCTTATTCTGAAACTGGGCACAAACTGACCGTCCAGTCTCAGCCATCGGTAGGGCGACGTAGACCTACAGCTTGCGATCGACTATTCTGTCATTGACCCCTTGCTCTCAATTATTCAAAGCGAAATATCGACGACTGACTTGCCCAACTCTCAGACTACTTGCTCTCGGAGCACCTTTTTCGGCCTTGTTTCACGCTCGGCCGATTGCGAATTTTAACCACCAACAGACCAAAGAGAACGGTTACTTCAACGAACGGTCAATCTTGACATTAGTGCATGGATGCGCGCTCATTCAGTCGTGTGGGCGACTTCTGAATAACGGTTGAGGCCGGTACCGCCCTTGGACCCCGCATCATAGACAAAGCCGATTACGCTTTCCCCGCTCTTCTTACGTATGATCGCCCCGCGGACCCACGAGCCATCAATGCCGGTTATGACAAGTTTCGGCTCCGACCATTCGCCATCCGTCTTGTGAGCGGTGAAAATGCTGCGCGTTGCCTCGTCAATAAACAGAACAGCAGGACCATTGGGCGTCATGACAAGATCGGCACCGGCCTGTTGAGAGTCGACGGCATTGGTCACGAGGGGAATGTCGCTGATCTGCTGCGCCGGCTTTGGCCCTGACCGTTGATACACGGTGCGCTCCCAAAGCGTTCCGTCAGACAGGCGATAGGCTATCGTGACGGCGTTATCCTCCTCATCGAAGACGAGCGGGAGGACGGGCCCGTAGACCGGGCGCCCCGTTCCGGCCCCGAGCGCGATCGATACGGGCCCTGTCAAAGTTCCGTCGGGCTCTAGCGTTCGATACCAAATGCGGCCGTCATCGCTCGCATACGCAAGATGGGTGCGCCCTTCGCTGTCTAGCACCGCCTGGGGACCGGTGTTGACGAAGGTCTGATGCGGATCAAGCTCGATCGGATCGCTCCAGCCGCCGTCCACTCCCTTGATGACAAGGTTCAGCCGATCAGCGAGAAAGACCGCGACAAGAAGATCGTCCGAGCGGCGCTCCAGGGTCGCCATCTGGGCGATAGCGTCCGCATTCGCCGCGACTTCATCACGAATGTCCCAGCTGTCGGGATGGGTGGGATGATCCGAGGTTCGAAAGGTGTGATAGCGAACCGAACGAGTCACCTGGTGAAGGATGTGGATTGTATCTCCGTCAAAACGGGCATCAACCGCTTCGAGATCGCCAATGCGAGGGCGGTTTGCGCCGTCAATCTCAACCCATGTGTGCCCTTCGTCTATCGACTTCATCATCATGAACTTGTTGTCGGTCTCGGAAGGTTCCATGATAAAATAGAGATCGCCGTTTGCGGTTTGCCAAGGTCCGATGCGCCCCGGCGTCTCGACAAAGGTACCGCCAAGGTGGCCGGGACGCACGTCGAGTGCAACGCGCGCGATGGCCGATCCGTCAAGCGGATTGCCAGCCAAATCTACCATCCTGAATTCGAACAGATCGCCCATCTCGTTGCGAACCGGGCCATCGCCGTATCGCCGTATGACCAGCGGCCATTCATATTCGGAGTGGCCGTTGCCCTCATCGGCAAGGCGCGCTGTTTCCTGAAGCGAGACGCCGGAGCCAGCGACAAAGGTGGCTGAAGAGCCGGATAGAAGGTCGGCGGTTGGGTCTCCGTCGAAATAGGCGCTCGTTGAGACAATGCTGACGCGCGGCGCGCGGGCGACGCCTTCAAACTCGATTTCGTCAAATTCCGCAGCCCCGCCCGGCGGGACGGAGAGACCGGGTTGCCCCGCCGTGCCGGAAAAAGGGATCGCCAACAACTCGCGGCCGTTCAACTCCAGAGTGAATCGGCCTTCTTGCGCGGCGAACTCCAGTTCGTTCCACCCCTCTGCGATCACGGGAGATTCGCTTTTCCAGATCGATTTCTCCTCACCCCCCGCCAACCGGCCAAGCGATAGCCGCCCGTCACCATGAACCCGAAGCGTGTCGTGGTTGGCTTCGTCCCGATAGCCAAAGACAAAGGTAAAACCCTCGCGCGCATTGGCGAGACGGAACCGGGTAGTCAGTGCAAGATCAGGCGAGGCGGGCCAGGGCAAGGGGTGGATTGCGGTCAGCCCCGATCGCCCGCCGGTTGCCGCCAGGGTCGCGGCTCCTTTCTCGCTTAGAACCGCAAATCCATCGGGCGAACCCTGTATAAATTTCCACTGCCGTGCCGGCTGTCCCTCAGCGATATCTTCGAAGTCCAGCGAAACCTCGCGTTCCGGATATGGGAAATCGTGCGCCTCCAGCCGGAGCCACTCGCCTCCGTTGCGGCGATATTGCAGGTCCAGACCAGACTTAGAGCCGAACGCCGGTCCTTCCATGCGAATACGAAAGGGTCGGTCCGCCTCGACGCGGGCCTGCTCGTTCTCATTGGCGAGCCAGCCCGTATCGACGTTGAGTGGCGCTGAGTTGTCGCCCCGTACCCGGAACGCACTGACAGCGGGAGAAGCTTCGTCATTCTGGGCGATAGCCGGAGCGCTCAGGACGAGCGCTCCGGCGTGAATGGCCGTCCAGATCTCGACCGGACTGATCCCGCGAGACCCCTTCATCAGAAACGGACACCGGCTCCGAAGGTGAAGGTCCGGCCAGTGCGGTTTGAGTCTTCGACGAACGGCGTGAAGCCCTGATAGGAGAATTGCTCCTCGTCCGTCAGGTTGATGACATTTGCGAACAGCCGCAGACCGTTGTTGAACTGGTAGGACGCGGCAAGGTCAAAGCGTTCTTCTGGGCCGAAGAATTCATCGCTCTCGATATCGCTGCCCAGCCCTTCGACGTAATCGGTGCGGTAGATGTAATCGCCGCGAATGTTGAAACCCGCCCAGGCATATTCGAGGCTCGCGGTGAAAAGCGTGTCGGAAAAGCCCGGCAGCGCCAGGTCATCGCGGTCATCCCGGTTGGGGAACGTGGCTTCCGTTTCGGTGAAGGTGGCGCTGAGGTTGACCGTGAAACCGCTTAGGGCGCCGGGCAGGAACACCAGACGCTGGCGAGCGATGAGTTCGACACCGTAGTTCTGCGCGGTCGTGCCGTTCAGGAATGTCTCGAATTCGAACTCACCACTGGGGATCAGGATCGGGTTACCATTTGCATCGATCTCATCGAACTCGCCGACTGATTCAAAAGTGAAATCCTCGATGTCCTTGTAGAAGACGGCGACCGAGTAGAGGCCACCCGTCTCGGTGTAATATTCGAGCTGGATGTCGAAATTATCCGAGACCGCGGGACGCAGGTTCGGGTTGCCTTGGACGATGTCTCCATCCTCGTTGATGAAGCGACCGCTGGCGAATTCCTCGCGAACAGGACGCCCATAGCTGCGGTTGTAGCTTTCGCGCAGGATCAGGTTGGGCGTGAGTTCGTGACGGAAGTGGATGCCAGGAAGCCAGAAATCGTAGCTGTTCTGGTTCCGCTCTTCGGTGATGGTCGTGTCACCGTCGAGGAAGCTGGCGAAAAAATTCGTGCCGTCAAGATCCACTCGCTCATAGCGCACACCACCGATAATTGTGTGAATGCCCGTGCGAAGTGTCGCCATCCCGTAACCGGCGTAGAGGTCCTCGGTAAACTCGACATCCTCTCGCAAGCTGTCTTCAAGCGTGTCTTCCTCATTGAGCTCGAACAGGTCCGGATTGCTCTCGAGCAGCGCGACGCCGCGATCGGGGAATACGTCGTAGATCTTCGGCCCTAGCAGCAGGACCTCATCGGTCGCATCAACCACTTGTGCATAAGGGAAAGCGTCATCGGTTTCGAAAACGGACGCCTGAAGATCATTGGTGAAGTCGCTGCGGAAATAGCGCGCTCCGGTCTTGAAGGTTAATTCGCTATCGCTGAACACGTCGATGCTGTGTTCGAAATCGAACTTGGCGCTAAACACTTCCTCGCGGCTGAGCTGCGTCTCTAGGACAAGTTCACCTTCGTCGACGAGAGAGAGGTCAGCTGGATCGTTCGGACTCAGGTTGTTGATGATGACCTCGCCCCGCTCCACATCGACAAGCTCGTATTCGAACAGGAAGAACGGATTGTCCGGCTCCATGACGAAATTGAGCTCATTGTCGTTGACCTGATCTTCCTCGTTGACCGAGTAGAACAGGTCATAGGTGAGCCTACTACGGCCAAATTCGTGCTTGCCGCCGAAATTGATCGACCAAAGCTCGGTCTCGCGGTCCTGGTCGGTACCGATGTAGCCGAAATCGCCCTGTGATCCGGTTTCTCCCGGCGTGCCGCCGCCCGAAGTGGGCGTGAGGAAGGCATAGGTCTTGTTGCCGTCGATCTCGTCTTCGAATTCGCGGTCGATGTTGATATCCGTTTCAAAGACGTCGTTGCTGCGGTCCGACTGGCTGTAGAAGCCGCGCAGGTAAAACGAGTTGGAATCGTCCGAGCGAAAATCGAGGTCGACGTTCACCGTGTTGACCCTGGTCGTTGAAAAGTCGGTCTCCCAGTGCGAGCTTTCCATGAAGAAGGAGGGCTCACCGTTGAACGAGCTCAGGTCAAGCTGCGGGTTGTTTTCGGGTGTGACCTGGACCCAGTCCATGTCGCGGTTGAGCGACGTCCGGTCGATTTCGTAGCTGCCGACCGAGATGCTGACACCAAGATTCTCGTAATCGCCACCACCGATGCTGAAAAGGTCGGAATAATTGGCGCTGACCGAATAGCCGAATTCCTCGGAAAGATCGCGATAGTTTACGCCCGCTTCCACATCGATGCGGCGGCCGCCGCGCTCGAACGCGCTCCGGGTGACCACGTTGACAATACCGCCGATCGCGTCGCCATCGCGGTCAGGAGTGGCTGCCTTGATCACCTCTATATTCGAGATACCGTCGTTGGAGAAATCGCCGAGGTTCGCCGCGCGTCCGCCCGCGCTCGCCAATCGGTTGCCGTTGATTTGGAATGCGTTGAAGTTTCCGCCGACGCCGCGAATGTTGAAATTGGTCGGCTCGCCCTGCTGGTTTGTATCGACCGAGATACCCGGCAGACGCTGAAGCGCGTAGCCGATATTGCCATCCGGTGCCGGTCCGAAAACTTCTTCATTGAAGACGTTGACGATGCCAGCGGCGGTGCGCTGCTGGTTGATGGCAAGCGCCTGGCCCGTCGCAGCGGCGCGGACGACGATCTCATCGGCTACGAGCGCCGCGCTGTCGAGACCGAAGTTCGCGGTAGCGCGGCCATCGGCTGGTACGCTGACTTCGCGGGTTGCGTTATCGAAGCCGATGTATTCGACGCTGATGCGGGAAGAGCCGGCCGGGATTGTGAGCGTATAGCGGCCATCGTTTCCGGTAACCGCGCGACGGTTTGTGCCTTCGATGGTGACGACGGCACCTTGCAACGATTCCCCCGTCTGTTCATCGAAAACGCGCCCTGAAACCGTTGCACTCGCCTCGCTTTGAGCGCCTGCGCTCTGCGCATGGGCGGTACCACCAGCAAGGGCGATTAAACCAGTAGATGCGAGTAGAAAAACGGCCGTCCGGCCCAAGACTTTGATCATTACACCCCCTTGTGACGCCGAAATGGCATCTTTATTAAATTTAATGCTTCGTCTAAATCACTCCTGCACGTCTTCATAAGGGAGTGTGTTGTCAAACCGCCTCTCGGGCGGAAGTTCTTCTGTGTTAACGATGGTCTTTGACCCTCCGGGTGCCTTCGCCATCCTGAATTCGTCGTAAAGCACGCCGTCCGCCGAATAGGCCGCGTAATGAAGCGCATCTTCATCGATTTCGATTACTTGAAAGAACTGGGTATTTTCGGCTTTCCGATCGAGCCGCACGCCCGTCGCAGCGTATTTGTCCCAGCCATCCTCGCTAAAATTGTATTGCTTTGAACCGGATACCGAGTTGACGAACATGCTTGTCACGCTCTCGCCATCGGTCCTAGCTGTTCGGCTTGGCACCTGATCCTGCGAGGGGAGCGTGCCGCGGGCATAGGTGTGATCGTGACCCTGAAGCACGAGATCGACCTTGTGCTTGAGCAGGATCGGCAGGAGTACCGCACGCCGACCCGCGCTGTCCCGCCCTCTCCCCGACGAGAAGATCGGATGGTGCATCGAGACGACCCGCCAGCGCACATCGCTTTCCTCAAGTTTTGCATCGAGCCACTCAGCCTGCTCGCTCAGATCATCAATATTGGTATTGAGCACAAACACTTCGAGGTCAGCCGAGTAGCGCACCGAATAGACAGTCTCGTGCAAGGCCTCGGATAATTGCGCTTCGACCGGAAGTCGGAATTGCGGCCTCCAGAGGAGCGAAAGCAATTCGATCTCTTCATCGGCGCTAAGCTCGTAATCGTCGTATTCGTGATTGCCGGTGACCGGGATCGCAGGGATCATGCCGTGAATGAAGCTGCCGGCGCGAAACCAGTGCGCCCACTCCAGATCGCGCGAGCCGCGGTTTACAAGGTCGCCCGCGTGGAGAATAAACCGCGCATCAGGCGCTTCCTGAAAGGCCGCCCGGATGACACGTGGCCAGTGTGAGGCGAGCCCGTTCTGTGCATCACCAAAATAGATGAAGCGGATTGGTCCGCTGAGCGGAGCAGTGCGGGTCTGGAACCACTCGCTCCACTGCCTGTCAGCGCCCTGTACGCGGTAGGCGTAGAGCGTGTCAGGCTCGAGCCTGTCAAAACGCACCGAATGATGGTGGGTCGGCGGCAGCCCCGAATTGTGGGTAACCTCGAAACTCAGATTGCCTGCGCGGATCGTCGTCAGATCCATTAGCTGTGTTTCAGCCTCAACCGCCCTTGCCTCGCGGTCAAACCGGGCATCGCCGCGCGCGAGGGCAATTTCGGCCTTCGTCGATACAACGCTGGCATCAGTCCGCCAGCTCACGCTAATGCTAGTGGCAGGGTCGCCTTCCACCGTCGCTACGATGCGGTCCGGCCAGTCGCTCGCCTGCTGCCACGGCGCTTGCTTCGTGCCGTGTTCACCAGGGTGTGCAAAGGCAGTCGCATGGAACGCAAAGACCAGTCCGAGGCTCCAAAGAAAATTAGAACGCAATTGAATTCCCCCCATGCTGGGGCGGCCTGTAGATTGCGATGGCGAAATGGGGATGACGTTTCTGCGACGCTTTCATGAACTGATGCCGAAGCGTTCAATCCGGTCGGCGGATGCCGGTTTTTTGGGCCCGCCGGGCGCGAAGCAATCGAGATTGGCGCGGCGACGCCTACCGTAAGACAACGCATGTTTTCACTGCCCCCGACACGGGCCAGCAGTTCGTGCGCTTCCCAACCCCAACTTGCGGACGCCAGCCTGCGTGACATGACCCCCTGATATTCCTCTACGAGCGATTAGAGTCTGGCCTGCAGGAAGGACAGACGATGAAGCGTAAGAGGTTTACTGAGGAACAGATCGTTGGTGTGCTGAAGGAAGCAGAAGCGGGTGCGAAGACCGCTGATCTAACCCGGCGGCATGGGGTTTCGGAAGCGACGATCTACAACTGGAAGGCCAAGTATGGCGGGCTGGAGGTGTCCGAGGCTCGGCGGCTGAGGGAACTCGAGAACGAGAACGCCAAGCTCAAGCGCCTGTTGGCCGACGCCATGCTGGATCAGGCTGCGCTGAAGAATCTTCTGGCAAAAAAGTGGTGACGCCTGCTGCTAAGCGGGAAGCTGTTGCGCATCTCCAGGGGTGCCACGGGATGAGCGAGCAGCGGGCGTGCCGTGTCATCGATCCCGACCGCAAGAGCGTGCGCTACCGTTCTGTCCGGGGCGATGACGCCGGTCTGCGTGAGAAGCTGCGTGAGCTGGCCAACCAGCGTCGCCGGTTTGGCTATCGGCGTCTGCACATCCTGCTGCGCCGGGAGGGCGTGATGATCAACCGCAAGAAGACCCAGCGGCTGTATCGCGAGGAAGGCTTGGCGGTCAGGCGGCGGCGCAGGCGATTTTGAGTGAGAACCGGGAAGCCTTGGACCGATGCATGGAAAGTGCACAGAAGACAGAGCGGGCCGTCAGTTGTGCCATTCAGATCAACCCGTGAAGTCTCATCAATTTTGCTGCTGACCTCGAGAACACTTTCGATATATCGCTCGCCGGAAAGAAATGTTAAGCTGGATGAAGTGTTTACACCATATAGGACAATGCAAACCTTTGGCCAGAACGGTGCCAATTTAGCGCGAGAATACAGAATGAGGGCACTAGTAAGTTTACCGTTTTCGCTGCTCGCATTTCCACTTGTAGCCATCCTTTATGCGCTACAGGTAATCCCTGTCGTTGGCTTGTTTCTGATGTTGCTCGGCGCTCCCTTTTGGACCGGCATGTTGGTGAACGCGGGAATGCTAGGCCTTTCAATCGAAGTTCCGATACGCCGCTTTGCGTTCGCTGAAGCGCGCACCTCCCTCCTTTGGCTGTTGGTGCCCTTCGCCTACTTTGGCTGGTATGGCATTAATGCATTCAACGATCACAAAACCTTGCAGAATCTGCGCGCGGAGTTCGACGCCGCTAATGAAAAAGTCTTAGTGCCTTTTGATGCCGAGCGGCATTCGCTCGTGCTGGTCAGCGGTGCACACACCTATGCTGGCACGCTAACGCAGGATTTTGGGCTCCCCGTAGCGTATTCTGAAAATGAGAACGTGACAGGCGGCTACCTGTCAACGCGTCTCCTTGAGAAGGACTTGTGTGCCGAAATCCGCAATGAACCCCTGATGAGTGCCGCATTTATTCATACCTTTGGATTCCACGATGGTGATCGCATCGGCCATCGACGACTTGCATCGAACTTTTGTTCGTTGCGGATGCCTGCGAAACCCCAAAATGCACCAGTTACTGTTGCCAACGTACAAACGGAAACACTTGTTGAAGGCCTTCCTGTCAAACTGATAGAAAATGTGATCACGATGCCTGACGGCACCAAGCATGTCCTGCATGGTGGAACAGCAGCACCATATCCATGGTTCCCAATGCCTGTCCTAGGCTGCGCACTCAATTCCGGCGCTCCCAGCTGGGACTGCTTCCACGGGTTTTCACGAGATAGTTTCACGCCAATTGTAACCAGCGCCACCCGATACGGCGGAGACGTGCGGGTTCTTGCGACAGCGTTAGAGCTGACGCCCACGGAACCGCAAAATCGCAGAGCGACTGATCGTGAGTTCGTGGAAGATCAACTACGTGAGGTAGTCGGATTGCAGTTAGAACGTGATATCGCAGATCTGCGAGAGGCCGTGACTGACCCGGCGTCGCAAATGACGGTACATTCGATTAAAGTCCTCGAGCGAACGCCGGATGTTTTGTTGTCCCTGGCACCGACAATCGTCGAAGGCATCAAGCGTGCGGCGCAAATAACCGACAACCCTTATCGCAACAGGGAGACCGGTCGGACCCTAGCGCGACTTTTCGGCAAGCTTCCCTACGACGCCCAAGACCAGTACGCGGACGACATGGCCTTAATATACAAACGGGCCGACGAAGCGAACGCCGGACGTCATTGGCTATATCAAGCGGACGATCTTCTAAGATTTCGTCCACCGTGTTGTGGCACTTCCGCGCGGTAGTTTATGAGTCGCAAGCTTCAGAACTTGAGGCGGCCTAGCGAGAGCAATAAGTCCCCCAAGACTCCATTAGCTTGACCCGTGCACCCGGGTTTTCCGGCGTGCCCAAATAGGTCGTACGTCGATATGCTGCTTGCACAGCATCGGGCGTCTTGTGCGCCAGCGCAGCTTCGACGACCGCATTTGGAAAGCCTTCATTTGCCGCCCAGTCGGTGAAGCTGGAGCGGAAGCCGTGAACGTGGAAAGGCTCCTGCATGTCGCGCAGAACCTTGAGCAGCGTCATGTTGGACATTGCCTTGCCGGTCATGCCGGGGAACACCACTTCGGCTCCCTCAAGCCGCATTGCGTCCGCCCTTGCGAGCACGAGCAAAGCCGCCTGTGAGAGCGGCACGATGTGCGCCCTGCTGCGCTTCATGTGTTCGGCTGGAATTGTCCAAAGGCGCTGATCCAGATCGAATTCGCCCCATGTCGCGAGCCGTACTTCCTGTGAGCGAACGCCCGTCAGAATGAGCAGATCAAGCGCAAGACGCGAGTAGGATGGCTTGCGTCGCAGCGCAGTTAGAAACGGGGGAACGGCGACGTAGGGCATCGCCTTGCGGTTGTTAGGCTTCTTGACCTGCCTGGGCAGTCCACGTCCCGCTTTCAGGCTGCTATTGCCTGAAGGAGCCTCCGTGGAGCGCCAACCCTTTGCGTGGGAGTAGTCGAGCACGGCGCAAATCCGGTTGCGGACCTGGCGCGCTGTTTCGGGGATTTCCTGCCAGATCGGCGTGAGGACCGAGATGATATCGGCAGCTGTGATCCCGCCAGTCGTCATATCGCCCAGCTTCGGGAAAGCGTAGTTTTCCAGGCTGGCCAGCCATTGGCGACCATAGACATCGCTTTTCCAGCCCGCCTCGTTCTCCGAATGATATTGGGTGGCTGCTTCGCGGAAGGTGACTTTGGCAGCTTCCTCATCCTTGCGCTCGGTCAGAACGTCGCGCTTCTCGACCTTTACGGCCTTTCGAAGTTCCGCCGCTTTCGCACACGCTTCAGCCAGCGTCACGAGTTTTGCACT
>JAZBPE010000072.1:0-8192 GCA_036353345.1 Erythrobacter sp. | reverse complement strand
TTCGACAGCCCCCAACTGCTTTTCGTCACCCATCAGCACAAGGCGATCCACCTTGAGCAGATTGGCAAGCCGGATCAGCCGGTCCTGGTCGCGGGTAGAGACCATTGAGGCTTCATCTAGAACGAGTACGGTATCGCGATACTCCTCGCGCGCAGCAGCCATCTCCGCTTTGCCTGTCGAGCCCTCCAACAGCTTTCGGTTCTGCCCGAGGAAGCGATGCAATGTCATCGACGGAATGCCGGTGTCCTTCTCCAGCCTGCGGACCAGTGTGTTCTGGACCCCGAGGCCGATCACCCTCTTGCCGTGCTCCTCCAACAGCTGGTTCAGTGGCCGCAGCACGCTTGATTTGCCGGCCCCAGCAACGCCTTGAACGGCTACCACGCGATTGGTCGACGAGAGGATCAACCGACCCACCGCTTCCTGACCGGCATTCAATTTCATCCCGTAGTTGATAGCTGCTGACGCTTGCAGATATGGCCCGGCAGTGTCCGCGTTGAGGATCGGACGAACTGCGCCGTTTCCCTTCTCGATCTCGGCCAACATGCGGGCCTCCAGCGCCAATGCGTTGGATGTAGTCAGCCACCCTTTTTGCGAGCCTCGCCCGCGTAACAGTGCCCCCTTCTGCGCGAGTTGCTCAATGCGTTCTTCGACTGATTTCATGGTTGTCGGCAAGCCGAAGTCGAGCGCAGCCTTGGCGAGATCGGTGGCCGTAAAGGCCGCCTCCCGCTCCGACAGATGCCGTACCGCCGATGCGACCGCATGAGCCGTCGCAATTTCTTCCCGGCCTTTCATATGGAGCCGCTTGGGAATGAGCGGATCGCCGTCCTTGATGCCCATTCGCTCGGCGACGCTGGCGATCATTGCCTTGCCCCGTTCAAATAAGGTGGGGCGATCATTTGCCCGCTTCGTTGCCGCTACAGTCAGCTCGAGCGAACGCAGCTTGGCGTCGCGCACCATGCCTTCAAGGTCGAGCCTCTGGTCCCAGGCCTGACCCTCCCATTTGTCCATCAAGGCACCGCGATCCACATCGCTTTGCTTGGCCTGCCGGGTCGCCAGCGTCGCCACCAGACCAGCCTCGAGCCCCCCGCCGCGCCGGGCCTCGAGGACCTCCCGACGCCGCGTCGAGAAGGCCATCACCGCGTCACGGTCTATACCCTTGGCTTCGAAGTTTCCGTGCTTTCCGAATGCGCCGATCCGGTAGCCAAGCTTCTCTGCCTCGATCCGGAAACGCGCCATTGTCATGGCATTGAGCAGCGTGTTGTGCTGCCACAGCTTGTCGTTGCGCAGCGCTCTCCACTTGCCATCTTTATCCTGCGTCATATTGGCGACGACGGCGTGGAAGTGCAGATTCGGCTCCTGATTGCGGTTGGTGTCGTGCTGGAACAGGGCGACGGTCAGGTTGTCGCTTGCATGCAGCCGTTCTTTGCCACCCTTCTCGGTGCGATACTGGGCCGCATTCTTCTCCGCCCATTGGAGGGTTTCGACGACCGCTGAACGGTACGCGTCAATGATCCGCTGATCCTTGCCGACGAGCGCAAGAAGCGACCAGCTTTTGGGCAGCGAAAAGGTCAGGTCTGTCCCGGCACGGTGATACTGGCCCTGGTGTCCGATACGTTCGCCATTGGGCAGTTCGCCGCGCAAGATTGCCTCGAACGCCTCCGCATCGACCGTGCCTGAAAGACCCAACCTTTCGGCACCTTTGCCGACCCAGATGCCGGACCGATCAGCGTCCGCCTTGGTGTAATAATTATCGTTGGCGAAGTAGTTGGCCGCACCGCCAGCCGAGCGCACATTGGCAACCGAAAGCATCGCTCAGCGCCCCGCACGCGTGGCTGCCTTGCGCTCGCGATATTCGCGAATGCGTCGTTGGTAGGTGACCACCACGCGGTCCCGCAGTTCCTTGTCCTTGTGCGTGCGGAGCCAGCCGTCGAGCGCGATCTTGGTGAAGAGCAGATCGGCCAGAACCTGATCGCGAAACGCCTCGTCCCGGGGTTCGTCGAGCGCCTCGATGACAGTGAGCTTCAGCCATTGGCTGACGCTCATATGCGCTGCATCAGCAGCGGCTTTAACAAGGGCATGAAGGTCTTCGTCGACATAGCATTGAAGGGCAAACCGCACGGCGTCACCTGACGTTTGGCCGCCCCTCCTCGGCCCAATGACCCCTCTGGACTGACATCAGTCTACGGCAGCGATCACCCTGTAGGAAAACGCTAATTTTCGATTTCAAATGAATAGCTTAGCGCCGAGCAACTCGCATGTGAGTTGCGGATCGTGAAGTGACATCAGATGACACTACTTGGCGACAGATGGTCAAATGGCTGCGGAACCCGCAGAAATCCTCGCCTCCTAAACACGGATCTCCGGGTACGGTGTGCCCTCCAATTTCCCACATTCCCCCACGTGACCAGTCATTTCGCCGGTTCGTTCTTTAAGGGTTTTCCAGCCACTTCCAAAAGGATCCCCGCGTCCGCGCGGCGCAGGAGCTTACGAAATCAAAACCAATCCCAAGCACGGCAAAAGGCCCCGCTGGATATTGCCAGCGAGGCTTTTGGGAGCGTCAGATTACGGTTGCGATCAGGCGGCCTTTGCCGCCCCACCTTCCTTCGCCCTCGCAAGGAAATCGACCTGTTCCGCGATGATCTCGCAGCCGTAGCGTGTTTGCCCCTCGGCGTCGGTCCAGCGGCTATAGTGGATGCGGCCCGTCACCATGATCATGGCGCCCTTTGCGACATGCTCGGCGACTCATTTCCCGATGCCGTTGAAACAGGTGACCCGGTGCCATTCGGTCTCGGTCGGGCGGTTGCCTTCGCTGTCCTTGAAGCTGCGCGTGGAAGCGAGCGATAGGCTGGTTATCGTGGCGCTGCCGGAAGTTTCGCGGACTTCGGGAGTGTTGCCGACAAAGCCAACCAGCGTGACGGTGTTCTTCATTGTTCGTGTCCTTTCGAGGCATTCGATCCGTCCAAGGGACCATCCCTTTGACTGAGCCCCGATGAGGCCGGGCACGGGCAGGACTGCACCGAGCGTATTCGAGGGGAGCCCCGCCGATCGGAGTGGTGCGGGCAGCCGCGTGAAGCGTGGCAACACGGTCCGAACGGCCGCGGGTTGCAGCACCTGTCCGAGTTCGGTCAGGGGCGTGATCAAGTCATGAAAAGGGGATGGTTCTTGAAGGACGGAAGAACTCTGGGAGCCGAAGACAAGGCACCGCATCCACTGCCTGTTTCCCTCCGGCAAATCCCTGTCCTGTCTTGTGAATCAGCCGTCCGTCGGCCAAGTATCGCGCCATGAATGCTGTTGAGATCGAAGAAGCAATTTCAGAGCTGGCCGCCCAACCATTTGACCGGGCGGAGTTTCCATTCGCGTTTCTCGAAGCGTTCGGGCGAAAGGCGAACACGCTGAAGCAATTGCGGGCCGGGACAACCAATGCCTCTGACCTTCCCGGCGGCGTCCTCCAGCGCAACAATATCCATATCGCCACGTGCGATCCTGGCACGGTCGACGAGACGCTCAAGGCCCTGCGTGAAAGCCCCAAGACGGTCGCGGCGAAGGCCAAATTCATCCTCGCAACGGACGGCGTCGACTTGCAGGCGGAGGATCTGGTCAACGGCGAATCCGTTGTCTGCGCCTACACCGATTTCCCGAACCACTTCGGCGCGTTCCTGCCGCTTGCGGGCATCACAACCGTCAAGCAAATCCGCGAGAACAGCTTTGACATCCGCGCCACCAGCAAGCTCAACAAGCTCTATGTCGAGCTGCTGAAAGAGAACCCGGACTGGGCCACGGCTGAGCGCCGGCCCGACATGAACCATTTCATGGCGCGGCTGATCTTCTGCTTCTTCGCGGAGGATACCGACATCTTCAACGGAGAGGGCCTCTTCACCTCCACCGTCGAGCGGTTCAGCGACCGCGAAAGCTCCAACACGCACGAGATTATCTCCAACATCTTCCGCGCGATGGACACGCCAACGCGGCACGAAGGCAGGCTGGACGATCGCTATCGCAAGGCGGCGAACATCCCGCCCCACGCCGATGCCTTCCCCTATGTCAACGGCGCGCTGTTTTCAGGCAGTGTGGAGGTGCCACGCTTCAGCCGTATGGCGCGCAGCTACCTGCTGCATATCGGCGGGCTGAACTGGAAACAGATCAACCCCGATATCTTCGGCAGCATGATACAGGCGGTCGCCGATGATGAGGAGCGTGGGGCGCTCGGCATGCATTACACCAGCGTGCCGAACATCCTGAAGGTGCTCAACCCGCTGTTCCTCGACGACCTGCGCCAGCAACTGGATGAAGCGGGCGACAATAGCCGCAAGCTCGTAAACCTGCGCAACCGAATGTCGAAGATCAGGGTGTTCGATCCGGCCTGTGGATCGGGCAATTTCCTCGTCATCGCCTACAAGCAGATGCGCGAGATCGAGGCCGAGATAAACAAGCGGCGCGGCGAGAGCGAGCGCGACAGCGACATCCCGCTCACCAACTTTCGCGGCATCGAACTGCGCGACTTCCCGGCAGAGATCGCGCGCCTCGCGCTGATCATCGCCGAGTTCCAGTGTGACGTGCTGTATCGCGGCCAGAAGGAGGCGCTCGCCGACTTTCTGCCGCTCGATAGCCAGAACTGGATCACCTGTGGGAATGCGCTGGAATACGACTGGTTGAAGCTCTGTCCACCGACCGGAACAGGGGTGAAACTTCAAGCGGACGATCTCTTCAAGACTGACCTCGATCAAGCCGAGATCGACTTCGCGAATGAGGGAGGCGAGACCTACATTTGCGGCAATCCGCCGTATTTGGGGTTCACATGGCAAACTGCCGAACAGAAGGCGCAACTCGAAGCGATATTTTCCCACCGAACCAAGAGTTGGAAGTCGCTAGACTACGTGGCGGGCTGGTTCATGAAGGCAGCCGATTACGGCATGAAGACAAACGCCGTTTCAGCGTTTGTGTCGACAAACTCCATTTGCCAAGGTGAACAAGTACCAATCGTTTGGCCCCTTATTTTCGCCACCGGCCATGAAGTCGCATTCGCGCATACCTCCTTCAAATGGGCCAACCTCGCTAGCCATAATGCGGGCGTAACCGTGGTAATTATTGGAATCTCGAACAAAATTCGTGGAAAGAGGAAGCTATTCACCGCGGGGGATGATGGTGAAACGGTCGCGGGAGATGTTGAGCTTATCAACGCCTATTTGGTGTCAGGGCCAAACGTAATCGTGCAGGCAATATCTAAAACCCCGGCGGACCGAGCACCTATGGTATGGGGCAATAAGCCGTCAGATGGTGGTAACCTGATACTGACAGCCGCCGAGGCTGAAAGTGCCGTGCACGACGAACCCTCTCTGTCAGAATTCGTGCTCGACTTTGTCGGCTCTCAAGAGTTTGTGAAGGGCATTGTCCGCCGCTGTATTTGGATTGATGATGCAGATATTGAGAAGGCAGTGAAATCAGATTTCATCGCGGAACGCTTAGATGCGGTCCGCGAGATGCGATCGTCTAGTAAAGCTGAGTCTACGCGCGCGTACGCGGACCGAGCGCACCGATTTCGGCAAATTCAAGGCCAAGGTAAGAAACACTCCATAGTAGTCCCGAAAGTTACTTCCGAATCCCGGCCATACTTACCTGTAGGGCTTTTATCCGCTCATTCGATAGTCTCTGACAACGCATTCGCGCTCTACGATGCTGCTCCGTGGAATTTAGCCGTCATTGCCTCGAAGCTTCACCTCGTTTGGGTAAAAACCGTCTGCGGCCAATTAGAAACTCGGCTACGTTACTCGAACACTATGGGATGGAATGCTTTCCCACTTCCCAAGCTCACCGAACAACACAAAGCCGACCTGGCCCGCTGCGCCGAGGACATTCTCCTCGCCCGTGAGGCGCATTTCCCCAAGACCATCGCCGAGCTCTACGATCCGGAAAAGATGCCCGAAAACCTCCGCCACGCGCACGATCGCAACGACGAAGTCCTGGAACGCATCTACATCGGCCGCCGCTTCAAAAACGACACCGAACGCCTCGAAAAGCTGTTCGAACTCTACACCAAAATGACCAGCGCAAAGGCGGCGTGACGATGGTTGATGGAACCAGTTCCGCGCCCACGACAGAGGAACTCGAGAGCCTGTTCGTTAACAACGAACTGATGTCGAGGATTGAGGCCCATCTCAATCGTTTCAATCCCATCCGGGTCATGAAGATGGAGCGGATGGAAATCCGCCACTCGGCAATCCTGAGTTGGCTCCTCGACCCCGCCGAAAGTCACGGCCTCGACGACAAATTCCTGAAGGCGTTTCTCGCGGAGGCGCTACGAGGAAAGAGTCTGGTCGGGTCACCATCTGCTTTGGACATTGCGCGCGCTGATTTGCGCGACGCCATTGTTCGCCGGGAATGGCAGAATATCGACATTTTCATTCACAGCGAAAGGAATGGCTGGGCGTTCGTCGTCGAGAACAAATACGACAGCAAACAGCACGAAGGCCAGCTGACGAAATACCTTGAGAAGGTTCCTGCTGGCCTGGGTAAGCAGCCAGACGAGGTCACCGTTCGCGGTATTTTCCTCACTCTCCATGACGAGGAGCCTGAGGATGATCGGTATGCTCCCATCGACTACGAGGCGATATGCCGGTTCCTTCCAAGATTCCTCAGCCAGGAGGCGCACCTCCTGACGGCTGAGGTCAAAACGTTTCTTCAGCATTACATCGAGATCATCGCAGAGGAGGTCGGCATGAGCGCCGAAAGCAGCGAAATGGAAAAGCTGGCGAGGCAGCTCTATCGCGAAAACAAGAAGGTCTTGGACTTCATCATGGATCACGGTTCAGGGTCCGATTTCGCCATAGCTGCGGAAGACTTGTTCGGCGATGATCGCGATTATCTCGATGCGGTCACGATCGAGGATCAGACTGTTCGCTTCAATCACATCGATCACAAGATGGTCAGCTTCTTGCCCGAAAGCTGGTACATTGCTTTGGGCAAAGACAAGTATGACTGGAAAGGTTGCGAAAAATGGTGGGCCGGATACCCGCTCATCGTCTGGATGCAGCTTTGGCCCGACGCAGATGGCACATCCGGTCAGCTCGCCCTTTATGGTGAAGTCGGCCCCCTCAGTGAATACGAGTTTCGGAGGGACCTGATCCACGCCATCCAAAAAGCTGCGGCAAAGTTGTCCAAGAACCGGATCATGTTCCAGCGCGCAGCCGCGGACGAGGGCAAGCAATATTCGAAGTTCTTGAAAGAGAATTTTCTCAAGATCAAAGACGTGCAGGATGCCGAAGAGATTTCGGCCGGAATGAAGAAGCTGCTAAAGAAGTTTCAGCCTGAATTGGACGCGGTTGGTAGCGTGCTCCCGAAGTTCGTGAAATACGGTTACGAGGAGTAAAGTTCTCGACTTTTGCAGGCTGCCGTGGCGTGCTCGCTCGGCCACCTCTAGCTTGACTTTCAGCACGCCAACGCGCACATATCTCATTTGAGATACAGGAGGTGTTATGAACGCTCATAGCTCGATGATTCATGTCCGGATGGATAACGATCTGAAAGACCGCGCGACCGAGGCGCTGGCGGCGATGGGTCTGTCGACCGCCGATGCCGTGCGCCTGCTGTTCCATCGCATCGCCACCGATCAGGCCTTCCCGCTCGAGCTCAAGGTTCCCAATGCGGAAACCCGCGCGGCGATGGAAGAGGCAGACGAGTTCTTCAAGAATGGCGGCACGCCGGGCTTCGACAATGCTGACGAAATGTTCGCCGAGCTTGATAAAGAGAGCAAAGCCTTGCGCGAGGCCGGAAAACCGAAGTCTTGAAAAAACCGGCTGCGAGCAAGCGCGCCGCGCTGCCCCGGACGATTGGCTATGCAAAGTCGTTCCTGAAAGACTTCGAGCGGCTATCGCGTTCGGGCCGATACGATATGAAAAAGCTCAAGCAGGTCATGCTGCTGCTCATCGCCAATGACGCGCCGCTCGGCCCTGAGTGGAAAGACCACGCACTCAAGGGAGAATGGCAGGGGCACCGGGAATGCCATGTCGGTGGCGATTTCCTGCTGATCTACCGCGTGGAAGACATTCCGGCACCCGGCGGCGGCATATTCTTCACCCGCGCCGGAACACACAGTGAGCTTTTCAAATGAGCGCCAAGGATCAGATCATTCCCGCCGTATCGTTCACGACCGCCCAGACCGGCGCGTCGGCCAAGTCGGACGAGCTGGGCATGCGCCC
>JAZBPE010000071.1:0-2184 GCA_036353345.1 Erythrobacter sp. | reverse complement strand
GCCTTCGCCCAGATCGACAAGGAGGAGATCGACCCCATTCTCAGCATCACGACGAAGGCCGCCTGATTATGACCTCAGGCCACCTGAGAAATTACACCAGCTTGACGGACGTGATCGGAGCTCATGCCCTGGCACTTCCGGAGGGCGTCAAGCCTCACCACGTAGGCCGCCAGCGAAGCGCTTACCTTCAGGGACGAGTTCCTCCTCGAGCACCTGTTTGCCAGCCCGCGCCATCCCGCCATCTGATTACGGCATGGCGCAACGACTACAATTGCCATCGCCCGCACACGAGCCTCGACGAGCTCACCCCGCGGGAGTTCCAAAACCGGTCACGCGAGGACCAAAACCTGAACGGACTCAACTTCTGACCGAGGAAAATCTGGGGAGCAGGTCACAACCGATCGACCCTTGCGATACCAGCACGTCGACCTGCCGGAGCTTCGCGACAATCTCTTCCGGCTTGTGTCTCTTCTGTCCCATTCCTGCGTCCTCCATCCGGTTCGAAAGCCTAGTTCAGGGAGGACCACTTCTCTGGGGGCAGACCATGCGAGCTTCAACGTCGCGCGCAACCCGCGCCCCGAACTGCTGGTTGCGCAAGAGGGAACCAGATCACAAAGTCAGTCGTTAATACAACCTTAAGTTGTTCTGCTTTATGCAGTTGGGAAATCCGGGAGGCTCGTGAAGGGGCGACTTGGAAAAGTATGTCTATTTTCCAGTG
Organism: Erythrobacter sp.; assembly: GCA_036353345.1. Classification (GTDB taxonomy): domain Bacteria; phylum Pseudomonadota; class Alphaproteobacteria; order Sphingomonadales; family Sphingomonadaceae; genus Erythrobacter. The sequence continues at coordinate 1,466 of JAZBPE010000071.1, read as the reverse complement.
CCGACGGCAGTATTTGTTACTGCTCTGACGGCGATGTTTGGAATGCCGGCGTGGGTAGCGGCTCTTTCGTTTTGTCTGGCGGGTTCAACTGCAGCGCTTTCGATTGCGCTAATCACTAATTTCTTATCAAAGGCTCGCCCCGCGGCGTAGGAGAGGAGTAGCCCTGAGGCGCTCTCAGAGCGCCGCTGGGCCGCCTTCAGCCGTTCCGTCACAACGTCCACCATCTGCGTCGGAACGCCGCCAGCGGTCACGCCAGTAAGCGTCCGACCCGATGCCGGGTCGATCCCGAACACCGACCGATGCACCGTCTGCATGATCCCCTGATGGAAGAGGTTGGCGCCCGCCACCGTCGAGGAATAGTAGCCCCTCTTCCCGCCTTCCACGCCCGAACCCGCATAGTCCCTGAGCCGCGTGTAGCCGAGCGACTTCAGACGCGCGAACTCGCTGTCCTCGGCCACGATCAGCCGCGCCCTTCCCTCGCCTCCGAGGGAATGTACCCCTTGTAGCTGTTCAGGATCGCCGTCTGCTTCTCGCTGCCGAGAGCATCCAGCTTGAGCAGCTCCTTCCGGCGGAGGTCGGCCAGGTAGTAGGTGAGGTAGTCCATCCCTTCCGGCTCGGACTTCGCCAGACCCACCACCAGATCGAGGGCTTCAGCCGGCGTCTCGTCGAGCGCGTAGAGCGTCGTCAGCGTGTCGATCGCCTCCACGAGATCGCCGCTCGCTGCATGCAGTCCGCCCGAGAGATCGAGACGGCTGGCGATCGCCGGCGCGTTCTTCAGAAGGTTGCGGTTGATCTTCTCCGCCAGGATCTGCGGGATCCGTTCGATCTGACCCTGCAGCCAATCTGCCCACTTGCCTTCCCCGATCGCTGCATCCGCTTCCGTCAGGCCCTCGGAGATCGTCGAGAACTCGCCAGCCTCGATCAGCGGCCAGATCGACATTCTTCGATCGGCATCGTCGAGCAGCTTGAGCTCTGCCTCGTGCCGGGCCAGAGCCTTTCGGTCCTGACGGTCGCGCGCCATCAGCGCTTCCAGGCGTACCCTTCGATCCAGGTTGCTCAGATGCTGGTCGATCTCCACCAGCTTCGTCGGTGTCTTTTCCTTGATGTCGCGCACGCCGACCCCTCGGGTCATGAGCTGCACCACGTTCGACGCAGCGTTCGACAGCGGCACGATCACCGACCGGATGACGATGGTGTTCTTCGCCACCAAAAGGTCAGTTGACCCATCCCCTCCGCTCAAGTCCCCCTAAAGGTCAGACAGATCGAAATGAGTTCTGGGCAACTTGAAAAGACTTTGAACTCCGCTGGCCCAAGTTTCTCAAAATACTGGATTATTTACCGCTGCAGCTTGAGCTGGGGGCGGCTTTAGGGACCGATCCCGAACAGTTTCAAAACCTAAAACCTGAGGCCCGGTTTAGATACCACTCTGGACTGAAGGCCCCCTGAAGCCTGAGAGCGAAGCTCTG
>JAZBPE010000070.1:0-29265 GCA_036353345.1 Erythrobacter sp. | reverse complement strand
GATGCTGATCGCGCGGAGCATGTAAGCGAACGTCCGCAGCCAAGCGCATTCCGCTGCCATTGGGATGCTTCCCGGCACGCTGAAAACGGCAAATCCACGGGCGAGGCGTTTTGGGGCATTGCAACAAAAACGGCCCGGATCTCTCCGGACCGTTTGCGTTCCAACCCTATCCCCCGTGGGTCAGAACTTGGCGCGCAGCGTGACGCCATAGGTGCGCGGCTGGAGCGAGAATGCCGAGCGCGAATTCGCCGCTCCGCTTCCGCGCAGGGTCGTGTTGAAAGTCACCCCGCGCACGACGTTGTCGGTCAGATTGTTGACGAATCCTTCGATCGCGAACTGATCGTCTGCGAAGCGGATGCCGGCGCGCAGGTTGATGAATTCCTGTCCATCCTGAACGTCGGCGATGATGAGCGGTGCGGCGTCAATCGCGGCCTGCAGGCTTCCCGCCGCGTCGATCTGAGCCTGGCTCGGTGGCACGATCGCTTGGGTGGAGGTTCGCTGGTCGCCCTCGAGCCGGATTTGCCCGGCCAGGAAGAATTCGGTCGAGGCGTCGATCGGCTTTTCCCACATGCCGCCAAAGATCGCGATGACCTGCGGCGCGTTGGTCAGGTCGAAACCGCACAGCGACACCACCTGCACGCTCATCTGATCGCCTGCGCAATCATCGGGATAGCTCGCTTCGAGGATAGTGGCCGAGGCATTGAAGGTCAGCTCTCTGTTCGGCCGGATCACGCTCTCGATCTCGACCCCGCGCGACTCCGCCTTCGGCACATTAAAGGTCTGGAACGCCGTCCCGGTGAATTCCAGCACCTGGAAATTGGTGAACTCCTCAAAGAACGCCGCGACGTTGAACGTCACCGCATTGTCCAGGAACCGGCTCTTGAAACCCACCTCGTAAGCGTCGACCTCTTCGGACAGGAAGGTCGGATCGGCCCCGCCTACAGCGGCGGTCGTATCAAGGTTGATGCCCCCTGCCTTGTAGCCATGGGTGAAGCTTGCGTAGACGTTCACCGGAGCGGCGAAGGAATAGCCCAGATTGACCGTGTAGATCAGCTCTTCATCGCTGAATTCTTCCTGGAACGTGCGGACGAGCGGAAGCACGGCGGCTTCCGGCAGATCGGCTGGGGCGGTGAACCCGAAGCACCCGAGCGCAAACAGACCATCGGACAAGGCGGGCGGGACGATCCCGGCCCCGAGAGCCTGCAATGTCGCGGGGCAAACCTGGTTGTTCGTTTCGGTCTGAGTGAAGCCGCCGTCCTTCTCCTCCCAGGAATACCGCGCGCCCAGTGTCAAGGCGAGACCTTCGGTGATCTCCAACGTGTTGTTGGTAAAGATAGAGTAGCTCTGCGCGCTCTGCTGGAAACGGTTGACCGACCGCGTCCCGTCAGGGCTCACGCCAATGCCATCGGGATCGACGAAACTGGTGAACAATTGCAGTGGGGCTGGTCCCGCAAGCCCCTGAAAAAGCGCGCCGGTATTGGCATCATAATCCGACCCGAGCGCAAAGCCGACCGACTGGTCGATCTGCTCGTCTGAATAGAACCCGCCGATCAGGTAATTGAGCGCACCGCCAAACGCTTCGCCCTGAAACCGCAATTCGGCCGTGATGGTTTCGATCTCAAGGTCGATATCCACGTTGAAGATATCGAGCGCGGTGAAATCGGAATCGTAAAATTCGAGAGAGTCGAACTTGCGATACGAACCGATGAAAATGAGATCGGCGCTGTCCGAGATCGGGAATTCGATCTCTCCGGTCAGGCCGTAATTCTCGATATCGGCAACGGGAGCAAAATTCGCCGATGCGACGCGGTTATTTAGCGCTTCGCGGAATTCGGCCTGTCCGAACGGATTGGTCGATACAACCGGCTGGCCATTGCCCCCCGTCGGACCGAGCCCGACCGCCGCATAGGCACCGCCCGTCACCAGCGGGCTCTGATAGAGCTCGATCGGGCTGCAACAGCTTGACTGGTTCTTGGAGAAATCCGCGATCAGCCTGCCGCGGATGCCGCTTTCGGTGTCCCACCCCAATTGTCCGCGCACGAGCCACTGATCGACATCGTTGGAATCGTCGAACGGCTCTCCATCGCCATCGACCAGCGTGATGAAGCCGTCGCGCTCACGATAGGCACCTGTCAAACGCAGCGCCAGCGTGTCTTCGATGATTGGAGCATTGATCGCGCCCTGCACGCTGATTTCGTCGAAATTGCCGTAGGAGGCGTTCACGAAGCCTTCGAAATCGGTAACATCCGGGCGCTTGGTGACGATGTTGAGCGCACCGGCCGAAGTGTTGCGACCAAACAGGGTGCCCTGCGGCCCACGCAGGACTTCGACCCGCTCGATATCGACGAATTCACCCAGCGCAACGCCGGGCCGCGACTGGTAAGCACCGTCGATGAAGATGCCGACCGCGCTTTCGAAACCGATATTGTTCGAGGTTGTGCCGACCCCGCGAATGCGCAGCACCACCGATCCCGATGCGACCTGCGCCTGGCTCGCCGTGAAGCTTGGCGCGACCGAGGTCACCTCCTGAATGTTGTCGACACCCTGGTTCTCGAGCTGTTGCGGACTGACCGCGGTCACGGCGATGGGAATGTCCTGCACGTCCTGTGCGCGGCGGGTTGCGGTCACGATGATGACACTGTCGTCCGGGTCCGGCGAAAGCGTGGTGTCGTCGTCGGGGGTAAAGTCTTCGTCGGCCTGCGCAAAGGCCGGACTTGTCAGGATGCTGCAGGCCATGAGACCCGCCGCGTAGGCGGCGATCTTGCGTGTCATAATGTCCCTCTCCATTCCCGGCCGGGTTTACCCCCGGTCCGGATGCTTCAGGACTATGAGATTATCAGCGCCCTTCCCCTTGCCAAGCGCTCGGAATGCATTGTCGAGTTACTGTAGCAATAATGCCACATGCGATGTTGCGATGCACCATAAGTGCGCAGGGCAAGACGCACGCGCATTTTTATTGCCCAATGGCCTTTAACGTCAAAGGCCGTAGCGCACACCCAGCCAGACCGTTCGCGGAGCGCCGAGGTCGATCGCGCCGCCCGCGTTGCGGGTCACGACATCCTCGTCGAACAGGTTCTCTACCCGCGCAACGAGAGAGAAGCGGGCCATCACAGGAGTAGCAGCGAACAGGTCCAGAGTGGTCGCAGGCGGCAGGCGATCGGTTTCCCGGTCGTCTTCGAATTGCGCACTGACATGGCGCAAGGTCGTAGCCAACCGCCAGCGCGGCGACGGCTCGAACGCCAGCGTTGTCGACGCTGCGAATGTGGGGACTTGCGGCGGACGGTTGCCAGTCAGCGCGGCGCTCGCTCCCTCCCCGCGGATCGCAGCATCGGTGTAGGCGAGCGAGGCGTTGAGGCTCACCGCGCCGAACCGCGCCGCCACTGCGCCCTCCAGTCCGTGTGCTTCGATCGCAGGCAGGTTGCGGCGCTCGCGCAGGTTTGGCTCTAGCGTCACATTGGCGATCGCATTCCTGACCTTGTTGTCGAACGCTGTCAGCGAAACGACCAGCGCGTCCACCGGCTGCCAGCTCGCGCCGATTTCGAAGCCTTCAAGCCGCTCGTTCTCGAGCGCGGCATTGGCCTGGGTCACCACGGGAAAGACGACGAACGGGCGGTACAGCTCATTGAGCGTCGGCAGCCGCAGCCCCGAATAGACCGCAGCACGCAGATCAAGGCGGCGGGTCGCGTAAACCGAAGCGCCCGCACGGTAGCTGACCGTCCAGTCCGTCCGGTCCGCAGCAATGGTTTGCGAAACGAGCGCGCCGCTTGCATCCAGCGCGCGAAAGAACCCATCTTCGATGCGCGTATGATCGGCGCGCAGGCCTCCCGTCAGCACCAGCGGCCCAATGCTCCAGTCATCCTCCACGAACAGGCCAAGATTGCTGTTCGCGCCGCCCGCCCGCCTCCGCTCGCTCAAAGCGCCGGTGAAGGCACTGTACGCCTCCTCCTGCAATTCCCCGTCGGCGCGGCGATAATCGGCACCGATGCGCAATTCGTGCCCTTCGGCAACCGGTGGTCGCAGCTCGATCTTGCCGCCAATCCCGGTCGAGGGTGTGTTGCGCTGGTCAAGCACGCGGGTGAAGCGGCTAGAGGAGATGACGACGTTGGAGAAGTTGCGCGCCTGGACATAGGCAAGCGCGTCAAAGGCCCATGCCCCGCGCCCCACTAACCGCAGACTTGCATCCTGCCCTTCGCTGCTGGAATTCGCTCCATCGAAGCGCAGGGTGCGTCGATCATCGAAGAACCGGCCGTTTGCCTGCAGTTCGACCGTATCGCTGATCGGCGCGACACCGCGCACGGCGAAATTCACGCTGTCGAAGGCAGCGCGCGCGCTTGCCGGCACGCGCTGGTCTTCTGGCGTCGTCAAGAAACCCTCGCCCCTGTCCCAGCGCCCGCTTACCTGCGCAAAGCCTGCGCCCAGCCGCCGGGTGACGATTCCGCTGCCCTCGGTGGCTTCGCGATCGTTGACGAACAGGCTTCCTGCGACCGGTGCGAGTTCTCCCGGCCCGGCGCTTTCGAGCTCGATGGTCCCGGCAAGGGCGCCTGCGCCGAACGGACCGGAGCCTCCGCCGCGGGTCACTCGGATGCGCGCCAAAGTCTCGGGTGCGATCGCGTTGAAGGGGATGAAGCCGAAGAACGGATCAGCGATCGGAATCCCGTCAAGCGTGACAAGCGCCCGGCTGGTGGCGTTGCCGCCAAGCGCCCGCAACGTCACCCCTTGCGCGCTTGGATTGGACGAGCGGCTGTCCGATCGGCGGAATTGCTGGAAACCGGCGACGTTCTCAAGCACATCCTCGATGCGGCCTGAGGCGCTGGTAAGAATGACCTCGCGCTCCAACGTCACGGTCGAATAGACGATGTTGGACAGCGCCGGCTCCAGTCCGTCTCCGGTCACGACGATCTCCGGTTGCCCGTCATCGGGCGCCGCATCGTCCTCGTCCGACTGGGCGAGCGCAGGGCTGGCCAAAACGATGGCGAGAAGCGGAGGAAAAGTGAGGGAGTTTCGGATCATGGTCCTTTTGCCTATCCGCCCTTTTCGGCGAAGTCAGTGGCGAATTGCCATCAAGACTCGCTTTGGCTTGCCCCTGTGTTTAAGCTGCCGCGTCAAGAGCCCGCCGAAAAGAGCTTAGGAAGAGAGATACGCCATGCTCGCCACCCCGCCCGATTTCGACGTCCTTATCGTTGGCGCCGGCATTTCCGGCATCGGGATGGCCGCGCACATGCAGATGAAGGCGCCGGGTCATAGCTACGCCATTGTCGAGCGGCGCGACAATCTCGGCGGCACTTGGGACTTGTTTCGTTATCCCGGCATCCGCTCTGACAGCGACATGCACACTCTGGGCTTCGATTTCGAGCCATGGCGTGATGAAAAGAGCATCGCCGATGCGCCCGCGATCCTCGATTATCTTCACCGGATCGTCGACGAACGCGGCATTCGCAGGCATATCCGCTTTGGCCAAAAGGTCATTGCCGCCGATTTCCGGGAGGATGAGGCGCGCTGGCACGTCGAACTCGAGCAGGCGGATGGCTCGCGATCGCGTCTGACGGCGAATTTCCTTTATCTGGGCGCTGGCTATTACGATTATGACGAGCCCTACGACGCCGGCTTCGAACTCGGCGCGTTTGAAGGCCAGGTGCTCCACCCGCAATTCTGGCCCGAAGATCTCGATTACGAAGGCAAACGCGTCCTGGTCATCGGGTCTGGCGCGACCGCTGTCACCATCGTCCCCTCCATGGCGGACAAGGCCGCGAAGGTGACGATGCTCCAGCGCACGCCGACCTGGATGTTCGCGCGCCCGGCCAAGGATGGCATCGCCAACTTCCTGCGCCGCGTGCTTCCCGAGAAGCTTGCCTATGCGATCACCCGTTTCAAGAACATACGGCTGCAGGATTACGCCTTCAAGCTCGCTCGCCGAAGCCCGCAAAAGGTGAAGGACGATTTGCACGAGCGTATCGAAAAGGCGCTGGGTCCCGCTTACGACAAGGCGAGCTTCACCCCGCCTTACGATCCGTGGGACCAGCGCCTATGCCTGGTGCCTGACGACGACCTGTTCGAGGCGATGAAGGCGGGGCGCGCCGAAATCGTTACTGGCCATATCGAGGCGTTCGAAGCGGGCGGCGTGCGGCTCAAGTCCGGCGAGTTGATCGAAGCCGACATCATCGTCACCGCTACCGGCCTCAAGCTGGCGATTGCGGGCAAGATCGATGTGAGCCTGAATGGCGAGCCGGTCGATTTCAGCGAGCGCTTCTATTACAAGGGCTGTATGTTCTCGAACTTGCCGAACCTCGCGGTGGTGTTCGGTTATCTCAATGCAAGCTGGACGCTGCGCGCCGATATCAATTCCGATTACATCTGCCGGGTGCTGAACACCATGCGCGAGCGCGATGTCTCGATCGCTGTCCCCGTGCTGACCCCGGAGGGCGAGGCGGCGCTGGAAGAGGACGACGTGTTCGATTTCTCCAGCGGCTATATCAAACGATCCAAGCATATCATGCCAAAGAACGCGGTGAGCTATCCCTGGCGGCTGAACCAGGAATACGTGCTCGATCGCAAGCTGATGGCGAAGGACCCGGTGGCGGACGGCATTCTCGCCCTTCGCAGGGCGGAAACCGCCTCTCCCCGTGCCGATGAGCAGCTCGAAGCGGCGGAATAAACGCCGCCGACCGGGCAGCACTACCCAAGCCCGGCTTGAGACCGCCGCCCGCTTCGCCTAGGCGAGGCGGTGATGAGTGCTTCTGACCGAATCTGGACCGCCGGCCTCGTGGTAATCGGCGATGAAATCCTCTCGGGTCGCACGCATGATAAGAACGTCGCCCAGGTCGCTCGCTGGTTGCAGGTCCAGGGCATTCGCCTCGCCGAAGTCCGCATCGTTCCCGATATCGAAGAGCGGATCATTGCGGCGGTGAACGCGATTACCGAGGCATATGACTACCTGTTCACCACTGGCGGGATCGGCCCGACGCATGACGATATTACCGTCGATGCAGTCGCAAAAGCGCTGGGCGTGCCGGTAGTCATCCATCCCGAAGCGCGCGCCTTGCTGGAGCGCTATTACGCAGACAAGGGCGGATTGTCGGAGGGTCGGCTACGCATGGCGCGCGTGCCCGAAGGTGCGGATCTCATCGCGAACCGCATGTCCGGCGCACCCGGCATCCGGCGCGGCAATGTCATCCTGATGGCTGGTGTGCCCCATATCACGGCGGGCATGCTCGATGCGCTGACGGGCGAACTCGAAGGCGGAGCTCCGCTATTGTCCAAGACACTGGGCTGCTGGGTCGCCGAAAGCGAAGTGGCGGATGTGCTGCGCGCGGCAGAAGACGCAAATGCCAATTGCCAGATCGGCTCCTACCCGTTTTTTCGCGAAGGGCGGGTCGGCGCGAATTTCGTTATCCGCTCAACCAGTGAAGACGATCTGGAGCAATGCGCGCAGGAGCTTGCTGAGCGACTTTCTGAAGCCGGTTATCCCTGCACGACAGCCGAAATCTAGCGCCATCAAAACGGTCGGCTAAGACTAGCGACGCAACACCTCTTCGCGTTCCTTCGCTGTTCGACGGGCGTGTGCAGTCCGCTCGAACCGGTCGATCAGTGCCGTGCGCTCGGCTCCCGGAAGTCCCCGTTCGCTATCGAGCCACAAACGCACCGCCAGCGCGATGACCACGACCCCGCAGATGGCACTGCCGGTCACAATTCCGAAGATCGTGCTGAAGTTCGCGATGATCACAAAGCCAACAACCGACGCTGCAAATACGGTCCATTTGGGCGATGTCCAGCCTTCTCGCTTGTCGAGACTGGCAGCAATTCGGGCCCGTTGGTGACGGCGCGTTTCGAAGAGGCCGGACATAAAGCGTGGGTACCCTGATTGAAAGCTTGATTTTTCTGAAAGCCCAAAAGCTTTAGCCCCAATGTGGAGAGCGGCTCAGCTAATTACAATCAGGGAGGCTACGGAAGGACTGTTTACTTATCGTGATACCCGCTCGCCTTTTGTTGCCGTGTGGCCCGCTCGGCCCGGTCGTAATTGGCCTTTGATGCCGTCTTGTTGGCGACCCATCCGTAGACGATCGCTCCGAGCAGAAGCGCCGCTCCGACGACCGGTGCAAGGCGCGCATCGATAAAGAATGTCGCGATCAGCAGCGCAAGGCCGACGACGAACAGGATGACTTTCAAATTCATGCGTCCGATACTCCTTTGCCACCCAACGCACGAGCACCGCGTTATTTCCGCTGCGCCGCCGGTCAACCGATGCAAAGTTTGCGGCTGCAGACGCAAAAAAAGGCCAGACGCAAGCAGCGTCCGGCCTTCTTCTTGCATGTGCCGGTTTTTCGAGCGGCAATCGCCTTTATGGAACGACCTGGACCTCAGGCGCCTTCGACTTCGGCGGTGTCGATCTTCAGCCCCGGGCCCATCGTCGAGGTCAGCGAAACCTTCTTCACATACTTACCCTTCGCGCCTGAAGGCTTCGCCTTGACGATCGCATCGGTCAACGCCTTGAAGTTGGCCTTCAGGTCGTCATCAGAAAAGCTGAGCTTTCCGATGCCGGAATGAATGATACCCATCTTCTCAACCCGAAATTCGACCTGGCCGCCCTTCGCATCCTTCACCGCCTGTTCGACATTCGGAGTTACGGTGCCAAGCTTGGGGTTCGGCATCAGGCCCTTTGGACCAAGCACCTTGCCCAGGCGACCAACGACGCCCATCATATCAGGAGTCGCGATCACGCGATCATAGTCGATATTGCCGTTCTGCATGTCTTCCATGAGATCTTCGGCACCCACCTTGTCAGCCCCGGCGGCCTCGGCCTTTTCGGCGTTTTCACCGCGCGCGAAGACCGCGACCTTCACGTCCTTGCCCGTGCCCGACGGAAGCGAAACCATGCCGCGCACCATCTGGTCCGCATGGCGCGGATCGACGCTCAGGTTCATCGCGACTTCGACAGTCTCGTCGAACTTGGCTTTATGTTCGCGCAGGGTCTTGATCGCATCATCTACGCTGTAGATCGCTTCGGGGTCGAGCTTGGCACGAAGCTGCTGTTTTTTCGTCTGTTTCGCCATTGGTTCAGCCCTCCACGACTTCAAGGCCCATCGATTGCGCGGAGCCTTCGATGATCTTGATTGCCTGGTCGATATCGTTCGCATTGAGGTCTGCCATCTTGGCCTCAGCGATTTCCTTGAGCTGGCTACGGCTGATCTTGCCGACCTTGTTCTTGTTCGGCTCGGCCGAGCCCTTTTTCAGCTTGGCAGCCTTCTTCAGGTAGTAGGACGCAGGCGGCGTCTTGGTCGTGAAGGTAAACGACCGGTCGGCATAAACCGTGATGATCGTCGGGATCGGCGCGCTCTTTTCCAGGTCCTGCGTCGCGGCGTTGAACGCCTTGCAGAACTCCATGATGTTGACGCCGCGCTGACCTAGCGCCGGACCGATTGGGGGAGAGGGGTTCGCGGTGCCGGCGGGCACCTGCAATTTGATATAGCCTTCGATTTTCTTGGCCACGCATGGCCTCCTTTCTCACTATTGCCTTCGCGCTTGCGCGAGCCGGCTCATGTTAAGCGGTGAAGCAGCCGACCTTGCAGTCAGCCTCCCGCACGGGGTCCCATCAATGTGACGAGAAGCCTATCAAATAGCGATCTCGCCGCGCAATGCAAGCGAGACGCCGGAGCAATCTACTTCACCAGTTCGACCTGCTCGAAATCAAGTTCGACCGGCGTCGCGCGGCCGAAGATCGAGACGCTGACCTTGACCTTCGCCTTATCAAAATCGAGTTCTTCGACCACGCCGTTGAAGCTTGCAAACGGCCCGTCGAGCACCTTGACCTGATCGCCGATCTCGTAATCGATATTGATCTGCTGCTTGGGCGCAGACTTCGCTTCCTCGACACCACCGAAATAACGCGCAGCTTCCCGCTCGCTGATTGGTTGCGGCTTGTTGTTGTTGCCGAGAAAGCCTGTCACCTTTGGCGTGTTCTTCACGAGATGATAGATGTCGTCGTTCATCCGCAGCTTCGCCAGGACATAGCCTGGCATGAACTTGCGCTCGACCTGAACTTTCTTGCCGCGCTTTACCTCGGTCACCGTCTCGGTGGGGACTTCGATCTCCTCGACACCTTCGGTCAGGCCAAGCCGATCCGCTTCGGAAAGAATCGCTTCCTTCACCTTGTTTTCGAAACCGGAATAGGCGTGAATGATGTACCAGCGGGACATGGACGTTCCTTGGAAAAAAGAGGTCGGCTACGCTTCAGGCAAGCGTCAGGAGGAAGTTAACCAGCGCGTTGAACAGACTATCGATCCCGAAGAAGAACAGCGAGAGCAGCACCATAAAGATGAAGACGAATATCGCGGTGCGCACCGTCTCTTCCCGCGTCGGCCACACGACCTTGCTGGTTTCGGTACGCACCTGGTTCACGAATTCGGGAACGGAGGTCTTGCGGGTCTTGTCGTCGGCCATGGCTCTACTCTTTCGCCCTCGCGCGCGGGTGTGCAAAATCGAAACTATTCCAGTTTTCGCATAAGGCCCGTCGCCGTCCGGTGAAAATATCGCCGGAGGGGCTGCGTGCGCTACCGATGTCGGAATACATGCAACAATATGGCGCGAGCGGACCGATTGCAAGCACGAAGGCTCGAAGGCTTGCATTGTGGAAGTGGAGTACCGGACTTAAAGCATCAGGGGCTGGTCAAGCCGCAAACCGCGCCCTAGCCTGCGCCGCAGATATCCGGACCCGCCGTCAGGCAGGCCGGGTCAGGGATCAATGATGGGGAAGCCCCAGAATGGCTGCAACGAACGCCGGGTCGGTGACACTTCTCGACCGCGTAACCAATGTATCGGATTTCATCTGGGTGGGGACTTGGAACGGGGTCGAGGTGATCCCCTTCCCCCCGATGACGATCATTCTGCTCGGGATCGGGCTGTGGATCATGATCGGGCTAAAGTTCTACCCCTTGCGCAAGCTCGGAAGTGCCTTCGTCGGCCTGTTCTCCAGTCGAAAGAGTGCAGGTGCGGGCGAAATTTCCCCGTTTGCGGCGCTGTCTACCGCGCTTTCCGGGCAGGTTGGCACAGGTAACCTCGCTGGCGTTGCCACCGCCATTGCGCTGGGAGGCCCGGGAGCGATCTTCTGGATGTGGATTACCGCCCTGTTCGGCATGGCACTGGCCTTTGCCGAAGGGTCGCTCGCCATCCGCTATCGCGAGACAACCAGCGATGGGGTCAAGCGCGGCGGGCCCATGACCTATATCGTGATGGGGCTGGGGCCAAAATGGACCTGGCTGGCGATCTTGTTCTGCCTTGGCACCTTGTTCTCCGCGATGGTGACGGGCAATACAATTCAGGCCAACGCGGTTGCCGATGGCCTTAATGAACTGTTTGGTATCGAGGAATGGCTTGGCGGGCTGATTGTCGCGATCCTCGTTTTCATCGTTATTATCGGCGGGATCAAGAGTATCGGCAAGGTGGCGGAGAGCGTCGTGCCGTTCATGGCGCTGGCGTATATCGTCATGGCGTTCATCGCGCTGATGCTGAATATCAGCGACATTCCTGCAACCTTCGGTCTTATCTTCAACGGCGCGTTCAACCCACAGGCAGCGACCGGAGGCTTTACTGGTGCCGCGATCATGATGGCGCTGCGAGCGGGGGTGGCGCGCGGCCTTTTCTCCAACGAAGCCGGGCAGGGCTCCACCGCGATCGCGCATGCCGTGGCGCAGACCGATGATCCCGAGCAGCAGGGCCGGATGGCAATGCTCGGCACTTTCATCGACACGATTGTGATCTGCACGATGACCGCACTGGTGATCCTGACCGTGCAGGGCAACTTCGTGGGGGGCGGATCGACGGTCGAACATGCCTGGAACTCCGATCTCGAAGGGTTCGCCATGACGAGCGGCGCGTTCGCCGCGGCGTTTCCAGTCGATCTGCTTGGAGTGCCGGTTGGAACGCTGATCGCCAGTATCGTGCTGATCCTGTTCGTCTTCACGACCTTGCTGACATGGAGCTATTATGGGGAGCGCGCGATCACCTTCATGTATGATCGCATCCCCGGCTCCACGCGCAGGGGCGAGAAAGTGCTCCACATCATCTGGCGCGTATTGTGGTGTGTTGTGATCTATGCCGGATCGACGCTGGATCTGTCGCTGGTGTGGCGCATGGGCGATATCTCGAACGCGGCGATGGCGCTGCCCAACCTTCTGGCGCTTTTGCTGCTGTCAGGAGTGGTGTTCAAACTCGCTGCGGGCGACCGCACGGCCGGGCGTGATCATGTGGCAGCGCCCATGGGAGAGCCCGCGGAATAGGCCTCCCGCCCCAAAAAAAACGCGCTCGCGGCGGCAGGGCCACGGGCGCGTTTCAGACGGCGAGCGGCTTAAAGGCTAACGCGCTCCAAAAAGCCGTTCGAAAAAGCCGGGCTGCTTCATCGGCTGGATCGCGCCGTATTTCAGTTTGCGCAGCGAAGCATCACTGAAAGGACGCGGGTTGGTCCATTGGTCAGGAGCGCTCTTGTGGATGGAGGCGGACGTCATCTTGCGTAATTCCCTGACGATGTTTGTGACAGATTTCTTAAGACAACTCCGTCAGGCGTTGCTCGGTTCCCGTGACCATGCGGTCGGGATGTGCATGAGTTGCGATAAAAATCGTTTGCGAGCCATCGCTGACGGCTTTCGGAACAGGTTCGCGCGCAGTTGGCGGACCAAGCTTCCGATGATCAGGACAGGCTATGGGGAGTGGCAGGGGTGACAGGATTCGAACCCGTGGCCCTCGGTTTTGGAGACCGATGCTCTACCAACTGAGCTACACCCCTGCAAGGCGCCGCGCTCTATCGCAGGCTCCGTCGATGTGCAACCTCGCTGTGCACGGTGCACCCGATGGTGGCGGGGAGCTGTCAAAATGGTATCACCGCAACCGCTAATGCATTCGCCCCGCCGCCCCCCGATTCCGATCGATACGCTGCTGCTCGCTTATCGCAGCGGCATTTTTCCCATGGCCGATCGGCGAGATGACGAGGAAATCTTCTGGGTCGAGCCGCGCGAACGGGCGCTCATCCCGCTTGAGGGGCTTCACATCTCGCGCAGCCTTGGCAAAGTGCTGCGAGCCGATCGGTTCGCCGTCACGATCGATGCCGATTTCGAAGCGGTGATCCGCGCCTGCTCGCAACCGCGCGCGGACCATCCCGAAACCTGGATCAGCGAACGGATCATTGCCAGCTACCGTGCGCTCCACCACGCCGGGCACGCACATTCGATCGAATGCTGGCAGACCTGCGACGGGGGCGAGCGAACGCTCTCGGGCGGACTTTACGGCGTGAGCTTTGACCGGGTGTTCTGCGGCGAAAGCATGTTCGCGCGCGCCAACAATGCGAGCAAGGTGGCCCTCACCTGGCTCGTCGCTCTCATGCGGCAGGCTGGTTACCAGTTACTCGACTGCCAGTTCATGACTGACCATCTCGCTTCGATGGGTGCCATCGCACTGCCGCAGCACCAGTATCTCCAGCTCGTCAAACAAGCGGGGGGTCCCCCTCGCGTCGCGCTTGGCGAAGCCCTGCGCGAACTGACCGCCGAAGCGGCAACGGATCAATCTTCGCCCGGAAAGCGCATCGCGCAGTCCTTCACCCAGACATCGTAGATCGGGTGTTCGACGATGTTCAGGCTAGGATTTTCCTTGAACAGCCAGCCGGAAAAGACCCGCCGGTGATCGCTCTCTCCGCGCTCGCGCACATCGAGTTGCACGAAGGCCCCGGTGTCTTGAGGAAACTCGTAAGGCGCGGTGCGCTCGCACGCTTCTAGCCGGACGATGACCGGTCCTTCCTCAACGCTTTCGCCGGGGCGGATTTCGAGATCCACGGTTTCGTTGTTGCGCTTGTTCAGCAGGCCGATCGTCGCCACGCGTTCCTCGGGCGGGGTCGCTTCGTCGAGAGCCGCGCGTACGGCCTGGCTAGGCGCTACGGGCGCGGAAGACTGATCGGCTAGCTCGTCAGGCTCAGCCTCGAACGCGATATCATCAGCTACCTGTTCGTCATTCTCGCTCTGCGCACATGCGGCGAGCACCAGCGCGCAAAGCGCTGCAATCAAACCGTGCGCAAGCTGCTGCACAATCACGACTACGCGCACCGAGCCAGTTACCCTTCCGGGCTCCAAGCTTCGTAATCGCCATCCGTCGCCGCGCGCTTGCCGCCACGATCAAGCGAGCCTTTGGGAAGGTATGCCGCGCTCGTGCCTGTTGCATTGGGCGTATAATCGACTTCCCAGATGCGCGCGGGCGGCAAATGGCTTTCAGGCACGCCGTCGAACGAGCCGTGCAGCCAGCCATGCCATTCGCTAGGCACCCGGCTGGCGTCGTTCGCACCATCATAGATTACCCAGCGGCGCTCTCGCTGGGTGTAGGATCCGGTGCTCTTCCCACCATTCTCGCGGCGTTCTCGATAATATTTGTTGCCTGCTGCATCCGTGCCGACATGCTCGCTCTTGGTGCGGCTCGCCCATAATTGCGTGCCGATGGTAGCACCGTCCCACCAGGTAAAGATCTTGCTGAGGATACCCATGCCGCGGCGCGTTACCGCAATTGCACAGGAGCGCCAAGCGCGATCGTCCGGATAGCGATCATTCGCGCAGCCATTATGGGCCGGCCATTATTGGGGCAGCCGTCATCGGGGCAGGGCCCATTCGACCAGATCGCCCGGCTCGATCCCCAGCGCCTCGGCGCGTCCGCCGCGGATCTCGAACACCGCCAGCGCAGGACCATCTGAATGGACACTGTCAGTCGAATAGGGCACGCCCGCCTCGATATTCGTGATCCGGCGGTCGGGTCCGATGAAGATGATGTCAAGCGGCAGCGGCGTGTTCTTCATCCAGAAACTGCGCGGCTGTGCGCGGCCGGAAGGAAAAATCATCGCATCGAAATCACCAAGCTCGGTGCGGAACATAAGCCCGCGGCTCTGTGTCTCAGGCGTGTTCGCAACTTCGGTTACGAAATCGACACGCTTCTCGCCTGTATCCACGGTGACTTCGATCAGCGGCAATTGGGAGATCGGGTGCGTTTTGGACCGTGCAATCGTGCGCGCCTCGCCCTCTTGCGCCTCGACCACTTGAGCGGTGGCTGGCACACTTTCTGTGGCCGAGCACGCGGCGAGAGTGCCTGCTACCAAAAGGCTGAACCATTTCACCATCCTGTATGCTCCTCGCCTTCCTCTCGATCATCGACCTCGTCCGCCCACGCGTCAACCTGCGCCGGATCGCTTGCATCGCAGATGAACGCGGCGTGCTCGTAGGGATGTCCGGCACGCAGCATCGCGGCAACGTGCTTCTCTCGGCGCTTGCGGGCGGCGAGAGGATCCCCCTGCACCGGCGCTCCATAGGGTCCGAAACGCCGCTTGCGCGCAAGGACGGCCGCTGCCCGGCGCGCAGCCCCTTCGCCTGGCGCATATTCGCTGCGCGTGACCTCGGCGACGCCCGCCGCCCACAAGGCCTGCTCGACCCGCCGGCCGCCATATCCCCGCGCAGTCAAGTCGCGCGAGCGCGCCTTGGCATAGGCGGCATCATCGACATAACCCGCTTCGACGAAATCGGAGACAAGACCGGCGATATCGAGCGTTTCGGTTCGCCCGTCGGCATCTTCGGCCACCCCGCGCTCGCGGATCTTTCTGGCAAGATAGGCCTCCAGCTTGGCGGCAGTGGTTCCAAAGCGCGCGACATACGACAGGGCCAGATCGCGCAAGGTCGCACCATCCAGCGGGCGCGCTCGCTTTTGCCCACTGCCAGCATGACGATCGCGCGACGTTTTGCTTTCCCGTGAAACCATTTTGCCCTATTCGTGCCACTTTCTTTGCCAAATGGGAGACCCGGATGGGTGAAGTCCATGCGGACCCCACTTGGGTCGAGCCATATCAGGGCGCGCCGTGCCGCGCAGCAAATTACGGGTTTCGCTAAGAATTATGACCGACGCCGCTTTGACGCCGACGCCGAACGATTGCGATTTGCCGCGTATTCGGGCGAAGTTCGACACCTTCAATGATGCGATCGATTACGCCGCCAGGAGCGAAAAAGGCCTCAATTTCCACGATATGCGTGGACAACTGCAGCGGGTCTATCCCTACAGCGAGATGCGCGAGGACGCATTGGCGACAGCGCGCCGGTTGATAGCCTCCGGGATCGGCCCGCAGGACCGCGTCGCGATCATAGCCGAAACCTGCGCGGATTTCGCTGCCCTGTTCTGCGGCTGCGTCTATGTCGGCGCCTGGCCGGTGCCCCTACCCTTGCCCACCACGTTCGGCGGCAAGGAAAGCTATATCGATCAGCTTGCGATCCAGTTGGAGAGCAGCGATCCGGCAATCCTCCTGTATCCCGAAGATATCGCGGAGCTGGCGAGCGCCGCGGCGACACGGCAGGACTGCGCGGCGGAAAGCTGGCAGGATTTCGCCAAACGGGAGGCTGAACCTTGCGACCTGCCCAAGGCACGCGCGCAGGACATATGCTATCTGCAATATTCCAGCGGATCGACGCGCTTTCCCACCGGCGTCGCCGTCACGCATGAAGCGCTCCTCCATAACCTTTTCGGCCATGCGGAAACGATGGCGCTGGGCAAAAATGACAGGGTGGTGAGCTGGCTCCCGTGGTATCACGATATGGGGCTGGTCGGCTGCCTCCTGTCGCTTATCGCCAATCAGGTAAGCGCCGATTACCTCAAGCCCGATGCGTTTGCCCGCCGCCCGCTCGCCTGGCTCGACATGATCAGTCGCAACAAGGGCAACACGCTCTCCTATTCGCCCACCTTCGGTTACGACATCTGCGCAAGGCGGATCTCCAGCCAGAGCAACGTTGCCGAGCGTTTCGATCTGTCGCGCTGGCGGGTCGCGGGCAATGGTGCCGACATGATCCGCCCCGATGTGATGCAAAGCTTCGTCAACGCATTCAGCAAGGCGGGCTTCAAGGCGTCGTCCTTTTGCCCCTCCTACGGTCTTGCCGAGGCCGTGCTGGCAGTGACCGTCATGCCGCCCGGCGAAGGCATCCGCGTCGAACTGGTCGAGGAAGAGCGCCTTTCGGGCACCCCGCGCGACCTTGCGCGTCCGGCCCGCTACCGCGCGATCGTCAATTGCGGCAAACCGCTGCCCGACATGGAAGTCGCCATTCGCGGTGAAACTGGCGAAGCCCGGCGCGACCACCAGATCGGCAAGGTCTGGTGTCGCGGCCCCAGCGTCATGCATTCCTACTTCCGCAACCAGGACGCGACCGAAGCCGCGCTTGTCGATGGCTGGCTCGACACAGGCGACATGGGCTACACCGCCGATGGCTATCTGTTCATTGTGGGCCGCGCGAAGGACATGATCATCATCAACGGGAAGAATCACTGGCCGCAGGATATCGAATGGGCGGTGGAGCAGCTGCCCGGCTTCAACCACGGTGACATCGCGGCCTTCGCAATCGAGACCGATCAGGGCGAGGAATCGCCTGCGGTGCTGGTCCATTGCCGCGTTTCCGACCCGGTCGAACGGATCAAGCTGCGCGAACAGATCGCGGACAAGGTGCGCTCGGTCACCGGGATGAGCTGCCTTGTCGAACTCGTACCGCCCCGCACCCTTCCGCGCACATCGTCGGGCAAGCTCAGCCGGGCCAAGGCGAAAAAACTGTATCTCGCAGGCGAAATCGTACCGCTTAAACTTGCGGCCTAGGAACTGCCTGCCCGGTCGGCGTCAGATCAGCAGCACGCCGAGCGCGTAGAGCAGCCCGAGCATCGACACACCCCAGATCGCTGTGCGTATCTTCTCGATCCCTGCCCAGTAAATCGGCAGATAGAACGCTCGGGCGCCCAGCCAGACCAGCGCGGCGAGTGCGGTCGTCTCGCTGGTCTTTTCCGCCAGGATGAGCCCGCCAAACGCCACGATCGCAACCGGAAAGGTCTCGCGAAAATTGTCAGAGGCCCGCTGGAGCCGACCTGCCATGCCATCCAACTCTCCAGGTGTTTCCTCACGCGAGCTGAGGTTCCATTCGATTCCGAATCGCTTCGTCTTGTAATGCGCCGCGAGCAAAACGTGCGCGACCAGCAAACCCGCTCCAAGCGCGAGCACCGTCATTTCGACACTCATTGTTGAACCCCTCCGCTCCATTCGGCGCGCAACATGCCCCCGCCCTTGCGTGTCTGGACGCTGACGCCACGCCCTGCGAGCAATTCGGCGGCGCGGGCAGTGTCTTCGGGTTCACCGATTAGCACGATGCCAAGGCCGATGCGCTGCGCGGCCCACTCAATCACGCCGAGCGCCTGTGCGCCTGCGCTCGTCGGTCCGTCTTCGTCAAAAGGGATGGCTTGAGGCAGATCGCCGAGCGGCGGCAGGATTTCGACTGTCCAATCGGGCTCGGTCGCGGCGATGCGCTTTTCCAGCGCGCGGTAAGCGGCAAGGGTCGCGCCCTCCAGCTGCTCCGCCCGAACCATCGCCTTGCGGCGAGTGCGATCGATCACGACATCGTTTTCATCTACGCCTGCGACCAGTGCGAGGCGCGTCGCCAGATCCTGCGCGCGAGCGCTCGCAATCGCCTCTTCGCTCGCGCGCGCGGCTGAAAGCTGCGCCTGTTCGAGCGCGCTGGCGCCGGTTGCGACCTGATACTGGGTCAGTGTCAGTTCGACCGGCTCGCCCAGCCGCCCGGCGAGCGCACGCTCGATCTCGGCTTCTGCGTCCGGGCGAATGGTCGGCGTCAGCATGGCAGCGCTGATGGAAACCGGCTCGGTTCCGAATTCGATTTCCAGCGCATCAATCAGCGAATTGCCCGCGAACGTCTCCTCGATCTCGGCGCGCACGATCCGCTGGGCATTGGTTTGCCAGGCAATCTGCTGAAGCGAAAAGGCCAGCGGAACCGCAAGGCCGATGAAGACGGCGGCGACCGCGATATTCTGAAACGCGGTGTTGCGTTCTGACAGACCGGTCTGGAAGCCGTAAAGGCGGGCCATGCCCCAGGCGGTCAGCGCGATGGTGATAAGGTTGGTGACATAAAGGAGCAGCGCGCCGGAAAAGACGGTCCAGTTCCAGGTCGCAAGTCCGAAGCCCACGACCGCGAGCGGCGGCATCAGCGCAGTGGCGATGGCCACGCCCACGATCGTCCCTTCGCGCCCGCGGATCATGGCATAAGCGCCGGCAAGCGCGGAGAACAGCGCGACAAACAGGTCGAACAGGTTGGGCTGTGTGCGCGCGGCGATCTCGACCGTGATCGTTTGAATGGGCGAGAAATAGACGAGCGCTCCCGTCAGTCCCACAGCCATCACCGTGCCCCATGCAAGGCTGCGCGCTGCCTTCTTCAACCAGTGATAGTCCCCGATTGCGAGCGCGAAACCCAATCCGATGATCGGCCCCATCAGCGGCGAAAGCAGCATCGCGCCGATCACCACCGCAGGTGAGGATAACAGCAGCCCGAGCACCGCGATGCCTGCGCTCATCGCGGTCATGAACAGGTAGCGTTCGGACAGCAGGCAGTCTTCGCGCCGGCGTTCGATCACCTCGGCCTGATCGACCGTGCCGACGACGTCTTCGCGCCACCAGCGCCGCCAGCTGAACAGCACCCGGCCAAAAGACGACCCGTCGCCCACAACCTCGCTGTGGGATTTGGCAGGCAGCGGCGTATAGCCCGAACTGGACGGGGCAGGCGGCGGTTTGGTGAAATCGTCCACTTTGTCTTCAGACCCTTCGATCTGACCCTTTAGGGTCTTTCGTCAAACCTGCATAGCGGCGGAGCGCCGTCTTGAGATCACCAGATTGGCCAAAAGATTGGATCACCATAGTCAAACGCGCTAACTTGCAAGGTGTGTTTTAGATCACTAATACAGTTGAAAGCGGTGCACGCTTCAGATCGTGTGCCGCTCTTGCCCGATGGAGCAGATTGACCGCATGAGCACGCAGAGCGAGACGAACACCGCGACGGCCACCGCTTTTGAGCTGACGGCGCCCGATCCGGTTCCTGAAGTCGCGCCGGAGAAAGCGGCTGGTCTGGTCCCTGTAAGTGATGAGCAACGCTCCAAGCTTGATACCAAGGTCGATGCGTTCGTCGCCGATCTCGTGGCAGCGGACTCCAATTCTCCGGCCTTTGGCGAGAAGGTCGATCAGATCACGCGGATGGGCCAAGAGCAGATCCGTGCCGCCGCCGCGCAGTCCAATCGCTTCCTCGATCGCCCCGTGCGCGCGATGGATGCCGACAGCAGCGTCGGCAGCGACCTGGCCGAGCTTCGCCGCACGGTCGAAGAGCTCGATCCGGGTCGCAAAGGCAATCTGATGAGCCCGCGCAAGCTGCTTGGCATCATTCCCTTCGGCAACAAACTGAAGAACTATTTCGACAGCTATACGAGCGCACAGGGGCATATCCAGTCGATCCTCGAACGGCTGGCTTCTGGCAAGAAGGAGCTGCATCTCGACAATGCGGCCATCGATACTGAGCGTCAGAAGCTGTGGGAAGCGATGGGCGAGCTCGAACAGATGATCCATATCGCCAAGACGCTCGACGCGCGGCTTGAGGCGAAGGCGAACGAGCTCGATGCCACCGACCCTGAAAAGGCGAAGGCGCTGCGCGAATCGGCGCTGTTCTATGTCCGCCAGCGCACGCAGGACCTGCTGACCCAGATGGCGGTGAGCGTGCAGGGCTACCTCGCGCTCGATCTCGTCAAGAAGAACAATGTCGAACTGGTGAAGGGCGTCGACCGGGCGAGCACCACTACCGTCAGCGCTTTGCGCACCGCGGTAACGGTGGCGCAGGCGATGACCAATCAGAAGCTGGTGCTGCAACAGATTACCTCGCTCAACCAGACGACCAGCGACATCATCGATTCGACCGGCAACCTGCTGCGCGAACAGACCGCGCAGATCCACGAGCAGGCCGCTTCGTCGACCATTCCGCTGGAGACTCTGCAGCGGGCGTTCCAGAACATTTACGACACGATGGACGAAGTCGACGAATTCAAGGTCCGCGCGCTCGGCTCGATGAAGCAGACCGTCAATGTGCTGTCGGAGGAAGTTGAGAAGTCGAAAGGCTATATCGCCCGCGCTGAAGGGCAGGCGCAGGCCCAGGCCAAGGTCGCCTCCAATCCCTCGCTGCTGGCGCTTGAGAACTGATGATCGATACAACCCGCGACAGTGACCGGATCATTTCGGCGGCGGGCCAATCGCTTGCCGAGCAGCGCGCGGGCGGCACCCATCGGCGCGCAAAGAGTATCGGCAAGGGCTCAGCCGATGCGAAGGCCAAGGCTTTTGCGCAGCGTATCGTGCTTATGGCGGGCGCGGTGGCAGCCATTATCCTGGGCGGTGCGATCTATGGGCTTGTCATCAATCCCCTTGGATTTGCGGGCGTGATGGCGGTTGTGATCCTGAGCATTATCGCCCTCGGGGTCTTCTCGCAGTTTCCAAAGGCCAGCGTGCCCAAGCGTGCGGACCTGAAAAAGGGCAACCCCAAACAGATGGTCGCACGCACGGAATTGTGGCTCGAAGCGCAGCGTTCCGGATTGCCGCTACCAGCCGCCGAAATCGTCGATCGGCTCGGCGTGCAGCTCGATGCGCTTGGCGTCCAGCTGGAAGCGATGGACCAGTCGCACCCCGCCATGGCCGAAGTGCGCGAGCTCGTCGGGGAATATATCCCCGAGACCATCGCGAACTACCGCAAGGTGCCAGCGCAGATGCGCAGCGAGGCGCATGCGGGCAAGACGGCCGACGAACGGCTTATCGACAGTCTGACGCGCCTGTCTGGCGAAGTTGACCGGGTGACGCGCCGGCTGGCCGAAGGGGCTCTCGACGACCTTGCAGTGAAGTCGCGCTACCTCGAATATCGCTATGGCGAGGATGCAATGCTCACCGACATGCGCGGCGATCCTGCGACCGAAGGGGTGCCACTGCCCCCACCAGCGATCCCGACCCCATCCGTTACCACCCCCGAAAAAACAAAAGCGCCGCGGTAGACAGCCATGCGAGTTCAGCTTTCCCACGATCTCGGCCGCGAGGAAGTGCGCCGCCGGATGCATAAAAATGCTCATAAAATCGCAGGTTATTTTCCGCCCGGCATGGCCACGGTCGAAACGCGCTGGACGAACGAGGATCGCATGGACCTCCTGATCGTCGCCGCCGGACAGCGGATCGAAGGTGGGATCGATGTCGGCGAGGACTTCGTGGTCATCGAACTCGAACTGCCCATGATGCTTGGCTTTCTGCGCGGGACGCTGGAACGAGCGGTGCGATCGCAGGGCGGACGGCTGCTCGAAAGGGAATAGAGCTCACCCCCCCGGTGTGACCAGAGCGCTTTTGCAACAGTCGATGCCCTGGCCGCCGCGCTCGTTGCGCTGCTTCATGAAAGTCCAGAAACGGCGCTGCGCCTTTTTGGTGCACCACGGGCGGCCCACTGATCCGATACTGCGCTCCGACAGTCTCTTGATGCGACCAACATCAAATGCGAAGCGTACAAGGCGGCGATGCGCAAACAACTGACTGGTCCAAGGGCAGACTTTTCACTACGGAACTTCGCCGACAGCGCCCGAGTGACGGCGCACGAAGCCGAGCAAGGAGGCGTTATGAGGGCTGATATCTCGAACACTCAAGCCTCCGTGGCACCGCAGCCTAACCATGTTCTCGTGGTTGAGGACAACATGATCATCGCGCTCGACACGGAAGACAACTTACGCAGCCTTGGCGTTTCGTCGATTGCGGTCAAAAGCAATGTTGCTGATGCGCTTGCTGCGATCGAGAAGCGCGTGCCCGACTTTGCTATTGTCGATTTCAACCTCGGAAGCGAATCGAGCGCTCCGGTTGCCCGGGCGCTGGCGCAGCGCGGCGTGCGCTTCGTGCTCGCAACAGGCTATACCGATATCGCCGACCAGCTCGAAGAGCTTGGCGCTGAGAGCCTCATGCGCAAACCCTATGGCCCGGACGATATCGCCTCGGTGCTAACCCCGGCTATGCGGTAGGGAGGCGGGGCGGATCAAAAGGGTGATCTCGGCAGCGCCGAAGTCCAGTACGTCAAGGCTCGGCGCATAGAGGCATTCGCCCGGTTCGGCGGTGACCGGCTTTCCGGCCGATGATGCGAGCACGCCCGACAAGGGAAGCGCGAGCATCTCGTTGGCATAAACCGTGTACAACGCTTCGGAAGGAAATCCTTCGACCCGGTCGATCCGGAAGTAGGGACCATCGATCAGAGCGCCGGTGCTGGTTTCCACCGTGCTGTGATGGGCGAGATCGTATGGTCCGAAATCCGCAACCGCCAGCGCGCGATCGAGATGCAGGTCGCGTGGGCGTCCGTAATCGTAAAGGCGGAACGTCGTATCGCTGTTCTGCTGCACTTCGACAAGCGACAGGCCCGATCCGATCGCGTGAACAGTGCCGGCCGGCAGGTAGAAGATGTCGCCTGCCTGCACCTCATGCCAGGTAAGCAGGTCTTCGATTGATCCATCGCGCGCAGCCGCGGCGATTTCGCCCGTCGAGTGCACCGTATCGAACCCGATCGCAAGTTGCGCCCCCGGCTCGGCATCGAGCACCAGCCAGCACTCCTCCTTGCCCGCTTCGCCGGATGCGACATCTGCATCGGCGTCCGAAGGATGAACCTGCACCGATAGTTTGTCGCTGGTGAAGAGGTACTTGACCAGCAGTTGGGACAGCTGAGGCAGAGGTTCGAACCAGATCTCGCCAATCGGTTCCTGGCCCGGCACGGCAAACGGTGCCGGGAGCGTCCGGCGGCCCCAGACCTTCTCGACCATGCGCTGGCGCAGCTTGATGGGCGGTGCGCGAACGGGGCCGATCACGATCCGCTCGCACCGGGAAGCTGGCCGACCCGCTGCGCGCCCGCCCTGGTGGTTACCAGCACTTCGTCCCCCGAAACGACGATGCAAACGTCTTCCAGACCGATGACAGAGACCCGCGGGCCGTCGGAGAAAGCCAGCACCCGCTCGCAATCAACGAAGTCGGCGCGACCGCGCGCAATATTGCCGTCGTTCCCGCTGTTACCGACGCTGTCGCTGCGGGCGTCACCCCCACTCTCGCTCACGCCCAATGCGTCGTGGATCGCGCTCCAATTGCCGATATCGGACCATCCCATGCTGACCGGCACCATCGCAGCGGCCCGCGTGTTCTCCATCACCGCATAATCGATAGATTCGCCCGTGATTGCGGTAAATGCTTCGGCATCGGGATGGAAACCCGCCCCCTCTTCGCGCCCCTTCGCGACGGCTTGCGCAACCGCGTTCGCCATCAAGGGACGATACGCTTGAAGTTCGCTGAGAAGAATATCTGCGCGGAAGGCGAATATTCCCGCATTCCAGCTGTACTCCCCGCTTTCCAGATAGCGCTTGGCCGTAGGGGAGTCTGGCTTTTCCACGAACCGCGCAATCCTGTAGCCGTGGTCAAGAGCTGGTCCGCGCTGGATATAG
Organism: Erythrobacter sp.; assembly: GCA_036353345.1. Taxonomy (GTDB): domain Bacteria; phylum Pseudomonadota; class Alphaproteobacteria; order Sphingomonadales; family Sphingomonadaceae; genus Erythrobacter. The sequence goes on along the minus strand of JAZBPE010000070.1, from coordinate 4,926 downwards.
CCGTAACCTGTTTCAGGGCGATCGGGCCTGAGGCCGAGCGCAACGAGGTGGCCTTGGCGCGCTAGCTCGGCCGCGCTTCGGACTGCGCCGAGGAAGGCAGGCGTATCGGCAATATGATGGTCGCTCGGACAAACGAGCATGACGGCGTCTGAAGGAAGCCGCGCCGCTGCGAGCGCGATTGCGGGCGCGGTATTGCGAGCGGCAGGCTCGATGATGAGGTGGTGGCGGGTTGTGCGTAACGCTGTTTCGATCAAAGCACGATGAGCAGCGCCAGCAACGATCGTGGGGCCCGCGAACATGCTCTCATCGGCCACCCGTGCGAGCGTCTGAGCAAACAGTGTGGTCTCGCCGACGAGCGGCAGGAACGGCTTTGGGTGTTCGGGACGGCTGACAGGCCATAGCCGAGTCCCACTCCCGCCGCACAGGATTACCGGGTAAATCGCTGGTTTGTCGCTCATCGTCCTACTCCGCTAGCATCCGCAGGAAGAATTGCCATCAACGACTTGGCAAACCTCGCGAATGTGCGCAATATCAAAGCGATGTCAACGCTGACGAAACTCGACGAGGTAGCCATAACGCGCCGCGACTGGCTCGCCCGCTGCGTTGCGCGCAGGGTTGAAGCGAATGCGCTCGGTTACCAGCGGACAGGCGCGCTCGGTGGTCGCTGCATCGACGTCGGTCCTGGCTACCGAGCAATCGCGCGCGCGGCCCTGCGGCGTCACCGTGAAGACAACTGTGACGGAGCGGCCAAAGCGGGTTTCGCGGCCGCCCGCGGGAACCGGAAAATCGCGCGCGGCATCGATCCGGCCCGAACGTACGCTCGGCCGCAGGACGATCCCGCTGCCCCGCCCTGATCCGCTTGCACCGCTGCCCGTGCCGAGCCCCTCTCCCCCGGCACCGGTGCCTTCGCCCGCTTCTCGCGCACCGGAGCGCGTCGCAGTCCCCGTCGCGCTTACCGGTGGACGTGGCTGCGGGCTCGGCCGTATCGGCGCCGCCGGCGCGGTAACCGGCCGGGGCACCGCATCCTCGCCCGGTGCCCCGGCAGCGCCGGCATCGGGTTCGGGCGGCGCGGAAGGGGGTGGAGGCTCGGGAAGCTCGGGCGCGTCGAGCGTGAAGGCGCTCACCACCTCGCGCTCGATTCCGGCAGTGAAATCCGGCGCAAGCGCGCGCGACAGACCGTAAAGCGCCGCGACATGCGCCACGACGATTGCAAGGATCAGTCCCCAGCGCGGACCTGCGGGTTTTCCCGGATAATGGCGTTGGCGCTTCGGCATAGTGTGCGTGCCACAGTTGGGCGTCGAGGAAGTGCCGCCGCGGTTACGAGGCGTGTCGGTCATCCGCAATCCCTATCCGCGCCGGGTCCGCTCCCGGTCCGGTTCCGGTGAGCGAACAGAGGCGTTGCGCAATGGGTCACAGCGAATTGCCGGATCGGGGCCACGCGGGGCATGAGGGTGTCGCCGGAGCAACGGTTCTCGCGCACACCAGCCTGGACCGATGGACAATCCTGTTCGCGCTCGGGCTGGGGTTCGTGTTTTTCGCACTGGGTGTTTCCTGCCTTGCCCTGCCGCGCTTCGATTCGGCCCTTGCAAGCATCTGGGTGCCCAACGCAGTCGCGGTCGGAGCACTCCTGCTGGTACGCCTGCGCTCCGAAATTCCCGCTTATGGCGCGGTTTTCGCAGCTGGCCTGGCAGCCAATCTCGTATCGCAAAATCCGACAGGCAGCGCGGTCTTGTTCAGCATCGCCAATTGCGTTGATATCCTCCTGGTCGTCACTCTCACGCGGCGAGTTTGGGATGGACCACCCGACATGAGCGACCTCAAACAGGTTTGCAGCTTCCTGCTGTTTGGCGGTGTGCTCGGCCCCATCGCTTCGGGGCTCGTGGTCAAGCCCGTGTTGATCGCGCAGCCGGACACGCTCTTCTCGACTTGGTCCTCCTGGTTCCTCGCTGACAGTATGGGCATGATCTTGACCGTGCCGGTCATCTTGCTGGTGCACGATGCGTTCGGCAAGCGGCGCGAGTTTGTTCTGCCTGAGTTCGTCAACTCTTTTGCGATTGTCGCTGCAGCCTTGGGCACCATTCTTATGGTCTTCATCCAGAGCGATGACCCACTGCTGTTTCTGGCACCGCCGATCACCATGATGGTGGCCTTCCGTCTGGGCAGCCTTGGAACCGCGCTCTACGTCCCCGCACTAGCTGCGATCGCCATTGCGATGACCCATAATGGCATGGGTCCCATCTGGCTCGCGAGTGTCACCGGCATCGGGCAGATGTATCTGATTCAGGCATTCGTGGCAGCCAATTTTGTTGCCGGCCTGCCGGTCGCCGCATTGCTTGCAGGGCGCGAGCGCATGGCGAACGAACTCATGGAAGAACGCCAGGAACTGGGCCTGCTGACGGAAAACATCACCGATGCCGTGCTGAAACTCGACGCGCGCGGGGTCTGCACCTATGCCTCGCCTTCGGTCCTGGAAGTCCTGGCGCGTCCGCCAAGCGATCTGATCGGCTTCGAGATAGCTGAACGATCACGCGATGACGCGCGCCATGGTATTCGCGAAGTCATCGACAGATTGCTCGGCGGGGTGAGCGACAAGGAGCGCATTACCTATCGCCGTCTGATCGACGGGGATGCCGGGCAGCCGATTTTCATCGAGGCCGACTGTGCGATCATCACCGATCCTGACGACGGCGCTCGCGAAGGCATAGTCATTTCGGCAAGGGATGTGACCGAGCGGGTAGAGCTCGAATTGCAGCTGACAAGAGCGCGGCGCAAGGCAGAAATGGCAGCGATGGCGAAATCCGAGTTTCTGGCCAACATGAGCCACGAGATCCGTACGCCCATGAACGGCGTGCTCGGCTTTGCCGAACTGATGCTGCAGGACGAGCTGGCCGACGACCACCGCCGCCATACCGAGATGATCGTCCAGTCGGGCCGCTCCATGATGCTGTTGCTGAACGACATTCTCGATCTGTCGAAGATCGAGGCCGGGCAAATCGTGATTGACCAATCCCCCTTCGATCCGGCGGCGACCATTGCGGAATGCATTGCGCTGCACCGCCCGGCAGCGCAGAAAAAGGGTCTGACGCTGGAGGAAACGGGCAGAAACGCAGCTGGCACGCAAAACTCTGGCAACTGGGTACTCACCGACGGGCTTCGGGTGCGCCAGATCGTGCTCAATCTCATCGGCAATGCGGTCAAGTTCACAGAAACAGGAGGCGTCGGGGTCTCGTATGTCCTGGCGGACGACCAGCTCCAAATCACTGTCGCGGACTCCGGCATCGGGATCGATAGCGAACGGTTGACGGCGATCTTCAATCCATTCACGCAGGCCGAAGGAAGCACCGCGCGGCGCTTTGGCGGCACAGGCCTGGGGCTTGCGATCAGCCGCCAGCTGGCCGAACTTCTCGGCGGGACGATCACGGTCAAGAGCACTCCGGGCGTTGGCTCCCGCTTTATGGTGGTCGTGCCAGCGCGCTCTGTGGCTCCCGAACGCGTTCAGCCGCAGCGTTTCGAAGGGGCTCCGCCATTACAAATGCCCCAGACCGCCCGCATTCTGCTGGTCGAAGATCACGACGTAAACCGGATCCTTGCCACCGAAATGCTGGAGCGCTGCGGACAGAACGTCGTGGTGGCGCAAGATGGGAACGAGGCGATCGCGATGGTGATCGACAGCGTGATCCGCGAACGGCCCTTCGATCTGGTGCTGATGGATATCCAGATGCCCGGTTGCGATGGCTATACTGCTACCAGCACAATTCGCGCAGAAGGCATCACGGCTGAGCAATTGCCGATCCTGGCGCTGACAGCCAATGCGTTTCCCGAAGACATTTCCGCTGCACGCGAAGCGGGGATGCAGGCGCATTTGAGCAAACCGCTGGTTTTCACAGAGCTCGTAAGGGCGCTTGAACGCTGGCTTCCCATGCGGATTGTCGAGGCTGAACCAGCTGAACCATCACGCTCGTTTGCGACAACGACGTCCACCGCTGACCTGCTTGCACCCACACACGTACCCGCGCTTGGCCCGCATGATCCGCTGCTCACCGGCACGACACGTCCTTCCACGAGCCGCCAATCCAACGACCGGTGGACGGCCCGGCGGCGCGAAACGGTTGAAGCTGTGCGCGGTGCGCTTGCCAATGGTGCCCTCGCCCGCTGCGAGGAGGGGCACGAAGAGCGCGACAGCTGCGCAAGGCTGGTTCACAAGCTTGCGGGCACCGCTGCCATGTTCGGCGAGGCCGAGCTTGGCGAACAGGCGGCGGCGCTCGATCGTGCGCTGCGCTCCAACCAGGCAGGCGATGTGTGCGAAGCGCTCGCCTTTGCATTGTTGAGCATTGCCGATGATCCGGTCGATCGAAGGTCAGCGCAAAGAAACTGACCGATATTCAAGGCGTGGGATTTCAGCTGCGGCCATGCGCCGCAAACGCAAACGGCGAAGCCCGAAGGCTCCGCCGTCCGTGTTGCGAAAGATCGGATCGATCCGGATTAGAACTCGTAGCGCGCACCGATCTGAATGCGCCAGATGCTGTCGTTCACCGCAGTATCGGCGCGGCCTTCAGCGGGGTTGAAGTTCGTGATGACGTAACGCCCTTCGTCATCGAAAGCGCCATCCACCAGATCAACACGGCCAGAGAACCCACCAAGCGCGCGGCGGGCGTTCCAGTCTTCGTCGATCAGGTTGAGGACGTTGAAGAAGTCGGCGAACACCTCGATCCGGTCATCGGCAACACCCAGCAGGCTTCCGAGGAACGGAACTTCCTGACTAAGCCGCATGTCCATGTCGAAGAACCACTGGTTGCGGCACTGGTTGCGCTCGACCGTCTGGCCGGGCGTGAACTCGCAGTTCAGATCGCTCACCACGCCCGTTCCGTCGTTCAGCGCAGCCAGAAGTGCGCTGACGGCTGCCGGATCGGAAGCCGGTGAGAGGTT
>JAZBPE010000069.1:0-7975 GCA_036353345.1 Erythrobacter sp. | reverse complement strand
GGGGCGGTGACCGCGAAAGCATCGTCTTCACCTCGATCCCCTATCAGGTCGGCAAGGCGGGGCTGGTCGAAAAGATCGCCGAAGCCGCCAAGGAACGCCGGATCGAAGGCGTTTCCGACATTCGCGATGAAACGACGCGCCAGGGCGTGCGGATCGTCATCGACCTGAAGCGTGATGCGACCGCCGATGTCGTGCTCAACCAGATCTGGCGACATACGCCTGCGCAGGCGAGTTTTCCTGCCAACATGCTCGCCATCCGCGGCGGGCGGCCCGAAGTGTGCACTCTGCGAGACTTCATCGAAGCCTTCATCGCCTTTCGCGAGGAGGTCATCACCAGGCGCACCAAATACGAGCTCGGCAAGGCGCGGGACCGGGCGCATATCCTGCTCGGCTTGGTGGTGGCGGTGTCGAACCTCGATGAGGTGGTCGCAATGATCCGCGGTGCTCCAAACCCCGCAGCGGCGCGTCATGCGCTGCTGACGAAGGAGTGGCCGATCGGCGACATCGCGCAGTATATCCGCCTGGTCGAAGCGATCGAGCCCAGCGCCGATCAGGAAGGCGGGACCTATCGTCTGTCTGCCCGACAGGTGAAAGCGATCCTCGATTTGCGCCTCCACCGCCTCACCGCGCTTGGCCGCGACGAGATCGGCGATGAGCTTGAAGAACTGGCGAGCCGGATCGAGGAGTACCTTTCGATCCTGGCCGACCGGGTCAAGCTTTACTCCGTAATGCGCGAGGAGTTGGAGGAGATTCGCTCGACCTACGCCACGCCGCGCCTGTCCGAGATCGCGCCGGCCTGGGATGGGCTCGACGATGAAGACCTGATCGAACAGGACGACATGGTCGTGACCGTTACGCTCGATGGCTACATCAAGCGCACCGCCCTATCGACCTTCCGCGCGCAGAACCGTGGGGGCAAGGGGCGCGCGGGCATGTCGACCAAGGACGAGGACGCCATCGCCGAGATGTTCGTCACCTCGACGCACAACCCGGTCCTGTTCTTTTCGACCGCAGGCAAGGTCTATCGCCTCAAGGTCTGGAAGCTGCCCGAAGGCGGGCCAGCCACGCGCGGGCGCCCGATCGTCAACCTGTTGCCAGCACTGGAGGACGGGGAGACGATCCGGACCGTGCTGCCCCTGCCTGAGGACGAGGATAGCTGGGGCGAGCTCTCGGTCGTGTTCGCGACCGCCAAAGGCAGCGTGCGGCGCAACGCCATGGACGCCTTCACCAACATCCCTTCCAACGGCAAGTTCGCCATGCGCTTCGAAGATGGAGCGACGGACCGGTTGATAGGGGTGCGACTGATCGCGCCCGGGGATGATGTTCTGCTTGCCTCTCGCCAGGGCAAGGCGATCCGCTTTGCCGCCGAGGACGTTCGCGAATTCACGTCGCGCACTTCAACGGGCGTTCGCGGAATGAAGCTCGCGGACGGGGACGAAGTTGTTTCGCTCTCGACCCTTGGGGCAACCGGGACGACATCAGACGAGCGCGAGCAATATCTCAAGTTCGCGCCCTACAAGGCTGAAAAAGACGGCGAACCTGACCTTTCTGAAGAGCGGTTTGCGACACTTGAGGACAAGGAGCAATTCATCCTGACGGTCTGCGCCAATGGCTATGGCAAGATCTCGAGCGCCTACGAATACCGGCGCATCGGACGCGGCGGTCAGGGCCTTATCAACATCGACAATATCGCACGCAACGGACCTGTGGTCGCAAGCTTCCCGGTTCAATCGGGCGAGCAGCTCATGCTCGTCACCGATCAGGCCAAGCTCATCCGCATCGGGCTCGACGCCTTGCGCGTTATGGGCCGCAACACCGCCGGGGTCCGCCTGTTCACGGTGGCGAATGGCGAAAGCATCGTCAGCGCCGTCAAGATCGACGAGACCGAAGAGCCCGAGAACGAGGCCGAGGAAAAAGTCGTCGAGGAAATGGTGGAGCGGCGCGGCGGGGACGACGTCACCGAGCCCGACACGACAATGCATTCTGACGACAACGAAGGGGAGCCGCCGCCGGAATAGGCGGCTATCGGACTGTGCGCTCACCCCGCAGCGTCTGCACCACGCCCGTCGCGATCATCAGCTGACCGGCGTAATATAGCGGCCAGACCAGCACGTCCGGCAGGTCGCCAAGGTCAAGAGTGCCCATGCGGCTGAACAGCAGGATGTCGCTGGCAACGATGAGCAGGGTGCCAACGCCAACGCGATGGTTCGGGAAACGGCTCGCCCAGGCGCTGCCCGCCATGATGCCGAGGATCACTCCGAAACCGGTGACCGCGATGTCCTCCGTCAGCAGCCAGACGCCGATCGGGGTGGCGATGGCGATCAGCGCCGGGATCAGCGCCAGCCGCCCTGCCCCGTTGCGGCAATAAAGCGCGATCGCCACCCCATACGCCGCTGCAAACAAGGCGCCGCCCGCACTCATGCTAAGCTCCAACGCGATGTCTCCGGCCGCCGACAAAGCCAGCACGCCCGCGAGGATAGAGCCGTCCGCTCCAACAGAGCGCCGCCAGGCATAGACAGCGAGCAGGCCCACCCCCGCCCCCTTGAGCAGGATCAGCCAGACGCCGCCGATCGGATTGTTCCAGACGAAGTAGTAAGCGATCGCCGCGGTGACGCTTGCGAGCAGCCATGGGCGATGTTCGATCAGCGCGCGCCTTGCCATCTCTTGGCTCCCCATCCTTTGCGCAAACCTTGCGCCGCGATGGCCGTGCGCTTACCTGCCGAAGCTGGATGACGCATACTCAAACCAATCATGATGTCCACATAATCGGTGGCGGGTTGGCTGGCTCCGAAGCGGCCTGGCAGCTCGCGCGCCGGGGCGTTCGGGTCCGGCTTTCCGAGATGCGCGGCGGCGGAGACACAACGCCTGCGCATCAGACCGAGCGCCTGGCTGAGCTGGTATGCTCCAACTCTTTCCGCTCCGACGACGATACGAAGAACGCCGTCGGTCTGCTGCACCATGAAATGCGCGCGCTCGATAGTCTGGTCATGCAAGCGGGCGAAGGCGCGCGAGTCCCGGCCGGCAGCGCGATGGCCGTTGACCGCGACGTCTTCAGCGCCGAAGTCGAGCGCGCACTGGACGAGCATCCGAACATCACGGTCGTGCGCGAGCGGATCGACGCCCTGCCCGAGGCAGGGCTGACCATTGTTGCGACCGGGCCGCTGACCGCGCAATCCATGGCGCACAGCATCGTCGGTGCGACAGGTGAGGAGCGGCTCGCCTTCTTTGATGCCATCGCGCCCATCATTCATCGTGACAGCATCGATATGTCGAAATGCTGGATCCAGTCGCGCTGGAACAAGCGGAACTCGGCTTCGAACGAAGGTGGTGACTATATCAATTGCCCGATGACGAAGGAGCAATATGTTGCTTTCGTTCAGGGTCTGGTCGAAGGAGAAAAGACCGACTTCAAGGACTGGGAAAAGGACACGCCCTATTTCGATGGCTGCATGCCGATCGAAGTGATGGCAGAGCGCGGCGTGGAGACCTTGCGCTATGGTCCGATGAAGGGCGTAGGGCTCGACAATCCCTATGATACCAGTGAGGAACACCCGCAGGGGCGCTGGCCCTACGCGGTCGTCCAGCTGCGGCAGGACAACAAGCGCGGGACGCTGTGGAACATGGTCGGCTTCCAGACGAAGCTCAAATATGGCGCGCAGATCGAACTGTTTCGCACCATTCCCGGGCTTGAGAATGCGGAGTTCGCGCGGCTCGGCGGGTTGCACCGGAACACCTTCCTCAATTCGCCGCGCGTGCTCGACCAACAGCTGCGCCTGAAGGCAGCGCCCCATATTCGCTTTGCCGGGCAGGTGACGGGCTGCGAAGGCTATATCGAGAGTGCAGCGATCGGTCTTGTCGCAGGCATGATGGCGGCGGATGAGCTTCGCGGCGAAGACTGGCGACCGCTTCCCGAGACCACCGCGCTTGGCGCCCTTCTCAGCCATATTACCGGCAATGCCGAGGCCGATACCTTTCAGCCCATGAACGTCAATTTCGGGCTGTTCCCGCCGTTGCACGAAGTGCGCAAGAAAGAGCGCAAGGAAGCCTACACGAACAGGGCCAAAGCCGAGCTTGCCGATTGGCTGCGCAAAGAGCGCGTCCCCGCCTGACGTTCAACACGCGCAGGCCGGTTTTTTCTTGCGCGGCTTTGGTGCCGAGGTGGCGAATTCCGCAGGCGTCAGCTCCCCATCGTCATTGCCGTCCATTTCGTCGAACCGTTCAGCCGTGGTGATAGCCCATTCCTCGAAGGTGAGGAGGTTGTTGCCATCGGTATCAAGGTTGCGAAAACCGTCCGAGCGGGTCGAGAGCATCTCGTTGCGGGTGATGGACCGGTCGCGATTGCGGTCGTAACGAAAGAAACGGCGTTCCTCGCGCGTGAGTTCGCTCGCTTCGGGGGGCGCAGGTCCTTCCATGTCGCCCGGATCGGTAAGAGGCAGCTCCTCGGGCGAAGGGCCTAGCTCCTCGGGTTCAGGCGGCGGCGGGGCGTTGAGCTCGACCTGCGCCTGACCCTGCCACCAGAACAGCCCGATGGCTGCAAACAGCAACCCCATCATCACGCCCAGAACGATTTGCCGCATTGGCTCCCCCTCAAACCTTTGGATACCATGGCTTTCACCGTCCGAAAACCGCTGCGCGCATGATGGTGACAGCAGCGCTGCGCCCTTGCATAAATGGCGCGCCGCCGCGTTTCAACGATCGCCTGGCCAGCGCGTCAAGTATCGCAAGCCCACGAAGGGGGCGTGGGAAAGTGACCTGTGCGGTTATGCGTCGCGCAGATTCAAGTAGTAGCCGGCGTTCTTTCGGATCGCTCGTATGCGCCGCCACATCTGCCAGAGCCCAGCGCGCTCCCGCATCTGCGAATGCCGCTTCCTCCACTTCACCAGCCATTTGCGCAAGAGCGGCGAAAGGGGCCCCCCGCCCCTCCCCCAAAGGTATAATTTGCGCTTCCTCCAGGCTATCGCCAAGCATCAGTTCCCAGGCATCGACGAGCGCGATCAGGGCGTCTTCGTGGCCTGCCCAATGCGCGCTTACCCCGTCAACCACCGGATCGCCCTGTGGACGATCACCGGGGGCCGCGTGCAACGTCTCGCGCCACCAGGCGAGGCGGATCTGGCCCAGCATCGCCTCACTCGTTCCCGTGACAATACGTGCCATTCGGCGATCGAGGGCGAGCATCGTGGTTAAGGGAAGACGGATCGATGGCGGCGAATGCGCCAGCGCGAGCGCTGCGGCGGGAGCGAGAGGTTCTTCGATTTCCTCGGACATTTGAAGGCGCTTAGGCGGCGACTGGCAAGCGATGTCAATGCGCGTCGATACCGAAGAACGCATTAAATCAGACGTTTACCAAACCGGTTCGTATTAATGTCTTGCTAACCTTTTTCCTTCGCAAAACCGTTACTCTGAACGTTCTAGTTTCGCATCGAATTCGACTTGTCTTCCGCATCCGCGGCGGATCGGGAGCTGACGAGAGGTTTTGCGAGATGATCCACAAAACGGCGAAGAAGACGAAAGTTGAGCGCAGGTCCCTGTTCCAGCGGCTGCTCAAGAGCACGTCGGGCAATACGCTGGCGATGGGCGCTGCTGCGATCGTGCCGCTGATCGGGATGATCGGCGGCGGGCTTGATATGAGCCGCGCCTATCTCGTGCGCACGAAAATGCAGCAGGCCTGCGATGCCGCGGCGCTCGCGGCGCGCAAGAAGCTCGCCGGTGGAACAATCACCGCCGGCGTCATTCCAGGCGAAATCCACGATCACGCAGACAATTTCTTCGACATCAACTTTGCCGAGGGTGACTACGGCTCGGAGAACGTCAATTTCGCGCTTACGTCCGGTGGCGACACCCGGATGGACGGTGCGGCCTCGGTCGATCTGCCCATGGCGCTGATGCAGGTTTTGGGGTTCGGGGACATGGAGATCGCGGTTGAGTGCAGCGCTGAACTCAACCTTCCCAATGTGGACGTGATGCTGGTGCTCGACCAATCGGGTTCTATGAACAGCGGAACGCGTATGCCGGACCTGCGCGATGCGGTGTTCGCTTTCTACGACGAGATGATGGCAGCCGCCCCTCCGGGCGCGCGTATTCGCATCGGCGCGGTGCCCTATTCCGGCACGGTCAATGTCGGACGCATCCTTTACAATTCCAACCCGAACTGGATCGCCGATAGCTGGCAGTATCAGACCCGCGTGGCCGAATTTGTTCCGGGTGGCGCGGTCGGTGCGCGCAAGGTTCCCGTTGGCGCAATCGAGGCATCGTCGCTTTCGGAACTCGCACCAAAACAGCGCTATCTCGTACCTTACGAATATTCCGACTGGGAGATCGTCGGTCTCTACGAGGACGAAAATGAGGACAACCTGCCGGGCAACAGTCCTTTCCGTTGGCCGTCTACCGGCGCGGCCAGTGACAGATGTCAAATCGCTGTTAATGGTGAGGGCGGCGACTGGATCGTTGGAGACGAACTGTGGCGCATCGATAGTGACGACTTCGATGACGACCAGATTGATAACGGTCCCCCCGCAATGCGTGGCGCCTGCGACTTGCGCATTCACCGCTTTCGGATCGAGGACCCCGAAGAGTACGAGGATCTCGAAACACTGGCGGGCGTACCCAATCCCCCCGTCTTCGATCGATATCGTCACCTTGAAGCTACCGTGGATACGAGCGTCTACAAGACCTTCGCCAATGTCGTGACGCAGACCGGCACCCAGGGCGCGAACGTCACGAGCAGTTGGAACGGCTGCATTGAAGAGCGGCAGACGGCTCCGGTAACGAACTTCGATCCCATACCGGCAACGGCGCTCGACCTGGATATCAATCTCGTGCCAGATCCGACGAAGCCTGAAACCCAGTGGAAGCCGCAGTGGCGACAGATCACCTATGCGCGCAGGGACCGGGACAACCAAAGTCCTGCGGAATGGACGACCACCAGCGATCGCAGCACCCATTCATTCAATTGCCCCAGCGAGGCGCTGAAATTGCAGGAGTTCCCGCTGTCAGGAGGGTCACGCAACTCGACGTTCGAGAATTATATCAATGGCCTAACTCCGCAGGGCGGTACCATGCACGATATCGGGATGATCTGGGCGGGCCGGTTCATCACGGGCAATGGACTGTTCACGGCTGAAAATGCGACGGCACCGAACGGTGATCCGATCTCTCGCCATATCATCTTCATGAGTGACGGTGAGATGGGCGCTGATCCACGCAATTACATTGCCTATGGCAACGCGAACATGGATGGCCGGTTCATGGGCTTCAAAGGCAGCGGACGCTGGTCAGAAGCCGAGACCGCGGCGGTCAACAACAAGCGTCTGGCCGCCATTTGCGAGCGCATCAAGAACGAGAACATCACGATATGGACGGTCACGTTCGAGTATCCGCAAAACACCTTCACCCGCGCCTGTGCCTCCGGAACCAACCGCGCATATGAAGCGAATGGCGGCACAGAGCTAGCCGCAGCGTTCCGCAGGATTGCCGGTTCGATCGCCGAATTGCGCCTCGTCAATTGATCATGAGCGCAGCAAAACACTTCGAAACGGGGATGATCATGCGATCGCAACTACGAAGACTGAACGCGAACGAGAACGGCGCAGCGGTCATGGAATTCGCAATTGTCGCGCCGGTTTTCCTCCTGCTGATTATCGGCCTGTTCGACTTCGGCCATCAGCTTTACGCAACATCGGTCCTGCAAGGAACCTTGCAGACATCAGCGAGAGAAGCGACGCTCGAGAACGGGTTCTCTATTCAGAACGATATCGATTCACGGATCGAAGACAACTTCAAGACTATCATACCTGTCGGAGATGTAACGGTCACCCGTCGCAGTTTCGAGGATTTCAGCGATATCATCACACCCGAGGAGCTTCTCACCGATGCCAATGGCAACGGGTTCTGTGATGCTGGCGACAGGTTCGATGACATGAACGGCAACGGCAACTGGGACCAGGACCGTGGTCGCGATGGACTGGGCGGCGCGCGT
>JAZBPE010000068.1:0-38061 GCA_036353345.1 Erythrobacter sp. | reverse complement strand
GAAGAGGTTGTCAGGATCGGCGAAACCCTGCGCGACCGCGGCATCGACCGCCGCCATCAGTTCGTCGAAGTTGCTGATTGGATAATTGTCCTCGATCCGGTCGGCGAATGCCTCGCCATAGCCGGTCGAACCGCCGGGATTGGTGAAGAGCACCGCGTAGCCCGCCGCGTTATAGAGATGATAGTCGACCGAGAATTCCGGGCCATAGGCAGCATAGGGCCCACCATGCATTTCGAGGATCGTGGGGATCGGCGTGCCGGGGGTATGATCCGCGGGCAGCTGGATCCAGGCGGGGATCGCGGTGCCATCGGGTGCGGTAACCGAAAGCGCGCGTATCTCGCCCAGGCGCTTGCCCGAAAGCTTCACCTCGTTGAGGGCGGTGAGCGTGCGGGTGCCGTTGCGCGTGGTGACGCCGATATCGGGCGGTCGCGTCGTGCTGGCGGTGGTGAAGGCCAGGCGCCCGCTCTCGCTCACCGACCACTCGCCGCCGGTATAGGGCAGCGCGTAGTAGGTCGAACCCAGCTTTGCGGGAAGCGGGGACACCTCGCCGTCCATGCGGATGCGCGCGACGCGGTGCGTGCCTTCGTCCTCATAGCTCGCGAACAGTCCTGCATCGGTCCATTCGAGCCCGTCAAAGCCGCGATCGAAATCGCCAGCGAGCTGACGGCTGTTGGATCCGTCGGCGTTCATGACGTAAAGCTTGGTCTGGTCAAACGCATTGCCCACATCGTCGAATCCGAGATAGGCGATTCGCTGGCCGTCCGGGGAGACTTGCGGTCCGACATCCGGGCCCTCTCGCATCGTCAGAGCTCGGATCGCACCGCTCGCGATGTCGAGCGCGTAGATATCGTCGCGCAAGGGCTCTAGCTCCCAGTCCTCGCGGCGATTGGCGGAAAAGTAGATGCTGCGCCCGTCCGGGGACCATTCGATGCTGCCACCATTGGAATAATCGCCGAATGTCAGCTGCCGGGGGGCCCCTCCGCGCGCATCGACCAGGAACAGCTGCCGCGTCCCCGGCTTCACGTAGGACCCGCCGTCGCGGCGATAGGTCACCTTGTCGATCACCTGCAAGGGCTCACCCCATTCGGCGCCTTCGGGTTTGGCCGGCGGCTTGCCCAGCGTGAGGCCTTCGCCCGGCACACGTGCGGTATAAGCAAGGCGCGTGCCATCGGGCGACCAGGCAAATCCGCTGGGGCTTTCGGGAAGCGCGGTGATGTTCGCGCTTACCCCGGTATCCATCCAGCGCACATGCAGCTGCGACCCGCCGCCGCTTTGGGTCGACACATAGGCGAGGCGCGTGCCATCGGGCGACCAGCGCGGGGATCCATGCGAGCCTTCGCCCGAGACGAGCGGGGTTTCCCGCCCACTGGCCACATCGATCAGCCAGATCGAGCTGACCGGGCTGTCGGTCATGATATCATTGGTGCGCCGGACATAGGCGATCTGCGCGCCATCGGGGCTTATCTGAGGATCGGCACCAACCGTCAGGCCGAACAGGTCCGCGCCGGTAAACAGACCGGGATCGTCGGGGGTGGCCACGGAGGAGCTCGGCGCATCTTCGCCTTCGTTCTGCGCGAGAAGCGCGAGCGGCGAGGCAAAGACGAGCGCAGCGGCGAGCGCGCAAAAGCGTAGGTACATGAAAGGCCCCTCGATCAACTGTTCGAGGGGCCGATCATTCACATTTTGACCCGAAAGGCCAGCGCCTTCGTCGGTTGGCGATAGCCGTTCAACCGTCCTTGCCGCTGTCGGAGGCTTCGGGGCTGGCATCGGGAGCCGAACCGGATTTCGAAGTTTCTGGTCCGTTTGCGCCAGACTTCCCTGTCGCGGACTTCCCTGTTTCGGACTTCCCCGTCTCGGACTTGCCCGCAGCGGGTTTTTTCTTGGCAGGAGCCTTGCGCTTGGCCTTTGCCTTGGGCGGCGCCGGGGTCAGTTCGAAAGCGGGCTTATCATCCTTGACGCTGACATTGACCTCGCCGCCATCGGCAAGCTTGCCGAACAGCAATTCTTCGGCGAGCGGCTGTTTGATCTTGTCCTGGATCAGGCGGCTCATCGGGCGAGCACCATAGAGCTTGTCATAGCCCTTATCCGCAAGCCAACCGCGCGCATCGGTATCGAACTGGATGTGGACGTTCTGTTCGGCAAGCTGCAATTCGAGCTCGAGAATGAACTTGTCGACCACGCGCGCCACTGTGCTCTTGCCGAGATAGGCGAAGGGCACGATCGCATCGAGGCGATTGCGGAATTCGGGGGTGAACATCTTGTTCACCGCTTCGGTCCCTGCATCCTCCTTCGACACGTCGCCAAAGCCGATGCCCGAACGGGCCATGTCGGCCGCGCCCGCATTGGTCGTCATGATGAGCACCACGTTGCGGAAATCGACCGTCTTGCCGTGGTGGTCGGTCAATCGACCATTATCCATTACCTGCAGCAGGATGTTGAACAGGTCGGGATGCGCTTTTTCGATCTCGTCCAGTAAAAGCACGCAATGCGGATTCTGATCGACCGCATCGGTAAGCAACCCGCCCTGATCGTAGCCGACATAGCCCGGAGGCGCACCGATCAGGCGGCTGACCGAGTGGCGCTCCATATATTCCGACATGTCGAAGCGCTTGAGTTCGATGCCCATGACCGAGGCGAGCTGGCGCGCGACTTCGGTCTTGCCGACGCCGGTAGGTCCGCTGAACAGGAACGAGCCGATCGGCTTGTCCGGATCGCGCAGCCCCGCCCGGCTTAGCTTCATCGCGGTGGAGAGGCGCTTGATCGCCTCGTCCTGGCCAAAGACGACATGCTTGAGATCGCGTTCGAGATTTTCGAGCGCCTTCTTGTCGTCCGTGCTGACCGATTTGGGCGGGATACGAGCCATGGTCGCGATCACCGTTTCGATTTCCTTGGCGGTGATCTTCTTCTTGCGGCGGCTGGGTGGCACCAGCATCTGCATCGCGCCCACCTCGTCAATCACGTCGATCGCCTTGTCAGGCAGCTTGCGGTCATTGATGTAGCGCGCCGAAAGTTCGACCGCGGTCTTGAGCGCATCGGGTGTGTACTTGACGTTGTGATGCTCCTCGAACGCGCTACGCAGGCCCTTGAGGATCTTGACCGTATCGTCGATCGTGGGTTCGTTAACATCGATCTTCTGGAAGCGGCGCAGGAGCGCGCGGTCCTTTTCGAAGTGGTTGCGAAATTCCTTGTAGGTGGTCGACCCGATGCAGCGGATCGTTCCGCCGGAAAGCGCAGGCTTCAGCAGGTTGGAGGCGTCCATTGCCCCGCCGCTGGTCGCGCCCGCGCCGATCACGGTGTGGATCTCGTCAATGAAGAGGATTGCGTCGGGCATTCCTTCCAGTTCGGAGACGACCTGCTTCAGCCGCTCCTCGAAGTCGCCGCGATAGCGCGTGCCTGCCAGCAGTGCGCCCATGTCGAGCGAGTAGATCACCGCGGGTTCGAGCACTTCGGGCACGTCGCCTTCGATGATCTTGCGTGCGAGCCCTTCGGCAATCGCGGTTTTTCCAACGCCGGGATCGCCAACGTAAAGGGGATTGTTCTTCGAACGGCGGCACAGGATTTGCACGGTCCGGTCCACTTCCGGGCCGCGACCGATCAGCGGATCGACCTTGCCGGCCTTGGCCTTTGCATTGAGGTTGACCGTGAACTGATCAAGCGCGGTTTCCTTCTTGTTGCCGCCCTTCTCGCTCGTCTCCGCTTCGGCCGAATCCTCGCTGCCCTGCGGGGTTTTCGATTCCAGCTGGCGTCCGCCCTTGCCGATGCCGTGGCTGATATAGCTTACCGCATCCAGCCGGCTCATGTCCTGCTGCTGGAGGAAATACACGGCATAACTGTCGCGTTCGGAGAACAGGGCGACCAGAACATTGGCGCCCGTCACTGTATCCTTGCCAGAGGATTGCACGTGCAGAATCGCGCGCTGGACCACCCGCTGGAAGCCTGCGGTGGGCTGCGGGTCGGCATCCTCGTCAGTCTTGAGCGACTGGTATTCCTGGTCGAGATATTGCTTCACCACCTCGCCAAGCTCAGCCAGGTCGACGCCGCATGCGGCCATGACCTGCGCGCTGTCTTCGTCGTCCATGAGCGCGAGCAGAAGATGCTCGAGCGTTGCATATTCGTGATGCCGCTCAGATGCTTGCGACAAGGCGTTGTGAAGCGTGCGTTCTAGGTTCTGGGCAAAGCTGGGCATGGGTTCGATGTCTCTAGCGGGAGATGAACGCGCCCCGGGCGAAGCGCGCGGTGGGAAATGACACAGATATGGGGACAGGGTTAACGATTGCGAATCCTATTGGTTGAGATCGTCCGACATTCATGTTCCGGGCCCGCCAAACAGCGCATCGGCAGCGGAGCGATGCGCCGCCGCTTTGTCCCGGTGCGCGGCGGTGCGTTCGATTTCCGCTTCGAGCAGTGCGATTCGCGCGCTCAACTCATTTCGCGAATAAGGCGCCAGATCCTCACTCGCGAGGCGTTCGGCGGCATCCTTTCGGAGACTCGGGCGATCATGGTCATCCATTGCGCAACATATTCGCGCGGCGTGCGGCTTGCTGTCAATGATATGCATGGGTAATCGACCAGGGGAACTAACCATCAGGCCGCGCAGACCCAGGCGGCGCGATCCGGGGCGCGGACAATGGCAGACACAACAGGGGCGGCGATGAACGAGGTGGTGCGCACGACCACTGAGCAAACCATGATGGCGATCGGATTTGATGAGCCGGGCGCTCCCGAAGTGCTGCACGTGGCCACCGCCCCCGTGCCCGAACCAGGCGCTGACGAGATGCGCATCCGGGTCGCCTATGCCGGGGTCAACCGGCCCGATTGTCTCCAGCGCGCAGGCGCCTATCCCCCGCCGCCGGGCGCTTCGCCGATCCTTGGGCTGGAAGTCGCGGGCGAAGTGGTCGCAGCGGGCATCAACGTGCCGGAATACATGATCGGCGCGCGGGTCGCGGCGCTGACGCCGGGGGGAGGCTATGCCGAATATTGCACCGCGCCTTTCGAACACTGCCTACCCGTGCCCGACACGATGCCGCTGAAAGAAGCGGCGGCACTCCCCGAAACGCTGTTCACCGTCTGGCACAACGTGTTCGAGCGCGGGGCCATCCGGGAGGGCGAGCGGCTGCTGGTCCATGGCGGCACGTCCGGGATCGGCACCATGGCAATCATGCTCGCCAAAGCCTTCGACATCGAGGTAATCGTGACCTGCGGTGATGATGCGAAATGCGCAGCAGCGCGCGACGTCGGCGCGGACATGGCGATCAATTACCGCACGCAGGATTTCGTCGAGGCGGTCGCTGCCCATACCAACGGGGCAGGCGTTCACGTGGTGCTGGACATGGTTTCAGGCGACTACGTGCCGCGCAACCTCAAATGCCTTGCCGAAGACGGGCGTCACGTGACGATCGCGGCCCTCGGCGGCGCGAAGGCAGAGCTATTCATGCCGCTGGTGATGATGCGTCGCCTGACGCTCACGGGCTCCACGCTGCGCCCGCGTTCCAATGCGTTCAAGGCCGCGCTTGCTGACGAGATTTCCGCCAATGCCTGGCCGCTGTTCACAAGCGGCGAATGCAGCCCGGTGATGGACCGGACCTTTCCGCTCGCCGAAGCCGCCGCGGCTCATGCGCGAATGGAAGCGGGCAAGCACATCGGCAAGATCGTGCTGGAGGTGGGAGGCGGCGAATAGGCGTTCCTGCGGTCATGCGTGCGCATCAGCCCCTGCGAACCCGTCAAGAGGCGCGTTCAAAAATCCGTGGATTGACCTCAAACCGTCACGAACCTGTGAATCCGATGTCACAAACAGCTGTCATGGCAAGTGCAACATCGATGCCGCTGGAGCCTTGTGCGATGAACGCTTCCGATCCTGGCGAACTTGCTTCCCGCCTTGGCAACATTGCAAGCTTCCCCCTTCCTCGCCCCGCCACACCTGAGCCTGCGGGCGGCAAGCGCACGCATTACCGCACGATCTGGATCAGCGACGTGCATCTGGGCACCAAGGGCTGCAACGCGGAAATGCTGATCGACTTTCTCGACCGGACCGACAGCGACACGATGTATCTCGTCGGTGACATCATCGATGGCTGGCGGCTCAAGAAGAAGTTCTACTGGCCCGCTGAACACAACGACATCGTCTGGCGTATCCTGAAGCGTGCCAAGCGTGGTACGCGCATCGTCTACATTCCCGGCAATCACGACGAGATGTTCCGCCAGTTTACCGGCCTCAATTTCGGCGGGATCGAGATCCGCCGCGCGGCCTTTCACGACACCGCCGATGGCCGGCGGCTGATGGTGCTGCATGGCGACGAATTCGATGCGGTGATGCTCTCGCAGCGCTGGCTCGCTTTTGTTGGCGACTGGGCGTATGTCACCACCATGAAGCTCAACGTGCTCGTCAACGCCGCTCGCAAGGCGCTGGGCAAGCCTTACTGGTCGCTGTCCAAAGCGGCCAAGCACAAGGTGAAGAACGCGGTCGAGTTCATCGGCAAATATGAGGAAATCGTCGCCCGGGCCGCGGGCGAGCGCGGGGTGGACGGCGTCGTGTGCGGCCATATTCACACCGCCGAAGCGCGCACGTTCATGCATAACGGCCGGGCAATCGAATACTGGAACGATGGCGACTGGGTCGAGGGCTGCAACGCGCTGGTCGAACATCGCGACGGGCGCATGGAGATCCTGAACTGGCCCGAGATCGTGAGCGCGCGCGAAGAACAGGCTGACAGGGGAACGAGCGCCGCCGCAAGGGACGCTGCATGAGGCAGGGCGGCGCACGGCATGGGGCCCGCGCCGCCGACTATGCGGGCGCGTCTGTGGGCCGGGAACCGCTGCCCCGCTCGATCGCCATCGTGACCGATGCCTGGTTTCCGCAAACCAACGGGGTGGTGCGTACGCTCTCCACCACCTGCCAGGTGCTACGCCGCTGGGGTCACGAGGTCACGATTATTTCGCCGCAGGATTACCTCTCTGTACCGGCTCCGACCTATCCTGAAATCCGGCTGGCGATCACGACGCCCGGTGCGGTCGGACGCGAACTTGCGCGGGTCAGACCCGAAGCGGTCCATATCGCGACCGAAGGCCCCCTGGGCTTTGCGGCGCGGCGCTATTGCCTGGGACGCAAGGTGCCCTTCACGACCGCCTATCATACTCAGTTTCCCGAGTATTTTTCGCGTCGCACCGGCCTGAGCCCTGGGGTTTTCTGGCCCTATATCCGATGGTTTCATCGCCCTGCCGAGCGGATCATGGTGGCGACCGAGACAATCCGCGAGCAATTGCGCGAGCAGGGTCTGACGCACCTGAAGCACTGGTCACGCGGCGTCGATCTGGCCTGCTTCACGCCCGATGCCCCGTGCCCGCGCGAATATGCGGGTCTGAAAGGACCGATCCTGCTTTATGTCGGGCGCATCGCAATCGAGAAGAATATCGATGCGTTCCTCCGATGCGATACGCCCGGGACCAAAGTCGTCGTCGGCGATGGTCCGGCGCGTGACGCGCTGGCTGCCGCTTTTCCGCAGGCGCGCTTCATGGGCAAACGCACGGAGCGCGAACTCGCCGGCTTTTACGCCCATGCCGATGTTTTCGTGTTTCCGAGCCGGACCGATACGTTCGGGCTCGTGATGATCGAAGCGCTTGCGTGCGGCACACCGGTTGCCGCTTTTCCGGTGTCCGGCCCACTCGACGTGCTGGACGACGATGTCGGCGCGATGGACGAGGATCTGGTGGTCGCGATCGAAGCGGCGCGCGGGCGCGATCGGCAGATGTGCGCACGTTATGGTGCCCGGTTTTCATGGGAGGCGGCGACGCGCCAGTTTCTTACCGGCCTCGTCGCGCTTGAAGAGGAAGAGTGCGTCTCGCTTCAGGCCGCCCCGGCGCTCTAGCCGCCACCGGACGCGCGCCAGGCGGGCCTCGGGCGAGCAAACGCTTGCCGTTCGCGCGGGCAACCCCTACAACAGTGGGACGATGGCCGCTCCGAAAGGGGCGGCCCTATTTGTTTTATCTTACGGAGAATGCCCATGGCATCCAAGGATCAGCCCACTCCGCTGATGCCGCACGCGACCGCCACCTGGCTGGTCGATCACACCGGTCTGAGCTTTGAACAGATCGCTGCGTTCTGCGGTATCCACCTGCTCGAAGTGCAGGCCATGGCAGACGACCTGGCGAGCAGCAAATATACCGGCCGCGATCCCGTCCATGCGGGCGAGCTGACGCTGGAAGAGATCGAGAAAGGCCAGGCCGACGCCGACTATGCGCTGAAAATGCACAAGGCACCGGTTGAGGTCACGCGCACCAAGGGGCCGCGCTATACCCCTGTCTCCAAGCGGCAGGACAAGCCTGACGGGATCGCCTGGGTCCTGCGCAACCACCCCGAAGTGTCCGACGCGCAAATCTCGAAGCTCATCGGGACGACCCGCAACACGATCGGCGCAATCCGTGAGCGCAGCCACTGGAATATCCAGAACATCCAACCCAAGGATCCCGTGACGCTCGGCCTGTGTTCGCAGCGCGAACTCGACGCGGTGGTTGCGAAGGCGGCAAAGCGCGCCGGCACGAGCGAGGACGTGGTCGAAGCGATCGCGACCGAAGGGCCCAACGAAAAGGAGCGTCTGATCGAGGAACTGCGCGCCGAGCGCGAAGCCAACGTCAAGGCGGCAGCCGAAGCGGCGCAGGAAGCGGAAGCCGAAGCCTGGCTCGCCGCGCGGCGCGAAGCCGAAGGGGCGGCCGGCGAAGAACTGCGCCCGCTCCCCTCCGGCGTATCGCGGGCCGAAGACGCCAAGCCGGACTGACGCAAGGATCGGGTCGGCATCGTTTGACCTGCGTCCTGAATTTCGCATGGAACAACCGCATGCTCGAGACGACGACTTACCATCACCCGACGCCGTGGAACACGCAGTTCGAGGCGTTTACACTGCCGCAGCTCCTCAGGCGCGCGACTGAAGAGAACCCGTCCGCGCCGTTCCTCCATTTCCTGGGGCGCACTTACAGCTACCGCGAGATCTACACCGAAGCGCGTCGCTTCGCTGCGGGACTAACCGCTATGGGACTCGTCAAGGGCGAGCGGGTCGGGTTGTTCCTGCCAAACGTCCCGATCTACGCCTCGGCCTATTACGGCGCGATGATGGCCGGTGCGGTGGTGGTAAACTTCTCGCCGCTCTATTCGGTCGAGGAACTGGCCTGGCAGGTGGGCGACAGCGGCACACGAGTGCTTGTCACGCTCGACGTGCCCGAGCTTTACAAGACGGCGGCGAAAGTGCTTGAGACGAGCGAGCTGGAGCGCCTCGTCGTCGGCTCGCTTTCAGACATGCTGCCGTTCTTCAAGAGAGCCGCCTTCAAAGCGCTCAAGCGCAGCCAGATCGCCGATATCGCCTGGCGCGAGCGGGTGAAGCGCTGGCGGCACGTGCTGGGCGAATGGAGCTGGTCTGCATTTGGCAAGGGCGATGAGGACCTCCCTCCGCTTGACCCGGCTGCCGATATCGCGCTGCTGCAATATACCGGGGGCACGACCGGACGGCCCAAGGGCGCAATGCTCGGCCATGACCAGCTGAGTATCAACGCGCAGCAGACGGCCGCAATCAATCCCTTTGGCGATCCCCGCGCGGAAGTGTTCATGGGTGCGCTGCCGTTCTTTCATGTCTTTGCGAACACTGCGCTGCTCAATCACGCGGTCGCAAGCGGCGCTTCGATCGCGGTGGTCCCACGCTTCGAGGCGAAGCAGGTGCTCGGCACGATCGCGCGCTACAAGACGACCGGCTTTCCCGGCGTGCCTACGATGTTTCAGGCGTTGCTCGACCATCCCGATCTGGCAAAGACCGATCTCTCCAGCCTCCGGGTGTGCATTTCGGGCGGAGCGCCGATGCCGGGGCCGGTCCATGACAAGTTCGAGGAGGTCACCGGCGTCCGCGTGGTCGAGGGCTATGGTCTCACCGAAAGCTCGGGCGTGGTATCGGTCAATCCGTATGAAGGCGCGCGCAAGAAAGGGACGATCGGCCAGCTTGTCCCCGGGACGCAGATCGTGCTGCTTGACAAGGAGGATCCCGCAAGGCTCGCCCCCGAAGGCGAACCGGGCGAACTAGCCATCCACGGTCCGCAAATCATGCGCGGCTACTGGAACCGACCCGACACCGAAGCGGACACATTCGTCACGCGCGATGGCAAGAAATATCTGCGCACCGGCGATGTCGCAACTCAGGATGAAGAGGGCTACCTCGAAATCGTCGACCGCATCAAGGACATGATCTCGGTCGGCGGGTTCAAGGTCTTCCCGAGCGTGGTGGAGGACGTGATTCTCGAACATGAAGCAGTCAAGGAAGCGCTCGTGATCGGCGTGCCCGAGGATTATCGCGGTGAAGTGCCGCGCGCTTACGTGACGCTGCACCCTGATACCGATATCGGGGGCGATGCGCTCAAAGGCTGGCTCAACGACCGGATCGGCAAGCATGAGCGGGTCGATAAAGTGGTGGTGCGCGACGAATTGCCGCGCACCATTATTGGCAAGCTCGACCGGAAGGCGCTGCGCGCCGAGGTGCTTTAGCCCGCCATTTGCAGCCTGGTCTGCGAATCGCCGTCACTGCCGCCATTGCCATCAGCGTCCGTGCTGCTTGTTTTGGGTGCCTTGACCGGAGCTGCGGCGCTGTTCGACGCCTGCTGGCGCGCATTGGGGGCAAAGCGTCCATCGACTTCCGCGCCCTGCTCGATCGTCAGCGCATCGTAATGCACATCGCCTTCGATCCGTGCGGTTCTGAGGACCACCAGTTCCTTGGCGCGGATCGAGCCCACGACCTTGCCCGAAAGCCGCGCGGTATCAGCCGTCACACCGCCGGTGATCGTGCTTTCCTCGCCCTGCACCAGGCTTGCGCAGGTGATATCGCCTTCGATCGCGCCGTCGATATGCAGATCGACCGATGCCTTCACGTCGCCCTTGATCTGCACGTCGCTGCCAATCACGGAGAAGGTCGAGCCGTTCGATGAGGCCATCGTCTTGTTTCCCTTATTCTGAGGTATGGTTGGCGCGCGCGGTGCGGGCACGGGTTGTTCGGGTTCCGCGGACTTCTTTGAGAACATCGGGGGCAGTCTCCAGAAAGGGCCGTGGATTAACCGCACGGCCGTTGATGCGAACTTCGAAGTGAAGGTGTGGCCCGGTTGACCGCCCGGTGCTCCCAAGCCCGCCCAGGGTCGCGCCCGCCGCAATGCGCTCGCCGCGCTTCACGTCGATGCGATTGAGATGGGCGTAGCGGGTCATCACGCCATTCGCATGCGTGATTTCCACTGTCTTGCCATAGCCACCGCGGCGTCCGGTAAAAGTGACCCGGCCCTGGGCCGCGGCATAGATGGGCGAGCCGGTCTTGCCCTTGAAGTCGATCCCCTTGTGCATCGCGCCGCGTCCATTGAACGGATCGCGGCGAAAGCCGTAGGAGGATGTGATGCGGTGGTCAGCGGCGGGAACGACCTGCGGCACGGCATCCAGCGCGCGCTCCAGCGCGGCCATGCGTTCCAGGCTGAGCCCCAGACGTTCGAACCGCGGATCGAGCGAGCCGTCCGCTGATGTCGTGAGCGCTTCGAGCGGACCGCCCATCGCCTCGCGCGCCGAACCGTTGCCAAGGCGGGCCATCGCACGCGGATCGAGGTTAAGCTTGCGCAAGGCGGCCTCCGCCCGGCCTGCACGCCAGTCGGCAAACCGGGTGAGGTTCTCCACGAAAGCAAGCTGGCGCGCCTCGATCAGCGCAAGACCGCGCGCTTGCGGGAAATGCGCGCTGACCTGTTCGACCGTCTCTGCTGTGGCCTTCTCGGAATCAGTGACATTCGTGTCGCGCGTCTGAATATCGGCGGGCAGCATCTCGACCATCTGGTCGAGCGCTTCCTGGCGGGTGTTGAGATCCTCGACCACCCGGTCGATATCGCCGCCATAGGCATCGAGCCGTTCGCGCGCACTCGCGACTTTGGCCTTCTCGTCCTGGAATGAGGCGAGGTTGGCTTCGGCAGCATATTTGTTCCAGGCCATCAGGCCCATCGATCCCGCCCAACCCAGCGACAATGCGATCGCGGCACTGGCGGCTCCGATCTGCATGCGCGAGGTGATGGTGATGAAGCGAACCTGCCCCTGGCTGCGCATGAAGAATTCGCGATCGGGAAACCGGTTCAGCAGTTTCTCGCGCCACGACATGCCTTCGTTCGAATGGTTCAAAGCAACCCCGGTCATTTTTTTGTGATCCCGCAGCAAAGGGCTAACCCGGGAACCGCCAGCGGTCTAATGGGTTCGCAGCGCCACCGGGCGAAGCGGACGGTAAAAGCGATGAGACGTTTCATTCTGTCGGAACCCCCTGCGACTTGTCCCAATTTGGACGCCTATACCGTTTCAAAACCGTTAATTTCCGACCTTTTGCGAACGAATCGAGGCGCGGATGCGATGAAACGCACTGTGGCGGTCGGTGCTGCAAGGATCGGCAAGACGAACGTACAGAGCACCGCTGACATGGACTGGCGCACCTGCTAATGCGCGGCGATGACCAGCAAAACCGCTCTCGAAACCACCCGAAACGCCTCTTCCGAAAATCTGATCGCGCAGCTTGCGGCAGCCGGGCGCAGCGCTCAACGCGCGCTCGCTGCCATGTCGTCGCAGGCGCGCGCAGATGCCCTGCGCCATGCCGCGCAGGCGCTGCGCGGTGATGCCGAAGCGATCCTTGCTGCCAACGCGCAGGACGTGTCAGCCGGCGAAGCGAACGGTCTTTCGCAAGCCATGCTCGATCGCCTTGCGCTTGATCCCGAGCGTCTCGAAGGCGTCGCTGCCGGGGTCGAGGCGGTAGCCGGGCTTCCCGATCCGGTCGGCGAAGTGATCGATACCAGCGAGCGGCCCAACGGCCTGCGATTGTCGCGCGTTCGCGTTCCCATCGGGACCATTGGCATCATCTACGAAAGCCGCCCCAATGTTACCGCCGATGCTGCTGCATTGTGTGTGCGAGC
Organism: Erythrobacter sp.; assembly: GCA_036353345.1. Lineage (GTDB taxonomy): Bacteria > Pseudomonadota > Alphaproteobacteria > Sphingomonadales > Sphingomonadaceae > Erythrobacter. Next base: position 25,122 of record JAZBPE010000068.1, on the reverse strand, counting down.
GGGCAATGCGGCGCTGCTTCGCGGTGGGAGCGAGGCGGTGAATTCGAACCGCGCAATCCTGAGTGCCTTGCGCGAAGGCCTGGCAAAAGGCGGCGTACCCGAAGACGCGGCGCAGCTTATTCCGACCCAGGATCGCACGGCGGTCGGCGCGATGCTGACCGCGTCGGGCCTCATCGACATGATCGTACCGCGCGGGGGCAAGAGCCTGGTCGCGCGGGTTCAGGCCGATGCGCGCGTGCCCGTGCTCGCGCATCTCGACGGGATTTGCCATACCTATGTCCATGCCGCCGCGGATCCGGCCATGGCGGAGCGCATCGCGCTCAACGCCAAGATGCGCCGCACCGGTATTTGCGGCGCGATGGAGACGCTGCTGATCGACGCGGATTATCCTGCCGCGCAAAGCCTGATCGCCGCGATCTGCGATGCGGGCTGCGAAGTGCGCGGGGACGAACGGATACGCGCGCTCGACGAGCGAGTCGTTCCGGCGAGTGCGAACGATTGGGACACCGAATACCTCGACGCGGTACTTTCTGCGGCGATGGTCGACGGGCTCGACGAGGCGATGGCGCATATCGCGCGTCATTCCTCGGGCCACACCGATGTCATCGTGACGGGTGACGATGTGGCGGCAAGAGAGTTCCTCACCCGGGTCGACAGCGCCATTGTAATGCACAACGCCTCCTCGCAATTCGCGGACGGAGCGGAGTTCGGGCTTGGCGCGGAAATCGGGATCGCCACCGGACGCTTGCATGCGCGCGGGCCGGTCGCGCTCGAAGGGCTGACGACATACAAGTGGCTGGTGCGCGGCAGCGGGCAGGCGCGACCCTGAGCGCGGGGATTTTCGCGGTCAGTTGCGCATGATTCGCACCGGTCTTCTGGGCGGCAGTTTCAATCCCGCGCATGGCGGGCACCGGCGCATCACGCTTTTCACCATCGCCGCGCTGGGACTGGACGAGGCATGGTGGCTGGTCTCGCCCGGCAATCCGCTCAAGCATGGCGGTGATATGGCTTCGCTTCAGGCGCGCTTCAAATCGGCCGAAAAGCTGAGCCGCCGCGCGCCGATCATACCCACTGCGATCGAGCGTGCGCTGGACACACGCTATACCGTGGACACACTGAGCAAGCTTACCCGCCGATATCCCAAACGCGAATTCATGTGGATGATGGGGGCGGACAACCTTGCGCAGTTCCACCTGTGGAAGAACTGGCGCAGGATCGCGCGCACCATGCCGATTGCGGTAATCGCAAGGCCGGGTTATAACAGCGACGCCATGACGAGCCCCGCCATGGCCTGGCTGAAACGCTATCAGGTGCCGCCCGCCAGACTTCGCAAGCCGCATAAATGGAGCGCACCCGCTCTGGTCTATCTGCGTTTCGATCCTGATTCCCGCTCGGCCACGGCGATCCGCCGCGCCGATGCGGATTGGGCCACGCGCTTCGACACCGCATCGGTGCGTGATCGGCTGACATTTCGCCGAATCCGGGGGTGGACGGCACGGGGCGAAAGGCCCCGGGATTGATGCGCGCGGCCCATCGCTTTGCCCCGTACCTTGCCTTCGGGCGCTTGCATCCCCATTTTTGCCTGACAAACTGGAGACTTATGCTTGCCTATGACACAGGCACACACCGCTATCATGCATCCGCCAAAGGCCCCGCCGCCCTTGTCCTCTGATACCAAATCCGACGAACTCCACGCGCTGGTGATGCGCCAGCTCGACGATGATCAGGCCCAGGAAATTGTATCGATCCCGCTCGAAGGCAAAAGCTCGGTCGCCGATCATATGGTGATCGCCAGCGGACGCTCGACCCGGCAGGTCGCCGCTATGGCGAACAAGCTGGCCGAGAAGGTCAAGCAGGCGGGCCACGGTCCAGTGCGGCTCGAAGGATTGCCTGCGGCTGACTGGGTGCTGATCGACGCCGGCGATGTCATCGTGCACCTCTTCCGCCCTGAAGTGCGCAGCTTTTACAATCTTGAGCGCATGTGGTCGTTCGAAAGCGGAGAAACGGCGGCAGGGCGGGCGTAGCGCGCTCGCGCGGTGCTGCGACAGACCGGACTTCGCTGCGACGCATATCGGCGTGAGAGAACACCATGCTCCTCCACATCATCGCTCGCGGCAAGATTGCCCGCACGCCCGAGGCCGAGATTGTCGCGCGCTACGAGCAGCGGCTCACCTGGCCGATGAAGCTTACCGAACTGCCCGAAAGCGGCGGGCGCATCCCCGAACCGCTATCGCCCCACCGCACCGTGCTGCTGGATGAACGCGGCAAGGCGACAGCGTCCGAGGCGCTCGCCAGCTTGCTCGAACGATGGCGCGATGGCGGGGTTCGCGAGGCACGTTTCGTGCTGGGCGCGGCGGACGGACATTCGCAAGAAGAGCGCGCGGCTGCGGACACGCTGCTTGCCTTCGGGCCTGCGACCTGGCCGCATCTACTGGTCCGCGCGATGCTGATGGAACAGCTCTACCGCGCGACCAGCATCCTTGCTGGCCACCCCTATCACCGGGCCGGATAGCGCCGTGCGCGCTCTCCCGCCCCTTGCTTTCGGTCTCGCAATCATCGGTGCAGGCTGGTCGCTTGCCGCCGCTCCGACCTCTGCTCTGCGTCCGGGGACCGCGACCGATCCCGGCAGTGCCGCTGCCGAATTGCGACGGGCGCGCATCGCGGGCAGGGAGGCGAGCGAACGCGCCGTCGAGCTGGAGCGCGCGGCGCAAAGCGCTGGCGAGGCCGCCGGGAAGGCCGCACGCGAAGCCGCCGCGCTCGCTGCCCGCATTCAGCTCTCCGAAGCCGAGATCGCCACCGCCCGAGCGACCGCCGCGCTCGCCACGGCGCGGCGTGAAGCGCTTGCCGCCCGCCTGGCCGAGCGCCGCGAACCGCTTGTTCGGCTGACCGCCGCGCTCCAGACCAATGCGCGCCGCCCCCTCATGCTCGCCGCATTCCAGCCCGGTACGCTCGAAGACCTCGTGCATGTGCGCGCCGTCCTCGCCTCTGCGGTGCCGTATATTCGCAGGCGCACCGCGGCGCTTTCCAAAGACCTCGAGACGAGCGAGCGCCTGGAACGCCGGACCGCAGCCGCGCTCGACAACCTGGCGGCCAGCGAAGCGCGCTGGGAGGGCCGGCGGCGCGACCTCGCTGCACTTGAAGCCCGCGCTCGTCTCGCCTCGCGCGCGGCGCGCAATTCGTCGGCACGCGAACGGGAACGTGCGCTTATGCTGGCCGAGGAAGCGCGCGATCTCGATGGGCTGATCGACCAGCTGGATGCCGATGCGACGCTGCGCCGCGAGCTCGCTGCATTGCCCGGCCCGGTGCTGCGCCCGGCCGACGGTCGCCCGGCGCGCACCGCATCGCCCGCGCCGTTGAGGGCCGAACCCACCACACAAAGCGCGCCCTTGCGCTATCGCCTGCCAGTCGCGGGGCGCACTCTTGCGGGCTTCGGAGCAGTTCAGGCAAGCGGCCTGCCTGCCACTGCGCTTACCCTCGCGCCGCAAAGCCAGGCGCAGATCGTTGCCCCGGCCGCCGGGCGCATTGCCTTTGCGGAGGCCTATAGCGGCTATGGACGCATCGTCATTATCGAGCATCGCGGCGGCTGGACCAGCCTTGTCACCGGCCTTGCCCGAACCGCCGTTACCGTTGGCGAAGAGGTCATCGCAGGCGCACCGCTCGGCACGGCAGGCACGCGCGACCCGGCGATCGGCATTGAATTGCGGCACGACGGCAAGCCGGTCAATCCGCTGGACTATCTGCGATAGCTGCTCTGGCGCGGCAAATCCCGTGTCTTGCCTGTCGCACCGATACTCCCCATCTCCGGCACAGCTCCGCGTGCAACCTGTTCCAGCGTGAGTGACACCTCATCTGGTATTCAGGTGTTCACTGCGATAAGGTCGCGCGAACGAAAGGATATCGCCTGCTAATGAAATTCGCCGCCTTGCTGAAGAGCGCCGCGCTTGTCACCGCTGTCGCGCTGATCCCGGCAACCACCGCTACGATGGCGCAGGTCGATGCTCGTGCGGGGCCGGAATTCGCCAAGCTTTTCGCGGTCTACCAGCGTATCCAGTCAAGCTATGTCGAGCCGGTTGATGATCAGGTTCTGCTGCGCGGCGCGATCGATGGCATGCTGGCGGCGCTCGATCCGCATTCGGCGTTCCTCGACGGCAACGACCTCCAGCGGCTCGAAACCATGATCGACGGCAATTATTCCGGGCTTGGCCTGTCGGTCGTGCAGGAAGACGGCGCGGTGAAGGTCATTTCGCCGTTTCGCGGCAGTCCGGCGGATCAGGCGGGGCTGAAGGCGGGCGATTACATTACCCATCTCGATGGCGACTTGATCTATGGCGGCGACCTTGACGAGGCGGTGGGCCGGATGCGCGGCGAGGCGGGGACGAGCATCCAGCTGACGATCTTCCGCCCGGGCCGCGACGAACCGTTCGAAGTCGACGTAACCCGCGGCGTGATCGAATTGGAGCCGGTGACCCACAGCCTGGAGCCGGGCAATCTTGGGGTTATCACGGTCAACGAATTCTCCGCCGATGTCGGCGCCGACGTCTTCCGTGCCTGGACTGCACTGCGCGAAGAGGCGAGCGGGCGGATGAGCGGGCTGGTGCTTGATCTGCGTTCGAACCCGGGCGGGAGCCTGGACGAAGCGGTGGCGCTGTCCGATCTGTTTCTCGACGAAGGGCGAATCGTGTCCCAGCGCGGGCGCGCACGGGGGGAGACCTTGCTTTACGATGCCGAGACCGTGTTTCGCGGCGACATGGCCGAAGGCGTACCGCTGATCGTTCTGATCGATGCGGGCTCCGCATCGGCGTCCGAGATTGTCGCGGGCGCGTTGCAGGATCATCGCCGCGCGCTCATCATGGGGCAGCGCAGCTTTGGCAAGGGTTCGGTCCAGTCGCTCCTGCCGCTTGGCCGCGATGCCGCGCTGAAGCTGACCACGGCGCGCTATTTTACCCCGTCCGGCAATTCGGTCCAGGAGGGCGGGATTGCCCCCGACATCCGCGTGCCGCAGATTTCGGATCCTGATTTCGCCTTGCGTGAGCGTTATTCGATGCGTGAGAGCGATCTGCGCGGCCATTTGATCAACGAGCTTGGTATCGATGACGAGGAGATGGAGGACGACACGGTCGAGGATCCGCGCTTCCAGCTCACCGCCGAACAGCTTGAAGAGCAGGGCATCGAAGACTTCCAGCTGCATTACGCGCTGGAAACCCTGCGCCGCACCACCAAGAGCTCCGTCGCGCTGCGCCGTTGAGCGCAGCGGGAGCGCGAAGCGATATTGCGGGGGGCGCAGGTGAAAGGCCTCGATCAGGCGCGCGCGCTAGCTCTTGCGGTGCCTGCAGCCCTGCTGGGCGGAGCCTATGTCGGGCAATACGCCTTCGACCTTTATCCGTGCGAGATGTGCTGGTGGCAGCGCTACCCCCACTTCGCCGCACTTGGCTTCGCGCTGGTTTCCTATGCCGCCGTTCCGCCGCGTGTCTGGGCCGCACTTGCCGGGCTCGCCATCATGACCTCCGGCTTGATCGGCGGCTTTCATGCAGGCGTTGAATATGGCTGGTGGGAGGGTATCACCGGTTGTGCGAGCCTGTCTGCCGATATCGACGTCATGGATGTGGCCGCGGCCCCGCTCGTGCGCTGTGATGAAGCGCCCTGGGACTTGTTTGGCATTTCGCTCGCCGGGTGGAACTTCCTGATCTCGACCGTTGGCGGCGGAGCCATATGCGCGCTCGCTGCGTATAGGAAGTAAGCGTCAACAATCAGGACAGCCGATGAAACGCAATGAATTGCACCGCATGATCCGGGTCGACCAGGCTGGCGAGTTCGGCGCGACCCGTATTTACGAGGGTCAGCTTGCCGTGATGGGCGATCGCGGGCCACACTCTGCTGAAATCCGCCATATGGCCGAACAGGAAGCCGGGCACCGCGCGAAATTCGACGCCATGCTGGCCGAGCGCGGGGTCCGGCCGACGGCGCTCCATCCGCTATGGTCCGCCGCCGGATATGCTCTGGGCGCAGGGACGGCGTTGCTGGGGCCCGAAGCCGCAATGGCCTGCACCGCCGCGGTCGAGGAGGAGATCGACAAGCACTATTCCGAACAGCTTGACCGTCTGGTCGAAACCGGAGCCGATCCCGAACTCGCCGAAATGATCGAGGACTTTCGCGAGGACGAGCGCGAGCACCGCGATGCGGCACTCGCAAATGGAGCGGAGAAGGCTCCGGGCTACCCGCTGCTCTCAGGCGCAATCAGGCTGGGCTGCCGGATCGCAATCAAGGTAAGCGAGCGCGTCTGAGGCGCGCCGCGTCGCCGCGTCCTCTGTCCGCGGTCTCGCGCCATGCGGGGCACTTCACCGCCGGTTCACGCGTTGTCTTCTAGCGCGTTCGCGTTATTGGGCCTGCAAGACAGTGCGCGATCAGCAGCGCATCGATATCTGGGCCCCCGAAGGTCCGCCCTTGAAAGGATGCTTGTTCATGATCCGCTCCGCTCCGCTCGTTTTCGCCGTTGCGGCCTTCGGTGTCGCGGCGCCGCTCGCCGCGCAGAATGAAGGGGGCGACCGGGTCAACATGGTCATCGCCTATAGCGAAGATGAATGTCCCGAAGCGGCCGATGGCGAGATTGTCATCTGCGAAATCCTGGTCGAAGCGGAGCGCTATCGCATCCCCTCCAATCTTCGGGCAAGCGATTCGCCGGACAATACTTCTTGGGCGCGGCGGGTCGAATCGATCCGATATATTGGCGAATTCGGTATCATGTCGTGCGACCCTGCGGGTGCGGGCGGCATTACCGGATGCACCCAGCAATTCATCAACAATGCCTATGCCGACCGCGCCGAGAGCGAGAATGTCCGCTTCAGCCAACTGATCGAGCAGGCGCGCGCAGACCGGCTGTCCACCATCGATCAGGACGCGGCGGCGGAGCAGGAGCGGGTCGAGGCGATCGAGCGCGAATATCTTCAGCGGCTGGAGCGCGAGCGCAACGCGCCAGTGCCGGGTGAAAAAGACCCGAGCCTTTCCTTTCCCGCGATTGATCCGGACGCGCGCCAGATCCCGGCCGATCCATCCAAGCCCGGTCCGTTCGATGATGGCGACGAAGAACAGCTTGACCTCGACGCGGCGCAACCCGCGGGCAATCCCGATGGCGCACAGACCGGTCCAGGCGCGTGAACGCAGCGGGGATGCCGCCAGAACACAGCATGCACAAAGCGTAGCCGGGCGCCTGACTAAATGTCGTAATAGTCGCGATACCACGCGACGAAGGCCGCCACCCCTTCGGAGACCGGAGTTTGCGGTGCATAGCCGGTGAGGTGGCGAAGCAAGCTCGCATCCGCCCAGGTCGCGGGCACATCGCCTTTCTGCATCGGCAGGTAGCGCTTGTCTGCCTTGCGACCGCAGGCCGCTTCGATCGCGGCGATGAAGTCCATCAACGGCACCGTCTCGCCATTGCCGATATTGACCACGCGGAAGGGTGCGGCGGACGAGAGGGTATCGCCTTTGGAAATGTCGCTTGTGTTTTCCGGGCGCGCGGGCGGCGTGTCGATCAGCAGGCGCACCGCCCGCACGAGATCGCCCACATAGGTGAAGTCGCGCCGCATCGCGCCTTCGTTATAGACCTCGATCGGCGTACCTTCGAGGATGCCGCGGGTGAACTTGAACAGCGCCATGTCGGGCCGCCCCCACGGGCCATACACCGTGAAGAACCGGAACATGGTGACCGGCAGGTTCCACAGATGCGCATAGGAATGCGCCAGCGCCTCGTTCGCTTTCTTGGTTGCAGCATAAAGCGATAGCTGAGTATCGGCCTTTTGCCGTTCGTCGAAAGGCATGTCCTCGTTGGCGCCGTAAACCGAACTGGTCGAGGCCATGAGCAGATGCGCCGGGGCAAGCTCGCGCGCGCATTCGAGGATATTGAAAGCGCCGATGAGGTTCGCATCGAGATAGGCCCGCGGATGATCGAGCCCGTAGCGTACGCCCGCCTGCGCCGCGAGGTGGACGATAACGTCAGGCGCTGCATTGCGGGCCACTCGCTCCAGCGTCTCGTGATCTTCCAGCAGACCGACATGCCCATCGAACCCGGCATGTTCGGCCAGCATTGCGTGACGCTTTTCCTTGAGCGAGACGTCGTAATAATCGCTCATCCCGTCATAGCCGACGACGCGAAAGCCCTCATCCAGCAGCAGCTGCGCCAGATGGTACCCGATGAACCCTGCGGTCCCTGTCACGAAGGCGGTGCGCATGGATCTCCTTTCGCTCCCATGCGAGGACGTGGAGCGAAGCGGTGCGAATTGCAACGCCAAGGCGGGCCGGTGCCCCCGATACTCGGCCGGCGACCTTGCGCCGGGCCGTTGCTGGTCCTATTCGGCTGCCTGTTCAGGGCACCAGGCATAGTGGTCAAGGGGTCGCGCCGATGCGTTCAATCCGGCCGTTCGCGGCCATGACAGGCGCGCGCGTTTGTAAGGGCACGCGGCAATGATCCATTCGCTGATCGATTTCGTCGTACGCGTCATCGCCCGCGTGCTCGAAACCTTCGCTCGCCTTCCCCGCCGAAGCAAGCAGGCCACCGTCTTTCTTGGCGATTGTGCGCTGCTCGTCCTGTCGGTCTGGATCGCCTATTTCATGCGGCTGGGCGAGTGGAGCTTCGCCAACGAGCCGGTGCGTATCTTCGGCATTGTCGCGGCGGCGACGATGATCCCGATCTTCTATGCGACCGGGCTCTACCAGTTCATCTTCCGGCATGCGGGCGTGGGGTTGCTGCGCACGCTGGTCGGCGCATTCGTGGCATATACGGCCGTGATCGCGACCATTTTCACGCTGGCTGGAATTTCACCGGTTCCCCGGACGCTCGGCCTGGTCCAGCCGCTCCTGCTCTTCGTGATGATCGGGGCATTCCGGCTCGTGATCCGGGCGCTCATCGTCGATCTGCTGGAGCGCCGCCGCTTCTCGGGTGATGTGCGCCGTGTGCTGATCTATGGTGCAGGCATGGCAGGGCAGCGGCTTGCGGCTTCGATGCAGTCCGACCCCGCCTTTCGCTGCTGCGGCTATATTGATGATGACATGCGACTGGCTGGACAGCGGCTTGACGGGTTACCGGTCTACCGCGCCGAACAGGCGGCGGATATCATCGCACGCAACGGGATCTCTGACGTCATGCTCGCGCTGCCGCAGATCGGCCGCCATCGCCGCCGCGAAATTCTGGGCCAGCTGAGCGGGCTGGGCGTCGTGGTCCAGACCCTGCCGACGCTCAGCGAAATGATCGGCGGCAGTGTCTCGTTCGACGATCTGCGTCCGCTGGAGATCGAAGACCTGCTGGGCCGCGAGCCGGTTGCGCCCAACGCCCTGCTGGTCGCGCGCACCACCTTGCGCAAGTCGGTGATGGTGACCGGCGCAGGCGGTTCGATCGGAAGCGAACTGTGCCGCCAGATCGTCGCGGCGGGGGCGGCGCGGCTGGTTCTGTTCGAAGTCACCGAATTCGCGCTTTACTCGATCCACAGCGAACTCGCCGCGTTGGCCGCGCACAGCGACATCGAGATCGTGCCAATCCTCGGCTCGATCGAAGCGCGCGCATTGGTCGAGCGGGTGCTTGCCGAGCACGGCGTCGATACGATTTATCACGCCGCCGCTTACAAGCATGTGCCGCTGGTCGAGGCCAATCCGGTGGCGGCGGTGCGCAACAACGTGCTCGGCACGCGCACACTGGTTGATGCGGCCGGCGCGGCCAAGGTGAGCGACTTCATCCTCGTCTCGACCGACAAGGCGGTGCGCCCGACCAATGTCATGGGGGCGTCCAAGCGCGCGGCCGAGCAGATCGTGCAAGCCGCAGCCGCGCGCGCTAGTCACACCCGGTTTTCGATGGTGCGGTTCGGCAACGTGCTGGGATCGAGCGGATCGGTCGTCCCGCTGTTTCGTCAGCAGATCGAGGCAGGCGGCCCGATCACGCTCACGCATCGCGAAGTCACGCGCTATTTCATGACCATTTCCGAAGCTGCGGGCCTCGTCATCCAGGCGGGCGGGCTCGCGAGTGGCGGCGAGGTTTTCGTGCTCGACATGGGCAATCCGGTGAAGATCGGCGAACTGGCACGCCTCATGATCCGCCTGTCGGGCCTGACCGAGCGCACCAGCGACAATCCCGATGGCGATATCGGGATCGAGGAAGTTGGTCTTCGTCCGGGCGAAAAGCTTTACGAAGAACTGCTCATCGGCGAAAACCCGCAGGTTACCCGGCACGCGCGGATCATGAAAGCGCGTGAAGATCATGTGGGCGCGCGGGAACTGGAGCGGATGTTGAACGCGCTGGACGAGGCCGACGAACCCGGCGCAGTGATTGCGGCCCTGCGCGAACTGGTGCCCGAATTCGAGCACCGGCGCGACGATGCGCCGTCCCCGGGACAGCGCCCCCCAACCTCTTCCCCAGCGATTGCGAGCTGACCCTCTGCCACCGCCCGCCCGACGTTTTGCGCTCTGCCAGATTCCTTTTTTCGAAAGACCTCTCAATGCCAGCCAAGACCGCTCTGATTACCGGCATTACCGGCCAGGACGGCTCCTATCTGGCAGAATTGCTGCTTGAAAAAGGCTACACCGTCCACGGGATCAAGCGCCGCTCGTCGAGTTTCAACACCGAGCGGGTCGATCACATCTATCAGGACCCGCACGATCCCGATCTGCGCTTCAAGATGCATTACGGCGATCTGACCGATACCAGCAATCTGGTGCGCATCGTGCGCGAGACCGAGCCGGACGAGATTTACAATCTGGGCGCGCAAAGCCATGTCGCGGTCAGCTTCGAAGCGCCCGAATACACCGCCGATGTCGATGCGCTGGGCACGCTGCGACTGCTTGAGGCAATCCGGTTCCTGGGACTGGAGACGAAGACGCGGTTCTATCAGGCTTCAACCTCGGAGCTTTACGGCCTCGTGCAGGAAACCCCGCAGCGCGAGACCACGCCCTTCCACCCGCGCAGCCCCTATGCCGTGGCCAAGCTCTACGCCTACTGGATCGCGGTGAACTATCGCGAAGCCTACGGAATCTATGCCTGCAACGGGATCCTGTTCAACCATGAGAGCGAACGACGCGGCGAAACCTTCGTCACGCGCAAGATCACCCGCGAGCTGTCACGCATTGCGCAGGGCCTGTCCGACTGCCTGTACCTTGGCAACATGGACGCGCTGCGCGACTGGGGTCACGCGAAGGACTATGTTCGGATGCAGTGGCTGATGCTGCAGCAGGACGAGCCGCGCGATTATGTGATCGCGACGGGAAAGCAATATTCGGTGCGCGAATTTGTGGAGCGCAGCGCGAGGCGTCTGGGCGTGACGATCGAGTGGACGGGGTCAGGCACCGAGGAAACCGGCGCCATCGCCGCGCTCGACGGGCCGAATATCGACGTCGAATGCCCAGCGCTCAAGGTCGGCCAGACCATCGTGCGGGTCGATCCGCGCTATTTTCGCCCAGCCGAGGTTGAAACGCTGCTCGGCGATGCGAGCCGGGCGCGAGAGGAACTGGGGTGGGAGCCCGAGATCACGCTCCCGGAAATGATCGACGAGATGATGGAAGCGGACCTGCTCGCCGCGCGCAAGGATGCGCTACTCATGGGTCACAACTGGGCAGGCTGAGCAGCACCATGTTTACCGAACTTGGCCAGGAGGCACCCCGGCAAGAGGACGAGCGCGGCTGGTTGCAGGTGCTTTACGAAGAGGGCGAGGTTGTGCTCAAGCGCTCCTTTTCGCGCGCCGGGGTCTTTCGCGGAATGCACGCGCAGCAAGCGCCTTCGCTCCAGCGCAAGCTCATTCGGGTGGAGAGCGGGCGGATCGTCGATTTCGCGTTCGATTTCACCGCTACCGATCCGGTGCTCCATTTCCGCCCTCTCGCCCCCGCTGATGGCTGGATCGCCATTCCGGCAAGGGCCGCCCACGGATTTTTCGCAGTGGAAGAAACGGTGTTCGACTATGTCTGCCACGGCGCCTATGACGAGGCTCGCGAAGGCGCGTGGTCGATCGCGGCAGTGCTGGCTGAAACCGGCGTGATGCCAGAGCCGATCCTTTCGGCAAAAGATCGCGCCGCGCCCGCCATTACCCTGCCTTTCGCCCCCGGACTGACCGACCAAGAACTTGCCGCTGCCCTGAACTCATGAAAATCTCGCTCATCACCGCCTCGTATAACAGCGCCGCGACGATCGCGGACACGCTGCGATCGGTCGCCGCTCAGACTTATCCGGACATCGAGCACATCGTCGTCGACGGCGCATCGAAGGACGAGACGATGGCGATCGTGGAGCAGTATGGCGATCACCTTGCCGATGCCCGCTCCGAGCCTGACAAGGGTATCTATGATGCCTACAATACCGGTCTTTCGCGTGTGTCGGGCGACGTCATCGGCTTCATCAATTCCGACGATTTCTATTACGGGCCGCACGTTATCGGCGCAGTTGCCGCCGCCTTTGACAGCGCGAACGTGGAGGCGGTGTTCGCTGACCTCATCTATGTCGATCCTGACGACACGGACCGCGTGGTGCGGCACTGGCGCGGGCGCGAGCTCGATCAGGCAGCGCTAAGGCGCGGTTTCGTGCCCGCCCATCCGACGCTCTTCGTGCGACGTTCGATGTTCGACAAGGTCGGTGAATTCGATACGCGCTTCAGGCTCGCGGCGGATTATGATTTCATGCTGCGCCTGTTCGCCCGGCACCACGCGGAGGCGCGCTATGTCCCGCAAACCTGGGTGCGGATGCGCACGGGCGGCGCGACCGGCGCGGGGTTCGCCGCCGTCAAGCGCCAGAACGCCGAAATCCGCGCTTCGCAACGTGCGCATGGCATTGCCTATCCCGCCGTGCTGTTCGCCGCGCACAAGGCGATCGACCGCGCGCTCCAGCACCTGCGCGCGCGCACCATGAGCTTCCCGCCCCATGGGAGCGCCCCCCACTACAGGAACGTGACGTGATTGACGGGCGGCGCATCACCGCGCTGATCCCCGCGCGCGCCGGTTCGAAGGGCCTGCCGGGCAAGAATACGCGCGATCTTCTCGGCAAGCCGCTTCTGGCCTGGCCGATCGAAGCGGCACTGGGCTGCGCGCTGGTGGACGACGTGGTAATCTCCACCGACAGTGCAGATATGGCGCGCATCGCCGAAACGCACGGCGCGCGCGCGCCTTTCCTGCGTCCTGCCGAGCTCGCGAGCGACGAAGCGCCAAGTATCGACTTCATCCTCCATGCGCTCGATGCGCTTGCGATCGGGGATGAGGATTACCTCGTCCTGCTCGAGCCGACCTCACCGTTGACCGAGGCGCAGGATATCGCCGCCGCCCTCACTGCGCTGCACGCCAATCGGGACACCGCGGACGCGATTGTGGGCATCGCGCCGCTCGTCACTGTACATCCTGACTTCGCCGTGAGTGTCGACGACGCTGGCCGGATCGCGCCCGCATCGGACGGCGATTTCGGCGCACTTCCCCGGCGGCAGGACATCAGACCCTTGTATGCGCTCGACGGAAGCCTCTATATCGCCGCCGCCGTGAGCCTTCGTAGCAAACGCAGCTTCTGCCACGATCGCACGCTCGGCTTCGCCATGCCCCGCCACAAGGCGCACGAGGTCGACGATCTCGTCGATTTCCTCTGCATTGAGGCGATCGCGCGCAACCTCAATATGATCGAGGATGCCGAGAAGACCGGCGCTCTCGCGACAGGAACGACCCATGCGTAAATGCACTAACTGCCTCGTTCCCGAGACGGTCGACACGATCAGCTTCGACGAGATGGGCGTATGCAGCGTCTGCCGCCAGGTCGAGGCAAAGCATGGCGCCATCGATTGGGACGCGCGCGGCAAACAGCTCGACGCGATCGTCGAGGAATACAAGGGTAAGGGCCTTTACGACTGCGTGGTCCCCTATTCGGGCGGCAAGGACAGCGTTTTCCAGCTCTGGTACATTGTCAAGGTGCTGGGGCTGAAGCCGCTGGTGGTACGCTACAATCACTGGGGTTACCGGCCCAAGGTGCAGGAGAACAACACCAGCGTCTTCAAGCAGCTGGGCTGCGACGTTGTCGAATTCACGACTAGCTGGCACACCGTCCGCGAGACGATGCTCGAAGCACTGAAGCGCCGCGGCGATTTCTGCTGGCACTGCCACACGGGCATTTATGCCGGCGTCATGCACATGGCGGTGAAGTTCGAAACACCGCTCATCTTCTGGGGCGAGAGCACGGCGGAGTATCACAGCTGGTACACGTTCGAGGAGATGGAAGAGGTCGATGAAAAGCGCTTCAACCGGCTGATGAACCAGGGCATCACCGCCGACGACATGTACGAGTTCCTAAAACCGCGTGTTGAGCGGCGGGACCTGTGGATGTTCGACTATCCCAAGCGCCGCGATCTTATCAAACTGCGCGTCCGCTCGATCTGTCTGGGCAATTACATCAAGTGGGACACGCGTGAAAACGTCGCCATCATCAAGCGCGAGCTTGGCTGGGAGGGACAGGAAGTCGAAGGTGTCCCGCCCGAATATGACTACGAGAAGATCGAGTGCACGTTTCAGGGGATGCGCGACTATTCGAAATTCGTGAAGCGCGGCTATGGGCGGGCCAATCACCTGCTCTCGATCGACATTCGCCACGGTCGCAAGACCCGCGAGGAAGCGGCGGAGATCGAATTTCAGTATGACGGCAAGCGTCCCGCCTCCATGGATTGGTTCCTGGACATCCTGAATATGGACGAAGGCGAATATTACGACATTCTTGCGCCCCACCGCGTCCACCCATGGGAGTTCGATCCCGCGCAGGTCGAGCAAGGGCGCACCATGGCTGATTTTGATAGATGGGACACGACGCGGATCGACAAGCCGCTCGGCCCTGAAAAGCGCTAGAACGGGCCGGGAGCGCTAGAGCGGTGCGGATCGCCATTATCGATTACGGCATGGGCAATGTGCGCTCGATGGCCAATGCGATGGAGTTCATCGGCATGGAGCCGGTGCTGAGCGCCGATCCGGGCGAACTTGCGCAAGCGGACCGCCTCATTCTTCCCGGCGTCGGCGCGTTCGGCGATGCGATGGCGGCTTTGAAGGAGCGCGGGCTGGTCGAAGTTCTGCAAAGGCTGATCGGGGAGGAGGGCAAGCCGGTGCTGGGTGTGTGCCTCGGCATGCAGCTTTTCGCGCGCTCGAGCGAGGAGCATGGGGGCAGCGAAGGCCTCGGCCTGATCGCCGCCGACGTTAAGCAGATGCGCGCCCACCCGCCTGCCAAGATCCCGCATGTCGGCTGGAACGACCTCTCCTTCGATCCCGATGACTGGCTGTTTGAAGGGATCCCCGCATCCCAGCCCAATTTCTACTTCGTCCACTCGCTCCAGATGGTGTGCGACGATCCCGCGACCCGCATCGCGACCTGCGATCACGGCACTAGCGTCACCGCCGCGGTGCGTCAGGACAATATCGTCGCCACTCAATTTCACCCGGAGAAGAGCCAGGACAACGGCATCCGCCTGCTGATGAACTGGGCCGATCATGATTTTGCCGGTGGCTGATGCGCGGGCTGATCCGACCCTGCCACGGGCATGGATAGTCGCGCTTGCGATCGCCGGGCTGGCCCTGGCGCTCGTCGCCGGTATGGCGATGGGGGTCAAGCGCATTCCGCCGGTCGATGCATTGATCGCGCTGTACGACCGCGCGATCTATGGCGTTTGGGGCCGCGAAGCCGCGCCGCCGGTGGACGACCATGCGGCCCGCTATGCCGAGATCGACGCCTCGCTCAGCGGTTCGCCCGATATCATGATGGTAGGCGATTCCATCACCGCTCTGGGGCGGTGGAACGAATTGCTGCCCGGTTTCGAGGTCCATAATCGCGGGTTCGGCGGGGACACGGTGGAGAACGTGCTCGCCCGCGCCGAAGCGTTGCGCGCGAAGAACGCCGGCGTCACGGTCCTGCTTGTCGGGATCAACGATATCATGCGCCGGCGTCCGGCCAGTGACATCGCCCGCCGGTATCGTGAAGTGGCCGTGGCCCTGTCCGGCGAGAACAGAGCGCTTGTCCTCGTGTCCGTCCTGCCATGTCGCGGGGAGCGTTGCTCGGCATCCATAAATCGCGAGATCGACGTTTTGAACAGTGAGATTGCGGCCATCGCGCAGGCGACTGGCGCGCGCTATATCGACCTGCATTCGGCGATCGAAGTGAATGGCGCACTCGATCCCGCCGTCAGCATCGACGGCATCCACATCAATGCCCAAGGCTATCGCCGCTTCGCTGCCGCAGTGCGTGAGCTGGCGCCGGAATTGCTGGAGCGCGAAGGTGGCGGCGCATGACCCTCAAAAAGCGCATCATCCCCAAATTCCTCGTCAGCGGCGGGCGGCTGATCAAGGGCGTCCGCTTCTTCGAGAATCTGCGCGAGGCGGGCAATCCGGTCTCCACTGCGCGGGTCTATGACAGCTATGGCGTTGATGAGATGATCTTCCTCGACATCGATGCAACGCCAGAGGGGCGCCTGATCGACCCGACCATTATCGAGCGTGTGTCCGAAGAGGTCTTCATGCCGTTCACCGTGGGCGGCGGCATCACCACCATGGCCCAGATCGAGCGTCTGCTGGCGAGCGGCGCAGACAAGGTCTCGATCAATTCCGCTGCCATCGGCGATCCGGCGTTCATCCGCGGGGCCGCCGCGCGTTTCGGCGACCAGTGCATCACCGTCGCCATCGACTATTTCGAGCGCGAAGACGGCACGCGCGACGTCGCGGCGCGCGGGGGGCGGGACCTGGCGGGCATCGACGCGATCGAATGGGCGCAAAGGTTGCAGGATGCGCATGCAGGCGAGATCCTCATGAGCTCGATCACCCGCGACGGCGCCATGCAGGGCTATGATGTCGCGATGATCGAGGCGCTGGCCGACCGGCTCGACGTGCCGCTGATCGCATCGTCTGGCGCGGGAAGCCTGGCGCATTGCAAGGATGCGCTTGACGCGGGCGCTTCGGCGATCACCATCTCCTCGATGTTCATCTTTACCGACCACAGTCCGATCAAGGTGCGCACCTATCTCGCCAGCAATGGCGTTCCGGTGCGCAGCCAGATCGGCAGCCACAGCTAGGCGAGCGGACGGCGACCATGCACCTCTCCCTCCCCCCAGAGCGGCTGCGCGCCTACGTCACCGCGCAGATCGAGCATCAGTTTCCCGATGGCGGGCCGCTTGATTTCGGCCCCTCGTTCGATCGCGCGCTGGAGCGGCTCGACTTCTGTTTCGCCCATATCATGAACAAGTATTTCTTCGACGGATCGCAATCGGTCTTCAGCCATCTCCACGCCGATCAATATGCGATGTGGCTCTATATGCTGTCGAACCAGCTCCACCGGGACGGCGGCAACCCCGACCTGTGCGCGAAGCTGTTTCTCCTCAACAAGGCCCTGCATGGCTGCGATCTGTTCCACGAAATCGCGCTGCCCGATATCTTCCTGCTGGTGCATCCGCTTGGCACGGTGCTGGGCCGGGGCGACTATTCGAATTTCTTCGTGGCCTATCAGCGCTGCGGGGTCGGCTCCAATCACGATACCTTTCCCAGCTTTGGTGAGCATGTGACGCTGCGCCCCGGCTCCTCGGTGTTGGGAGCGGCGCGGATCGGGGCACATTGCCAGCTCGGCGCCGAGGCGTTGCTGATCGACCGTGACCTGGAGGAGCGAACGCTCTATCTCGGGACGCCCAAGGCGCCGATCCTGCGCCCCAATCGTGAGGACTATCCGCTCTGGCGCGCCCGATGACCGATCCGCTTCACAATGCCGATTTCGAAGAGCTGAAACGTCGCCTGCACGCCGCGATCCCCGGCGGGGCGCACACCTATTCGCGCGGCGACGACCAGTTTCCGCAAGCCGCACCGCCGATTCTGGCGCGCGGGAAAGGTGCGCGGGTCTGGGATACGGCGGGCCGCGAATATGTCGATTATGGCATGGCCCTTCGTGCCGTCACCATCGGCTATGCCGACGAGCGCGTGAACGCCGCCGCGATCCGCCAGATCGAAAACGGCGTGAACCTCACCCGCGCCTCCCCGATCGAGCTCGAAGCGGCCGAGCTACTGATCGAGACGATCCCGCATGCCGAAATGGTGAAGTTCGCCAAGAACGGCTCCAACGTAACCACAGCCGCGGTCAAGATTGCGCGCGCTTTTACCGGGCGGCGCTACGTCGCCATTCCGCGACAGCATCCGTTCTTCTCGTTCGACGACTGGTTCATCGGAACGACGGCGGTGACGCGCGGAGTGGATGAGCGGCAATCGGCATCCACGCTGGTGTTCAACTATGGCGACATGGCATCGCTCGAGGCGCTGTTCGACGCGCATCCGGGAGAGATCGCAGCAGTAATGCTCGAACCCGCGACACATCTGACGCCTTGCGGGACGTGTCCGGGACAGGCGCACTGGCCCAAGACGCCATGCGCCGCCTGTCCGAACAATGCTGACAATTTCCTACACCGGGTGCGCGCCCTGACCGAGCGGGCGGGCGCGCTCCTTATCTTCGATGAAATGATTACCGGCTTTCGCTGGCACCTGAAGGGCGCGCAACATTTCTTCGGTGTGACGCCGGACCTCTCGACCTTTGGCAAGGCGATGGCGAATGGCTTCTCTCTCTCTGCCGTTGCTGGCCGCGCAGAGGTGATGGCAGTCGGCGCGATCGACCGGCCGGGTATGCAGCGCACGTTCCTGCTATCGACCACGCATGGCGCTGAAATGCCTCCGCTCGGCGCGTTCGTGGCGGCAACGCGGATCAACCGGCAGGAGGATGTTCCCGCGCATCTCTGGCGCTATGGTGCGCAATTGCGGACCGGGCTGGAGGAGATGGCGGCGCGCTACGGCGTGGCCGCGCACTTCACACTCGAAGGTCCGGCGGTCGCGCTCAATTACGTGACGCGCGGCGCTGATGGCGCGCCCGACCCGGGCTTGCGCACGCTATTCTCGCAGGAGATGCTCGCGCGCGGCGTGATGATGCCGTGGATCGCGCTGTCACAGGCGCATGGCGAGGCGGAACTGGCCGCGACGCTGGAGGCGGCGGACGGAGCGTTCCGTATCTATGCACGCGCGCTGGAAGATGGGGTGGAGCGTCACCTCACCGGCCCCGCCGTGAAGCCGGTATTCCGGAGCCACAATTGAGCGACGGTCTCGATCTTCCCGACCTTGCAGGCGATGTGGCGATCGTCACCGGCGGCTGCGGCATTCTGGGCCAAGGCTTTGCGCGCGCGCTTGCGGCAGCGGGGGCGAAGGTCGCGGTGCTCGATATCGATACAGGTAGCGCCGAACAGCTTGCGCGCGACATCGGCGCGCCGCACGCCATCGGTATCGGCTGCGACGTGGCGGACGAGGCCAGCATTGCCAACGCGATCGAACGCGTTGCAAGCGAATGGGGCCGGATCGACATTCTGCTGAACAATGCCGCAACCAAGACTGGCGATCTCGGTGCCTTCTTCGCCCCTTTCGAGACCTACGATCTTGCGACCTGGCGCGCGGTGATGGCGGTCAATATCGACGGCATGTTCCTGATGGCAAAGGCCGCCGCACCCCACCTCAAGGCAAGCGGGCGTGCACGGGTGGTTCAGACCGCTTCGATTTACGGCCTCTTGGGTCCCGATGCGCGCATCTACGAAGGTTCGGACTATCTCGGCGGTCCGATCAACACACCTGCGGTCTATTCAGCGTCGAAGGCGGCGGTAATCGGCCTCACCCGCTGGCTTGCGACGCACTGGGCGCGCGATGGCATTCGGGTGAACTGCCTTGTCCCCGGAGGCGTAGGGAGCGGACAGAACGAGACGTTCGAAAGCGCCTATGGCGCGCGCACGCCCATGGGCAGGATGGCGTGGCCCGAAGAGATCACCGCCGCGATGCTGTTTCTGGCAAGCCGTTCGTCTTCCTATGTGACCGGACAAGTGCTCGCTGCCGACGGGGGGTGGACCGCGTGGTGAGCGGCGCGCTCGCCTGAGCCCTGCCAAAGCGCCATGCTGCTGATCGTCATCCGCATCGCCGAAATCGCGGCGCGCGCGCTATTCACCATCGGCGTCACCTACGCGCTGCCGCTTGCCGAGGCCGGGCGGTTCGGGATTCTCGCAACGCTGATTGGCCTTTCCGCTTTCGCATTCGGGTGGGAGCGGCACATCGACATTCAGCGCCGACTTGCGAACGCTGACCCGGGCGCGTTCGACAATGCCTTCCTCAATGCGCTTAAGATGTATGCTTTCAACTGGTTATGGCTGGCGCCGCTGCTGTTTGCGCTCGCAATGGCTTGGACCGGAATCGGGCCAAGCCTTGCCGCCGGGATCGTTGCCATCGCGGTTGCCGAGCAGCTTTCGAACCAGCTTTACAACCTCGCGCTGGTGGAGCGGCGTTATACAGCGGCGCTGCTGGCGGGAGCGCTGCGCAACCTTGCGCTGATCGCAGGGCTAGCGCTCGTTCTCACAGGGCCGGGCGTGCCGCTCACGCTGGAGCTGATTATCGTGAGCTGGGCGGTCGCTTCGCTGGCGGGCGTGGTGCTGGGGGCGCTGGTCTGGACCGTCACCACCAGGGGGCCGCGTCCGCCCGGTGAGGCGCTGTCGATCCGCAACCAGCTGACCCGTTCGGCCACGCATTTCACAATCGGCCTGCTCGCCATTCTCGTCCTGCAGGTTGACAGGCTCGCGGTCGCCGCATTTCTCTCACTGGAAGAAGTCGGCACGTATTTCCGCCACGTCCTCGTCGTCTCCTTCGCGTATCAGCTCAGCAATATCGCATTCTACAACCGCGCGCTGCCCGGAGTGTTCGCCGCAGCGCCGACGCACTCGACGCGGGCGCTGGCGCGCCGGGTGCTCAGCCGCGCCGGGGTCACGCTTGCCGTCATCGCACTGGGTGCGGCGGGGGCGTTCGCGCTCAATCTGGCGAGCGGCCGGGTGGTGGAGGACCGCTTCGATCTGAGCCCGCTGCTCGCCGCGGCGCTTCTTGGAGGGGCCATGTTGCGGATCGCGGCCGATTTCCTCAGCCTCGTTCTGAATGCCCGGATGCGCGAGCGGGTCATCCTCGCCAACCAGTTCGCAGCCTTCGTCTTCGGTGTGGCGGCGCTGGCGCTGCTGGCCAATCTCTATGGAGTGCTGGGCGCAGCGCTGGCGACCATCGTAACGGCGTGCGTGTATCTGGTGCTCAATGCGCGCGCGGTTCGCGTCCTGCCGCCTGCCGCTTGACGCTGCGGCGAACCGGCGGTCATAGGCGCAGCGCAGAATAAAGGGTCGAGCGCGAGTGCATGTCCTCATCACCGGAAGCCGCGGTTTCGTTGGCCGGGCGCTCGCGGCGCATTTGCGCGGTCTCGGCCACCAGGTCACCGGGCTGACCCGCAGTTTGCCGGGCGCTGGCGAAGTCGCAGGCGACATGCTCGATCCTGCCTCGCTTGCGTTGGCGCTTGAGCGCACCCAGCCCGCAGTCGTCGTGAACCTCGCTGCGCGGACCGATCTGCAAGATGGCGCGGCGGCAGACTACGCTGTCAACGACGAAGGGGTTCGCAATCTCATGACGGCCTGCGCGTCCGCGCGATCCGTGCGGCGCGTCATCTGGGGTTCCTCGCAGCTGGCCCACCGGATCGGCGAGACGCCCGAGCCATCCGACGCGCTCGATCCGCAAACACCCTATGGCCGCTCGAAAGCCGAGGGCGAGCGGATCGTGCGCAGCGGCGATGGCGGCGGCAAGGAATGGGTCGTCACCCGCAGCACCACGATCTGGGGGCCGGGGCAGTCTGCGCACTATACCCGCGTCCTGCGGCTGATCGAGAGCGGGCGTTATTTCCATATCGGTCGCAGCCCGCTCAAAAAATCGTACAGCTATGTCGAGAATTGCGCAGCGCAGATCGCAAGCCTCGTCCTGGCCGATGCCGCAATGGTTCATCGCGGGACTTTCTACCTGTGCGACAGCGAGGACATTGACCTCGTCGCCTTCTACGATGCCTTTGCCGCGCATATGGGCCGACGCATTCCGGTGATGCCCCGCAGCATAGCCAGGACCCTCGCGCGTGTCGGCGATGCGGGCGCGGCGCTTGGCCTGGCGCTACCGCTGACACGGGCACGCCTCACCAATATCCTCACGCCCTATCGCTACGATCAGAGGCCGATCGAAGCGGTGCACGGCACCACCGCGATCTCCATGGAAGAGGGCATCGAGCGCACCTGGCGATGGTACGATGCGCAAGGGCGCGCCGCGCTGTGAGCCACCTTGCGATATACGCCATCCACCGTACCGAGCGCTGGTGGTCGCATCTAGGCTCGCATTCAGGCTTTGCGCGCGCCAGCGTGCTGACCGATCGCCGGGGCGCGGGCGACCACAGCCTGACGGATGATTTCTACGCCGGACTCAGGCGCGGCGCAGCGGGTGTGTTCGACGAAGCCGAAACGGCCGACATCATCGCGCGCTGCCGCGTCCTGCGTTCGCTCGCGCGTGGCCAGGCCCAAGCGATGGTGCAGGCTATGGGGGAGGCGGCGGCGCGCGCCTTCGACCGGGTCCAGCCTACCGACATGGTCGGCTTTCCGATCGACAGTTACGTCTCGGACATACTTGCGCGGACTGCTGCAAGCCGCGGCGTGCCCTATTCGGAGTTCACCGCCAGCGCGCTCCCCAGTATGGCGATGCTGCTCCATCGCGGAGAGCTCATCACCGACAAGGCCGTGCGCGAGCGTGCACTTGTCGCCGCAAAGCGCCGCGAAATTGCCGACCCTTTGTTCGTGCCAAGCTATGTACGGGGTCAGAACGCCTATACGCGCGCGCGCTTCCTTCGCACGTTCGCCTATTTCCGCCTGCGGGGCATCGCTTTTCGTGCGCTGGCGGCGGCGCGGCGCGACCCGCTGAACCTGCACTACCTCGATGCGCAGGCACACCTGATCCACAAGCCCGCTGTTACTGATATCGGCGTCATCGAATTGCAGGATGCCGACTGGCGCGCGAAACTCGAAGCCTATCCACACGAAAAGCGGCTGTTTCTGGGTTTGCAGCTCTTTCCCGAAGCCTCGATCGACTACTGGGTCGATGACCCCGGCATCGTCGATTATGAAGACATGCTGATCGAAGCGATGAGCCATTTCGCGCGCGCCGGGTTCGCCATCGCAATCAAGGATCATCCACTGCAATTCGGCTTTCGCCAGCGCGGTCTCATCGACCGTTTGCTCGGCCTCACAGGCGCGGTGCTGGTCCCTTATGCGGTCAGCGGCAATGCGGTGATGGAACTGTGCGGGGCCAACTTCACCTGCACCGGCACGCTTGGCCTGCAGGCGGCACTGATGGGCAAGGTCTCGGTCGCAGTGCCCAATTATTACACGCTTGCCAACGACTTCACGCTGTTCGATGGGCGCTGCGACCTAGGCCACCTGCCCGGCAGGGTGGACGCGGCAAGCCAGGCCGATGGTGCAGCGCTGGAGGAGCGGCAGGACCGCATCGTCGTCAACCTGCTCGCAGGTAGCTTCGATGCCGACTTCTTCTCGTTCAAGGGGTTCGACCCGGAAGGCGACACCGCAAGCGCCGAATCGACCGGCCGGGCGCTGGGCGAAAGATTGCGGCTGATCGGCGAAGACGGCGAGGCATGGCACCGCGCACGCGGATTCTTCGACCCGCGTTAATGCGCGACGTTGGAACGTTCGAGCACTTTCGCCGCCGTCATCATCAGGATCTTCACGTCGAAAGCGAGCGAGCGTCGCCGCGCATATTCCGCATCGAGCGCGACCTTGTCAGCAATGCTGATCTCGTCCCGCCCGTTGACCTGCGCCCACCCTGTCAGACCGGGACGCAGCCCCAGTACGCCCGCTGCGCGCCGCCCGGCAATGAGGTCATCCTGATTGAACAGCGCCGGACGCGGGCCGACAAAGGACATCTCGCCTGTCAGGATTGGCCATAGCTGGGGCAGTTCGTCGAGGCTGGTCGAGCGCAGGACCCTGCCGATCGGGGTCAGGAACTGGTCGGGCTGCGTCAACAGATGCGTGGCGAGTGTGGGCGTATCGGCCCGCATCGAGCGGAATTTGGGCATCGCGAACAGCTTCCCATCGACGCCCACGCGCTGAGACCAGTAGATGCTCGGCCCCGGCGATGTGAGCCGCACGGCCAGTGCCAGGATCGCCATGGGAAGCAGCAGTATCACTCCGGCCAACAGCGCAAGCACGATGTCGAAGACTCGCTTCGTCACGCCGCCCGGCTCCCCCGTGCAAGCCCCCGGATCGTGTCGATGGCGCGCGCAAGCTCTGCATCGCTCATGTTCGAGCCCGATGGCAGGCAGATGCCGGTGGCGAACAACTCGTCCGAAACCGACGCGCTGCCATCAGTGACGTAGCGCGCGCCTTTGAAAACGGGCTGCAAGTGCATCGGTTTCCACAAGGGCCGGGTTTCGATCAGCTCGTCCGAAAGCCGCGCGATCAGATCGGAAGTCGTCATTCCGAACCGCGCTTCGTCCAGCGTCGCGGTGCTGAGCCAGTGAGTGGAAAAGCTCCAGTCAGGCTCGGGCATCCAGCGAAAGCCGCAATCACCAAGCTCTGCGCGATAGGTGTCGAATATCGCCCGCCGCCGTGCGACCCGTTCGCCCAGCACCCGCACCTGACCGCGCCCGACGCCGGCAAGAATGTTGCTCATCCGGTAGTTGAAGCCGATCTCGCGGTGTTCGTAATGGAGCACCGGCTCGCGCGCCTGGGTCGCAAGGAACTGCGCGCGTTTGATCAGGTCGCCTTCGTCCGAGACAAGCATCCCGCCGCCCGAGGTCGTGATGATCTTGTTGCCGTTGAACGAAAAGATGCCGAGCCGCCCGAACCCGCCGCTGGGCTTGTTCTTGTAAGTCGCGCCAAGGCTCTCGGCCGCGTCTTCGATGATTGGCACGCCGTAGCCTTCGCACACTGCATGGATCGGATCATAGTCGGCGCTTTGCCCGTAGAGATTGACGACGATGACAGCACCGACCCGGCGACCTTCGCGTCTGGCTTCCGACAGTGCGCGATCGAGTGCGGCGGGCGACATGTTCCAGCTTTCCCGCTCGCTGTCGATGAAGACCGGCTCCGCGCCGACATAGCGGATCGGGTTCGCGCTGGCAGCGAAGGTGAAGCTTGAACACATGACGAGATCGCCCGGCGCGACGTCGAGCACCTTGAGCGCCAGATGGATGGCCGCGGTGCCGGAAGACAGCGCCGTTGCATGCGCTACCTTCGCAATGCCCGCAAT
>JAZBPE010000067.1:0-18897 GCA_036353345.1 Erythrobacter sp. | reverse complement strand
TCACCCTCAAGCGGGACTATGCCTTGATAGCGCTGGCCTTGCTCGGTCTCGAACGTGATCGCGATAAAGCCTTCGCCGAAGAGCGTGGTAAGCGATGGATTGGTGCCCAGTTGCGCCAGCCGCACATTATCGAACTGCGCATAGCCGCGCACAGCGCCGCCGCGAAAGTCGCATACTAGCAGCGACACGGCTCCATCCTGGGTTTGCGCCTGCATTGTCAGCTGCGCTTCCCCGCTATCGCTTTTCAAGAGTCCGCCCATAAGCGCTGCAAGAACCAGTGCCTCGCTAATCAGGTGCGTGATCGGGGGAGGATAATCATGCGCGGCAAGGACATCATCTATCACGCGGTCGAGGCGGACGATGCGGGCGCGGGCATTGCGCTGAGGCAGGGTGAAGCCGAGCAGCTTATCAGCAAAAGTTTCGATCTGCGTTTCCATTGCGCCCATATGGTAAGCAATCGGTCGGCCTTGTAGCCCCCCAGTTCTTATGACCGGGGTCGCGCCGATCTCTGGCCGATCAAGCCGAAGCACCACAGCAGAATGGACTTTTGCGCGTGGATGCGGTTTTCGGCTTCCTCGAACACGCGCGCCTGGGGGCCTTCGAACACGTCCTCGCTAACTTCGTCGCCGACATGAGCAGGCAGGCAGTGCAGAAAGATCGCGTCGGGCTTCGCCTTGTTCATCAACATAGCATCCACGCAGTAAGGGCGCATCGCCCTGCGCCTCTCCTCCGCATCGTCCTGCCCCATCGAAACCCACGTGTCGGTCACAACAACATCGGCATCGTGCGCCGCGGCGTGTGCATCGACGTTCTCGATGATCTGGGCATCCAGGCTGCGCGCCCATGACAACGCTTCTGCATTCGCCCTGAAACCAGGCGGCGTCGCGATGGCAAGGTCGAACTTCATCAGACCTGCGGCTTCTATGATCGAGGTGAGTACGTTGTTGCCATCCCCGAACCAGGCGACCTTAAGGCCCGGCAAGGCCTTGCGGTTCTCGATGATCGTCAGAAGGTCGGCGACGATCTGGCAGGGATGCGACCGGTCGGTGAGACCATTGATGACGGGCACGCCTGCATGATGCGCCATCTCCTCGACCTTTGCGTGATCATCGGTGCGTATCATGATCGCATCGACCATGCGCCCAAGGACCCTTGCAGTATCTGCAATGCTTTCCCCACGGCCAAGCTGGGTTGAACCAGCATCCAGAACCAGCACAGTCCCGCCCAGCTGCCGCATCGCTATGTCGAAGCTAACGCGAGTCCGGGTCGAGTTCTTCTCGAACACCATGGCGAGGACGCGACCGTCCAGCGGTTTGTCAGGATCGGCGCGCCCGCGCGGCCAGGTTTTGCGTGCAGTCTTGCGATCCATCGCATCGGCGATCATGGCCGCGATCCCGTCTGCGCCTGCACCGCGCAGGTCGAGGAAATGGCGAGGGTCGGTGGCTTGCGCCATCAGGCAGGCTCGGCGACCTTGTAGCTTGCCGCACCCGCAGACAGCTTGTCGAAGAACTCATCGATCTCAGCATCGCCGATAACGAGCGGCGGGATCACGCGCAGTGTCTGGTCACCCGCCGCCACCGTAAGCAGCTGGTGATTGTCGCGCAGGTGCACGAAAAACGGGCGGCTTTCGACCTTCATCTTCAAACCCAGCATCAAGCCTTTGCCGCGCACCAGCTCGAACAGGTCCGGGTAATTGCCGATGAACTGTTCGAGCCGCGAACGGACACGCTCGCCCTTCTCGCGAACCGATGCGAGGAAATCCTCGTTCGCCACCGCTTCCATCACTGCGCTGCCTGCCGCCATCGCCAGCGGGTTACCGCCATAGGTCGAGCCGTGGGTGCCAAAGGTCATGCCGCGCGCGCCCTTCTCGGTTGCGAGGACGGCACCTAATGGAAAGCCTCCACCCAGCCCCTTCGCCGTCGCAAGAATGTCGGGTTTGATGCCGTAATGCTCGTAAGCGTAAAGCGCGCCGGTCCGGGCGACCCCGCATTGCACTTCATCCAGGACGAGCATCAGGTCGTGTTCGTCGGCAAGTGCGCGAAGACCCTGCATGAATTCCTGCGATGCAGGGCGGATACCGCCCTCGCCCTGGATCGGCTCTACCAGAAAGCCTGCGGTCCTGGGCCCCATCAGCCGTTTGGCCGACTCCAGATCGTCGAACTCGGCATATTGGAACCCTTCGAGCATCGGCGAGAATCCATGATGCATCTTCGTCTGGTTCGAAGCGCTGATCGTTGCCATCGTGCGCCCGTGAAAGGCATTGGCAAAGGTTATCAGCTCGAAGCGACCTTTATCCCCGTCATCGCCCGCATTCTGATGATAGGCGCGCGCGGCCTTGATCGCGCCCTCAACCGCCTCGGCCCCCGAATTGGTGAAGAACACCGTGTCTGCAAAAGTATGCTCCACGAGCTGGCGTGCGAGCCGCTCACCTTGAGGGCTGCCATAGAGGTTGGACACGTGCATCAAGGTTGAAGCCTGCGTCTGTATCGCCTCGATCAAGCCCTGATGCGAATGGCCGAGCAGGTTCACCGCAATGCCGCTTGCGAAATCGAGATAGCGCGTGCCGTCCTCGTCGATCAGGTGGCAATGTTCGCCGCGCACCGGGCGAACGCCGCAGCGCG
This sequence comes from Erythrobacter sp., assembly GCA_036353345.1. Classification (GTDB taxonomy): domain Bacteria; phylum Pseudomonadota; class Alphaproteobacteria; order Sphingomonadales; family Sphingomonadaceae; genus Erythrobacter. The sequence goes on along the minus strand of JAZBPE010000067.1, from coordinate 16,276 downwards.
GATAGACAGGCATGAGAGGCGAGATCGACATAGGCTTTCAGCTTTGTTGGGAAGCGAGAAGGAAGCGGAGGCAGTAGCGCGGCTCCAATGCAAATGGCGGCCCCGATGCAGAGCCGCCATTGCATGAACTAGGAACGATCAGTCTCGCGGTCAAACCGCAGCCGCCCATTTCCTGGGCGTGGTCAGCTCTGCACCGGCACGAGATTGACTGCCGAATACTTGCCCCGGCGATCGACTTCGAGATCGAACTCAAAGCGTTCACCCTCGTTAAGCTCGGTGAGACCGGAACGCTCTACCGCGCTGATGTGAACGAAAGCGTCGGGTTGGCCGTCATCGCGAACCAGGAAGCCAAAGCCCTTCATCGAGTTGAAGAACTTGACCGTCCCGGTCGCTTTCTCACCCGTCAACTCGCGTTTCGGAGGGCCACCAGCAGCCGCGGGCGCTGCGATCACATCGCCGACGACCTGCAGGTCCTGCGCGGAAATCTTTCCGCCGCGATCGACCAGGTTGAATTCGAGCTCCTGCCCTTCGGCCAGAGCTTCTAGCCCGGCACGTTCGACAGCGCTGATATGCACGAACACATCCTCTCCGCCGCCTTCCTGCTGAATGAAGCCGAAACCCTTCTGACCGTTGAAGAACTTGACCGTGCCTTTGCCGGTGCCGACGACTTGTGCGGGCATGCGGTTGAAGCCACCGCCTGCGCCGCCGCCAGGTCCGCCCCCGCCGCGCGGGCCACCGCCACCACGCGGACCGCCGCCGAAACGATCGCCGCCACCGCCGCTGCGGTCGCCGAAGCGATCGCCTCCACCGCCGCCACCGCCGCCAAAACGGTCGCCACCGCGATCATTCCCGTAATCGGGCGGCGGGAATCCGCTGTCACTGCCACCGAAAGGATCGAAACTGTCTTCGCCGAAACCGTCGCGCTTGTCCCGCCCGCGGCGACGTCCCCTATCGTAACCCATAATTCAACACGTACCTTGTCACGCTGCCGATCATCGAGAAACCCGGTAACGCGGACAGCGAATCGCACCGGGCGTGGATGGGTTCTCCCGACCGGGCAAGCCCACCATGTCTAACGGGTTATAGCCGACAAAGGCGCGCTTTGCGAACAATTTAACCTCGGCTGACCGTATCGCGAAAAATTATGACACTTTTGCCAACTTCCGGGTTCTGCAACAGCTTTGCTCCTCGTATCTACTGCGGCAACACGCGCCGCGCCCATACCTGGACCGGCGCAGCGCGCACCCGGAACCCATAACCACGGAAGCCCGATATGGCCGAATTTCGCCGACTCGCCCCCGACATGCTTGCCTCGCCGCAGATCGCGCCCGCCGATCTAGCGAGCGCGAGGAAGGAAGGCGTCAGCTTGATCGTCAACAACCGTCCTGACGGTGAGGAGCCGAGCGCGCCGCAATCGGCTGAAATCGAGGATGCGGCGCGCGCGCAGGGCATGGATTACCTCTACCTGCCGATCGGCCATGGCGGCATCAGCGCTCCACAGATCGATGCCCTCGCCCAGGCGCTCGAAAGTCACCAAGGCACTACGCTGGCCTATTGTCGCTCGGGTACCAGGTCGACGATGTTATGGGCACTCGCCTGCGCCAAGGGAGGCGGCGATCCCGACGCTATTGCCCGCGCGGCCGCCGAAGCTGGCTACGATACCGGCCCGATCCGCCCGATGATGGACATGCTCGCATCGCAATAGGCGAGGGGCGAGAAAGACGGTCGATGTCGCCGCTGCTTCTCCAGTTTTTCGGTTCGCTGATCGCGATCCTGCTCATCGTGGCACTCGCGAAGATGATGCGGCTGGGTCCCAGGCCACGAATCGACGATGACGCAGCGGTGGCGAAAGCGGCTGGCGAGGTCGAAGATGGCTTTGTTCCAGTCCGCACCAGCATCGCGCGCATGCGTCACGCCGCCCTCGCTCGCGATACCGACGGGCAGATCATGCTCATCAAGCGCCATGGCAACCGCTTTGCCGGACGGATTTTGGGACGCGGTGCGCAGGCCCGCGAAGTGGTCGATGCGCTGATCGTCGAATGCGGCGATGCGCGCTTCGGCGAAGTCCGCCTGCAGCTGACCGACGCGCCCTATTGGGCCGATGCAATCAACCGGCTATAGCCCGAGGCGATCTCATGCCCGATTTCTCGCCCATCCAGTACGCCATCCCGTTCTTCGTCGCAGCGATCCTCGCAGAGATGATCTGGTCGAGACGACATCGGCCAGAAGCTTACGAGCCAGCGGATACGCTCGTGAGCCTCGCGCTTGGTCTTGGCTCTACCGTGGCAGGCGCTCTGGCCGGCGGGGTCACGCTCGGCATCCTGATCGCGGGCTACGAATATCGCCTGTTCGACTTTGGAGAGACGTGGTGGACACTTTGGTGGGCCTGGCCGCTCGCCTTCGTGCTCGACGATCTCAGATATTATTGGGTCCACCGCGCTGGCCACCGTATCCGCTGGATGTGGGCTGCGCATGTAAACCACCATTCGAGCCAGCATTACAACCTGTCGACCGCGCTCAGGCAAAGCTGGACCAGCGCCTTCACCTTCGGCCTCCTTTTTGCGGTCCCGCTGGTCCTGCTGGGCTTTCACCCCGCGATGCTGGCGATCGTTACCGGCATCAATCTCATCTACCAATTCTGGATCCATACCGAGGCGATCGGGCGGATGCCGCGCTGGTTCGAGGCGGTGATGAACACGCCGAGCCATCACCGGGTCCACCATGCGACCAATCCGCGCTATCTCGATCGCAATTACGCTGGCGTCTTCATTATTTGGGACAAGCTTTTCGGCACCTTCGAGCCGGAGCGCGCCGGTGAGCCCATCCGCTACGGCGTCGTCAAGCAACTGGGCAGCTTCAACCTGCTGTGGTCGGTATTTCACGAATGGATCGAGATGATCGCAGACATCGCACGCGCGCCATGGCGGCATAAGCTTGCCTATCTGCTGCGCGAACCCGGCTGGAGCCATGATGGAGAACGCGAGACCTCCGACATGATCCGGGCCCGCTGGCAGGCGCGCACGGGTTCGATCGCAAGCGATCCGGCGCGAAAGTCGATTGCCGCGCTGTCCAAGTCCGCATAGTCTGCCGCGCAAGAGGGGGACATCACCGAATGTCTCCCCCACGAGAGGAGACGTTATGGAAAGCTTCGATTACATCGTCGTTGGCGGAGGCAGCGGCGGCTGTGCGGTTGCCGGACGGCTCGCGGTGGACGGAACCCGGCGGGTCTGCGTGATCGAGGCCGGGGGGCGCAACGACAACGTCTTCATCAAGACACCGGGCTTCATGCCGTTCATTCGGAACGCGTCGAACTACAAATACGATACCGTGCCGCAAAAAGGGCTGAACGGGCGGCTCGGCTATCAGCCGCGCGGACGCGGGCTCGGCGGTTCCTCCGCAATCAACGCGATGGTTTATATCCGCGGCAACCGCTGGGATTACGACAATTGGGCCGAAATGGGTTGCACCGGCTGGTCGTACGACGACGTGCTCCCATGGTTCAGGAAGGCCGAAGCAAACGAGCGCGGGGAGAGCGAATATCACGGTGCGGGCGGCCCCCTCTTCGTGTCCGACCAGCACTTCCCCAATCCCACCAGCCACGCCTTCATCGATGCAGCCGCGCAGCTACAAATGCGCACGAACGATGATTTCAATGGCGAGCGGCAGGATGGCTTTGGCATGTTCCAGGTCACGCAGCGCGACGGGGAGCGCTGGTCAGCATCGCGCGCTTATGTCGAGCCCATCCGCGACCAAGGCAACATCTCGATCCGCACCGATACGCTGGTCGAGAAACTGGTGATCGAAAATGGCCGCGTTACCGGCGTACAGGTTCGCCAGGGGGGCGAGAGCCAGACGCTTTATGCCAAGCACGGCGTTATCCTTTCTGCGGGCAGTTTCGGTTCGCCCCAGATCCTCATGCTGTCGGGCATCGGACCGGCTCAGCACCTGAAGGATAACGGGATCGAGGTCGTGCTCGACCGGCCTGCGGTGGGATCCAACCTGCAGGACCATGTGGACTACGTCTCAAGCTGGGAAACCCGCAGCGAGGTTCCGATCGGCGGCACGTTGAAAGGCACGCTCAAGATGGCGGGCGCGATCGTGCAGCACCGTCGCGACCGGACCGGCGCGATGACGACGCCCTATGCCGAGGCGGGCGGGTTCTGGACGGTGATGGACGACGCGCCCGCGCCCGACGTGCAATGGCATTTCGTTCCGGCGGTGCTCGAAGATCACGGGCGCGCGAACGTGAAGGGCTACGGCTTTTCACTCCACGCCTGCGTGCTGCGCCCGGAAAGCCGGGGGACCGTGCGGCTGGCGTCCGGTGATGCGTTGGACGCGCCGGTGCTCGATCCCAATTTCCTCGACGACGCGCGCGATCTGGCCACCTTGCGCGAAGGGGTTCGCCTGTCACACCGGATCGCCGATACGCCGCCGCTTCAGGTCTTCGGGCCGACCGATCGCCATCCCGTTGACCTCGATGACGACGCCGCGCTCGACCACCTCATCCGCGAGCGCGCCGACACGGTCTATCACCCGGTCGGCACTTGCCGAATGGGCGCGGACGATGATGCGGTCGTCGATCCGACGCTCAAGGCGCGCGGGATCGAGGGGCTGTGGATTGCCGATGCCAGCGTCATGCCCAGGATCGTCAGCGGAAACACCAACGCGCCTTCGATCATGATCGGCGAACGCGGCGCCGCATTCGTCAAGGCTGCCGAGCGCGAGCAGGTGGCGGCCTAACGCAGGACGGCGGGGACGAGCCAGCGCTCAATTATTATACGCGCGCTCTCCATGCTCGCGAATATCGAGGCCTTCGATCTCGTCCTCTTCGCTCACGCGCAGACCGATCACGGCTTTGACCGCTAGCCCGGCAATCAGCGTGCCAATCGCAGCCCAGGCGATCGTCACGATCACGCTGAAGGCCTGCACCAGCGCCTGCGCGCCCAGCGTCACCGAACCATCGCCCGGTCCGCCCAACCAGGGCTGATAGACCACGGCTGTCCCGAGCGCGCCGACGATCCCGCCAAGCCCATGGATTCCAAAAGCATCAAGCGCGTCGTCATAGCCCAGCCGCGCCTTCATCCTTGCAACGAACACATAGCACACGGCCGCTGATACGATCCCGAGCAGGATCGCACCGAACGGACCGCTATTGCCCGCTGCGGGCGTCACCGCGACCAGCCCGGCGATGACGCCTGAGCAAAAGCCGAGCGCGGACCCCTTGTTACCGACCATGCGCTCGATCGTCATCCAAGCCAGCGCCCCGGCAGCGGTCGCCACGAAGGTGTTGATCATGGCGAGCCCCGCCGATCCATCCGCTTCGAGCGCGGAGCCCGCATTGAAGCCGAACCAGCCGACCCACAGCAAGCCGGTCCCGATAACCGTCATCACCAGGTTGTGCGGCGGCATCGGTTCGACCGGCCAGCCACGCCGTCGTCCTACCAGCGTGGCAAGCACGAGGCCGGACACCCCGGCATTGATATGGACCACCGTCCCCCCGGCGAAGTCGAGCGCACCGTCCTTGAACAGCAGCCCGTCGCCCGCCCATACCATATGCGCGATCGGGAAGTAGACGATAGTCAGCCAGATCGGCACGAACGCCATCACCGCATCGAACTTCATCCGCTCCGCCGTCGCTCCAAGGATCAGCGCAGCGGTGATCGCGGCGAAGGTCATCTGGAAACTGACAAAGACATATTCGCTGATGACGGCTTCGGTAAAGGTCGCCGCGGTGCTGCTTGCGTCCATCCCGGCCAGAAACAGGCTTCCGCCGCTGATGAAATTGCCGAGCCAGCCGTCATAACTGGTCGAGCCGAAGGCCATGCTGAAGCCCCACATCACCCATACAATCATCGCAAGGCTCGCGGTCGCGCCGATCTGGGTCAGCATGGAAAGCATGTTCTTCGAGCGCGTGAGGCCGCCATAAAACAGCGCAAGGCCCGGCAGGATCATGAGCATCACGAGCAGCGTCGCGGTCATCATCCAGGCGTTGTTTCCGGGGATGGCCTCGGGAACCGTCGCCGGAGTCGCTGCGACAGCGGGCTCGATGGCCGCCAGTCCGAGCGCCGCGAAGATCAGCACCCTCATCCCCGCGCCTCTCACAGCGCCGTCTCCCCTTTTTCGCCCGTCCGGATGCGGATTGCCGAGGCCAGGTCGAACACGAAAATCTTGCCATCGCCGATCGAGCCGGTGTTGGCGGTCGTCTCGATCGCTTCGACCACCGCGTCAGCCATATCGTCGCCCGCTGCGATTTCGAGCTTCACCTTGGGCAGCATGTTGGTCGAATATTCGGCGCCGCGATAGATTTCGGTCTGGCCCTTCTGGCGACCGAAACCCTTGACCTCGGACACGGTCATCCCAGCGATACCGAGCGCACTCAAAGCTTCGCGCACTTCGTCGAGCTTGAAGGGTTTGATCACGGCGATGATATATTTCATGAATGGCCCTTATGCTGGCTTCGCACATCTCAGAAGCAAGATGCATGCCATGTCGCGCAACGCAAGCTGTTCGCGCAATGGAGGGGCGTGCAGGAGAGCGTTTGGCTGCCCGCCAAGCAGGCAATTGCCCGCTTTTGCAGCAGCGCTTTGCAAGAATAGCGCTACAGAAAGTCGCGCAAGGTCGCGATGAACCGGTCGAACTGATCGTGGTGGAGCCAGTGGCCCGCCTGTTCGAACTCGACCACGCGCGCCGTGCTGAAATGCGCCAGTCGCCCATCCTGTTCGGGGTTCGAGGCCCAGCTGTCCGCGCCATAGACCAATAGTGTCGGGCACCGGATCGCAGCCCAGGTCGCCTCGAGAAATTCGTCGGCCACATCCTCGATTGGCCAGACATTGAGGTGCGGGTCGAACTTCCAGCTATAGGTGCCGTCCTCGTTGCGGTTGACGCCGTGGATCGTCAGGTGCCGGGCCTGCTCCTCGGTCAGATAGCTGTTCTCTTCGATCATGCGGGCAAAGGCCGCTTCGATACTCTCATATTTGCGCGGGGTGCGCCCCGCTGCCTTGCGCTTCTTCTCGATCCACTCGGCCATACGCTCGGGGAAGGGAGTGGCGCGCTGCTTTTCGCGCCATTCAGGCGAAGGGCCAAGGCCTTCGATCGCGACCAGCTTTTCAACCATGTCAGGAAACATCCCGGCATAGCGCAGCGCGACATTACCGCCCATGGAATGTGCGACGATCCGAACCTTTCCGAATCCGAGCTGATGGATGAGCTGCGCCAGATCATAGACCATGTCGCCAGCTGAGTAATTCCCGTCCGAAACCCAGTCGCTATTGCCATGGCCGCGGTGATCCATCGCGATAACGTGGTAGTCAGCACGCAAGGCCTCCGCGGTCCAGTCCCAGCTGCGCGCATGATCACGCCCGCCATGGACAAGGATGAGAGGCGGCGCGCCGCTCGCGCTGCTGCCCCAATCCTCGTAATTGAGGCGCAGACGCTGGGAGATGAAGGTTTGCGAAGTGGGGCCGGGAATGGTCATCACCGCTCCTTCGTGGCGGAAAAAGCGATCTCGGGATTCTTCTCGACCTGGTAGTTCACGTCCCATGGGCTTTTCGCGAGGAAGACCAGGTCCCCGTCGCGATCGCGCGCGAGATTGGCGCGATTGAAGCCTTCGAATTCGGCCAGCGTACCCGGATCGCCCTTGAGCCAGCGCGCGGTCGCGAAAGGTGCTGCTTCGAGCGCGGCTTCGACCTTGTATTCCGCCGAGAGCCGCGCGATTAGCACCTCGAGCTGCAACTGGCCGACAACGCCGACGATGTGCTGCGCGCCGAGCTCGGGATAAAAAACCTGGATCACACCTTCTTCGGAGAGATCGTCGAGCGCCTTTCGCAATTGCTTGGTCTTGGTCGGATCCTTCAGCTGCACGCGGCGCAGGATCTCCGGCGCGAAGTTTGGCAGGCCGGTAAAGCGTACCACGTCCTTCTCACTCAGCGTATCGCCCACCCGCAAGGTGCCATGGTTGGGAATGCCGATGATGTCGCCAGCCTCAGCGGTATCGGCGATCTCGCGGTCCTGCGCGAAGAACAGGATCGGGGAATGGATCGCAATCGGCTTGCCCAGCCCTGACGGCGTCAGTTTCATGCCGCGTTTGAAGGTTCCGGAGACCTGGCGCATGAAGGCGATCCGGTCGCGGTGGTTGGGATCCATGTTGGCCTGAACCTTGAAGATAAATCCCGTGACTTCATCGTGGTCCGGTTCGATCCGCGTATTGCCGGCGGGCTGCGGGCGGGGCGGAGGCGCGATGCGTGCGATCGCATCGATCAGCTCGGTCACGCCGAAATTCTTCAGCGCGCTGCCAAAATAAACCGGCGTCAGATCGCCGTTGCGATAGGCTTCGAGATCGAATTCAGGATAGCCGATCCGTGCGAGCTCCGCCTCTTCGGCGAACTCCTCGGGAATGTCGGCATCAGCTTCGCGCAGCCCGCGAAACTCCTTCGAAGGGCCTTCCGGGCGGCTGACTTCACCCGAAGCAAAGTCGAGCACACCCCGGAATTGCCCGCCCATGCCGATCGGCCAGTTTTGCGGGGAGACATCGAGCGCGAGCATATCGGCGACCTCGTCCAGCGTCTCAAACGGGTCGCGCCCCTCGCGATCGACCTTGTTGATGAAAGTGATGATCGGGACCGAACGCAGGCGGCAGACCTCGAACAGCTTGCGCGTCTGCGGCTCGATGCCTTTCGCCGCATCGATTACCATTACCGCGGAATCGACCGCCGTTAGCGTGCGATAGGTGTCCTCCGAAAAATCCTCGTGCCCTGGCGTATCGAGCAGGTTGAAGGTTACGATCGCACCGTCTTCGCTCGCGCGTTCGAACGTCATCACGCTGGAGGTGACGGAGATGCCGCGCTGTTGTTCTATCTTCATCCAGTCCGACCGCGCCCGCCGCGCGGCCCCGCGCGCCTTGACCTCGCCTGCGAGATGGATCGCGCCGCCTTGCAGCAGCAACTTCTCGGTCAAGGTCGTCTTGCCCGCATCAGGATGCGAGATGATGGCGAAGGTGCGCCTGGAGTTTTTGGAGGTGGAGGTATTACTGCTCATCGGAGGCGCGCTCTAGCCGGACTGCGATGCAGCGTCCACATATCCGCAAAGGCCCAGCTGGGCCGCCTTTACCGCGTCTTAACTCGGCATGGGAGAAAGCTTGCAGCGGAGAGGACCGTGATGCTCCGCGCGCTGAAACCGCTTCGCTATACGCTCGGGCTGGTCCCGGCATTTGCGCTCGTCCTGTGGATGGGGGCCAATGACGGTTCGCAAAGCTACGAACGCTCACCGCAAGAAGTGCGCGAGGCGCTCAGGTCGGCCCAAGTCCCCATCCATGTGCTCGGAGAAAATATTGCCGGCAGCGTTGTGCGCGATGAGGGAGCGGATATCGTCGTCACCGCGCTGGTTGATCGTAACGGAGCGGAAGTCCTCCACTTCGTAACCACGATCGAGCCCGATGGCGACGGCTCCGCAGTCACGACCGAATTGCGACCCGCGCACGGGCGCAACGCGCAAAATGTGAGCGGTGCCCTGTCCGCTAATCTGCGCGCTGCCGGACTGCTCGAAAAACTTGCGAGCGAACATGTCGCCGCCGCCATCGAGGGCCGCCCGTTCGATATCATGTTCGCCGCGCCGCCGATGGCCGATCCGATCATGACAGCCGTGGCTCCGGGCGTGAAGGACAAGATCGCCGAAGCAAACCAGACCGCGAGCGAACTCGCAAAGGCCCATGGGGAATTGGCGGAAGCCGAAAGACGGCGCAAGTTTACCGAAGAGCACGGCGAAGACTGGGCCGCGAGCAGCCATACTCCTGACGATGGCTGGGGAACCGATTGAACTGGCCGGCTTGGCCCGAACTAGAACCTGTCAGCCCCGCAATTGCGCTCCGACCTTCCCGGCCGCGGCGATGACCGCATCAGCAATCGCCTTTAGCTCGGCGTCCTTGAAGCTCTGGCCCTGCGGCTGCAGGGTCACTTCGAGTGCGAGCGATTTCTGTGCTTCGGGAACGCCTTCACCCGCAAACACGTCAAATATGCGGGCATCCGTTATGTTGACCTTGTCCGCCCCTTTCACCGCACGCACGAGATCGGCTGCGGGCAAGGTCTCGGGAACCAGGAATGCAAAATCGCGGATGACGGGCTGCAATGCGGGCGGGACGAAACCGGGGCGCGCGAAGCTGACCGGACCTTTCGCCGCCTTCTTCGCAGGGATTGCGTCGAGGAACACTTCCACAGCCGCCGTGCCTGTACCCATATCGAAGGTCTTGAGCGTTGCGGGATGCAGCATCCCGAAGCGCGCGAGCACCTTTTTCGGACCGAGCCGGAGCGTGGCCGACTGGCCGGGATGGAATTGCGGACCCGCCTCTCCCATCACCATCAGATTGTCCACCGGCGCACCGGCAGCTTCGAGCAGGTGCAGTGCCGCGGCTTTCGCATCATAGGCATCGAAATGGCTCGCTTTGCCATTCGCCCAGCCGCGCGGCGTTTTCTCACCGGCGAGCAACACGCCCAGCGTCGGGCGTTCATCGCTGCTCCCGTCACCCGCACGCAAGTAGCGCCGGCCCAGTTCGAACAGGCGCACGCCGGCACTGCCGCGATCCGCGCTGCGCTTGGCCGCCATCATCAGGCCGGGCAGCAGCGAGGGCCGCATGACCTTCATGTCCTCGCTGATCGGATTATCGAGAACCCACAAATCCTCGCCTTCCGCAGCGAAATGCGCAGCCATATCGCCGGGGAGGAAGGACCAGGTGATCGCTTCGTCAAGGCCGTATCCCGCCGCCGCGCGGCGCAGCTTGCGTTCGAGCACTTGCCGCGCGGTCGCAGTCGGGCGGGCAACACCCTCGGCGCGCTCCAAAGGCACGCTTTCGACCTTGTCGAGACCGTAGATGCGCACGACCTCCTCGACCAGATCGGCAGGCCCTTCGATATCATGGCGGCGCAGGGGAGCGGTGACATGCCAATCTGTCGATACCGTGAAATCGAGGCTTTCCAGAATGCGGCGTTGTTCGCTCTCAGGCACGTCCACGCCGCCCAGCTTGGCCGTCATCGCAGGGTCGAAAGCTAGCACCTTTGGCTCGGACGGCGCAGAGCCGACGCGCACCGCCTCGCTTGCCGCGCCCCCGGCCAGTTCGACGATCAGCCCGGTGAGAAGATCTAGGCCGTCGCCAAGAAATGCCGGATCGACCCCACGCTCGAACCGGGTGCGGGCATCCGACGCGAGACCGAGCTTGCGCCCTGTCATCCCGATCCGGGGCGGGTCGAAATAGGCGATCTCCAGCAGTACGTCGCTGGTGTCGTCCGAGACGCCCGAATCATGGCCGCCCATAATGCCGGCAATATCGTGGACCTGCTTCCCGTCCGCGATTACGACCATGCTGTCATCGAGCGTGTAGGTCTTTTCATTGAGCGCGATTACCTGCTCACCTTGTGTAGCGCGCCGCGCGACAACCGCTCCTGCCAGCTTTGCCAGATCGTAGACATGCGCCGGGCGCCCGTAAGCAAGCATCAGGTAATTGGTCAGATCGACCAGCAGCGAGATCGGGCGCTGGCCCGCGCTTTTCAGCCGCTGCTGCAACCAGTCGGGCGAAGGACCGTTGGTCACGCCTGTGATTACGCGGCCATAGAAGGCAGGGCAGCCTTCGGGATCGTCGGCGCGGATTTCGACCGGACACATGCCTGAGGCTGTGAATTCGGGAATGGCAATCGGCTTGAGTGTGCCGAGCCCGGCAGCAGCAAGGTCTCGCGCAATACCATGGACGCCCATGCAGTCCGGGCGGTTGGGCGTCACCGCAACTTCGATGATCGGCGAAGAGCCCCGGTAGTCGGCAAAGGAATGCCCGACGCTCGCATCGCCCGGCAGTTCGATGATCCCGTCATGACTGTCGCCAAGGTCGAGCTCGCGCGCGGAACACATCATTCCGGTGGATTCGACCCCTCGGATCGCCGCCTTGCGCAGCTCCATCCCGTTCGAGGGGACAATTGCACCCGGCAAGCCAAGCACGCCCTTCATGCCCGCACGCGCATTCGGCGCACCGCACACGACCTGGATCGGTTCGCCCTGTCCGGCATCGACGCTGAGGATCTGCAACTTGTCGGCATCCGGATGCTTTTCAGCTGTCAGCACCTCGGCCACGCGAAACCCCGCCAGTGTCTTGGAAGGGTCCTCGACTCCTTCGACCTCAAGCCCGATTGCGTTTAGCGTATCGGTTATTTCCCGAAGCGAGGCATCGGTTTCAAGGTGGTCCTTCAGCCATGTAGTCGAGAACTTCACGACGTCGTCCTCCCGCCGGCTCCAACGCCCGCAGAGAGCGTCGGCTGGTCGAACGGCGAGAACCCGTAATGCGCCAGCCATCGCGGATCGCCGTCAAAGAATGCGCGCAAATCGTTCAAGCCGTATTTGAGCATCGCGATCCGATCGATCCCCAGACCAAAGGCAAAGCCCTGCCATTCGTCCGGGTCCAGCCCGACCATCTCGATCACGCGAGCGTTCACCATTCCGCTGCCGCCCAGCTCCATCCAAGCATAGCCCGGTTCATCACCGTGCCCGCCGACCACGCGGCGATTATCCTCGTTCGAGTAGCCGACATCAACCTCGACGCTGGGCTCGGTAAAGGGGAAGTAGGAGGGGCGCAGGCGCAGCACGATATCCTCACGCTCGAAGAACGCCTTGAAGAAGGTTTCGAGCGTCCATTTCAGGTGCCCGAGATGCGTGTCGCGGTCGATCACCAGCCCTTCGACCTGATGGAACATCGGCGTATGGGTCGCATCGCTGTCCGAGCGATAGACACGGCCCGGCGCGATAATGCGGATCGGCGCGCCCTGTTCCTTCAAGCCGCGGATCTGCACCGGCGAGGTGTGGGTGCGCAGCAGCATGCGTAGGCTTTGTTCGCCTATCGCTGCGCTGCTTGAGGCTTGGCCTTCTTGTTCGCCTATCGCTGCGCTGCTTGAGGCTTGGCCTTCTTGTTCGCCTATCGCTGCGCTGCTTGAGGCGGGTCCGCCCACACCCGGCGCGCCATCGGGGAAGTAGAACGTATCGTGCATCGCGCGCGCGGGATGTGTTTCGTCCATGTTGAGCGCGGTGAAATTGTGCCAGTCATCCTCGATCTCCGGCCCTTCGGCGACCGCGAAGCCAAGATCGGCGAAAATCTCGGCAAGTTCATCCAACACCTGACTGACCGGATGAATTGTTCCGATCCGTGCTTGCGGTGCGGGCAAGGTGAGGTCGATCGTCTCGCTCGCCAGCTGCGCTTCGAGCGCTTCGGTTTCGAGCACGGCCCGCCGTGCCTCGATCGCATCGGCGATTTCACCGCGCATCGCCTGGATTGCGGGCGCGGCCTGCGCGCGTTGCTCGGAGTCCATCGTGCCCAGCGTCTTCAACTCGAGGCTGACCCAGCCTTTCTTTCCGAGCGCTGCAACGCGCTGTTCCTCGAGCGCATCGAGCGACAATGCGGCGGTGATGGCAGTCAGCGCTGCCTCCTTTCGGGAATTAAGGTCGGTCATCGGTAGCGGCTTTCGAGGCGAGCCGGTCCGCTAGCGGCAATAGCGTACGGATGCAAAGCGTCTCTCAGCCCTTCCGCTTCAGGCTTTCGCAAAGCCCTTCAAATGGTCTTCGAACGCTGCGGCGCGTCGAGCGTTTGCGCAGCACTACCCCAGACCCGCGCGCGCGCTTCGACAAAGGAGGACAGGATCGGGTGCGGAAGCGATGCATACTCGCTCGGCTTCATGGTCATGAACTCGCAGAACTCGCGGGTGAACTGCGCCTGGTCGTGATATTCGCGATCCATCACGTCTGTCCAGTGCGAACCCTCGTGCAGCATGAAGCTTGTCAAGCTACGCATGAACCGCTGACGGCGCATCAATAGCTTGGGCGTGAAACCGAAATGGCGGAGGCAGGTTCTCTCCAGCGTGCGAGTGGTCATGGCGCACGCGTCGGCAAGCTCGCTAACGGTCACATACTGGCCCGCGACTAGCGCTGCGTGGATCTTTCCGATCTGCGCCTCGTCTCTGTGCGGGCGCGCTATGCGATCCATCGCTTCGCCGATCGCTGCAAGTTGCTGCTCGACGCTAGAATTCCTGTCGCACAGAACATCCAGAAGTCCTTCGAACTTGCCGAAGACCGGATGCCCAGCGCCATTGCAGATTATATTGGTAAGTTCAGATGCGTCATTACCGACGAACCGTGCCCAGCCAAGGGGCAGGAACCCGATGCCCCACATCCGCGAAGGGCCCAGGGTAAACTGGCACGGCCGCGAACTGGGGCCGGTTGCGATGAAACACATGTCCTCAACCTGCGAGCCCTCTATCTCTGCAACGGGGCAAGCCCCTGCAAAAAATCGGATGTTCCCCCATTCGGGCATCAGCCAGTCGCGCACGTTTCCGCCGTCGGCAATTTTGAGATCGAGCGTATAAAAGCTGGTGAAGCATCCTTCGAACCGGTCCGGCGGGGCGTAGAATTGAGCATGGACCTTGTAGGGGGCTGACGCCGAAAGGTGCTCGCTCACGCGACTATTACCGGTGCTGCTCACGCCCTCGTTCATGCGCCCCTGCTTCATCAGAACAAATGTCCGATGAATGCCCTTCTTGTAACTCTTGATGTCCTTTTACATGAAAAAGACGAAGCAACAAAGAAAGGGGCGCTGATACAGCCAAGCCGCCAGCGCCCCTTCGACATGCGATTGAGGTGGAACGCCCACGAGTGCGGAATCGTCCATCGGGATCAGTACCGCGCAACGCGCAAGGTTGCAGCGCTTATCGCGCCCCAGCAGTTCAGGCGGGCAGCGCGCCTTTCGCTTGGGTTATGATCGTCTTGAACGCCGCTTCCTCGTTCATGGCAAGGTCGGCCATGACCTTGCGGTCAAGCTCGATCCCGGCAAGCTTCACGCCGTGCATGAACTGCGAATAGGTGAGCCCTTCGGCGCGAACCGCAGCGTTGATGCGCTGAATCCACAAAGCGCGGAAGTTGCGCTTCTTCACCTTGCGATCGCGATAGGCGTACTGGCCGGCTTTCTCTACCGCCTGACGGGCGATGCGAATGGTGTTCTTGCGACGACCGCGATAGCCCTTGGCTTGTTCGAGCAGTCGCTTGTGCTTCTGGCGCGTGGTCACGCCGCGTTTGATGCGAGGCATATTCGTATATCCTTCCTGTTAGTCAGGTTGCCGGGCCTGCTCTCTCTCCCGTACTTCCCCCTTGAGCGTATGCTAAAGGTGGCAGGAATGGAGGAGAGAGTAGGCCCGGCTAGTTCGGCGCTAAGCCGACCCAATCAATCCAGCCCGTAGGGCGCCCATTTCTTGACCGCAGCCTGATCGGCCTTGGCCAGAACCTTGGTCCCGCGATGCTGGCGGATATACTTCGCATTGTGGCTGATCAGGCGGTGGCGCTTGCCTGCGACACCATGCTTGACCTTGCCGGTGGCGGTGAGCTTGAAGCGTTTCTTCACACCGCTCTTGGTCTTCAGCTTGGGCATTTTCATCTCCTTTGAAGAGACACGCGGTGATCAGCCCTGGCAGCCCTTCGATAGCCAGACCGATCGGTTGATTCGTGTCAGTAAAGGGGGCGAGTTAGTGAGGCAGGGTGCGAAAAGCAAGGCGCGTGATGGCTAGCCCATCGCTTCGAGCACATCGTCCAGCCGCGCCGGATCGCCCAGTGCAATCACCCGGCCTTCCTCTCTCGCGGCGCTGTCGGCATCCAGCGGATTGCCCTGCCAGTCGCTCATCGTGCCGCCCGCCCCTTCGACCACGGGGACCAGAGCGGCATAATCGTAGATCGCCAGGCCCGCCTCGCAGATCGCATCGAGATGCCCGCTCGCCAGCAAGCCGTAATTGTAGCAGTCCCCACCATAGATAATGGCGCCTTGACGTTCGTTTCCGCCGATCGTCTGCGCGAGCGCCATATAGGGTTCGGCCTGATCGGCCGTGAAATAGTGCGGGCTGCTGGTGGCAAGGCTCGCCTCGCGCAAATCACGGCAGGGGCGGGTGCGCACGGACTTGCCGTTCAACCTGGTCTCCTCGCCGATCCGTCCGACCCAACGCTCGCCAAGGATCGGCTGGTCAATCACGCCCAGGACAGGCCAGCCATCCTGCATCAGTGCGATCAGCGTTCCGAAAATCGGGCGACCCGCCATGAAGCTTAAGGTGCCGTCAATGGGATCGAGCACCCACTGCCGACCTGAGCTTTCATTGCGGGTGCCGTATTCCTCCCCGATAATGCCGTCATCGGGGAAGCGCTCTTCGATCAATCGGCGCATGGCACCCTCGGCAGCGCGGTCGGCTTCGGTCACGGGGGAGCGATCGGGTTTTCGCTCCTG
>JAZBPE010000066.1:0-2977 GCA_036353345.1 Erythrobacter sp. | reverse complement strand
GTCGGGATAGCCCAGCCGGTTCGCGACCAGCGGGGCGTTGAGCAGCAGCACCGGCGTATCGGCGGCGGCCATGATCGCATCGCCCTTCGACACCGCGCCGGTCGCGCCGTTTGCAGGGCGCAGCCAATTGCCCGCATGGCTCGCATGGAGCGCGGGCAGGGGCAACGGCGCAGCGGGAGGTGCGGAGGATGGTGAACGAGGGGTTGCGGACACGGTAGGTATGAAAATGGGCGAGCGGCTACCGCTTGTAAACGCGCAATCGCATAGCCGCGCCACGTCACCCTCGACACAAGGTCTCACGAGTTTTTCGCAATGCGTATCAAGATATGGTCCCCCGACAGCGCCATCCTCGTCCTGTTTGCCTGCGCCGTGGCAATCGCGGGGACCCCGCTGGGCGTTCTTTGACGGCGCTGGCCGCCGGCACTGATCCGGGGAACGCGCACCAGCGCCGCGCTGGCGCACTGTCCTACACAGGCGCGATGCGCTACGGCCGGCCCCATGCCTGGAAGGGTGCGTTTGCGCTTCGCCCCAGCGTCCGTCCGCGCGTGCAAAGAGGTGCAAGATGCTGCTTTGTGGAGGAAAAACGCTTGTAGGGCACGGGTGACACGGTGTCACTCTTGTCACCCATGGTCTGTCGATATCCGGTTCGCGCTTGCAACATGCTGCGCCCTCAATAAAGACCGCAGCCATCATGACCGACAACGCCCTTACCGAAGCCGCCCGCACCTCCAAGGCCTGGCCGTTCCAGGAGGCCCAGCGCCTCGCCAAGCGCCTGAAGAACGGGAAACCCGGCGGCGGGCCGGTGCTGTTCGAGACCGGCTATGGTCCCTCGGGCCTGCCGCATATCGGCACTTTCCAGGAAGTGCTGCGCACATCGCTGGTGCGCCGCGCCTACGAGGCGCTGACCGGCGAGGAAACGCGATTGGTGGCGTTCAGCGACGACATGGACGGGCTGCGCAAGGTGCCCGACAACGTCCCGAACAAGGATCTGCTCGCGGCGAACCTCGGCAAGCCCCTGTCGCGCATCCCCAATCCGTTCGATACGGATCACGAAAGCTTCGCTGCGCACAACAACGCAAAGCTGCGCGAGTTTCTCGACCAGTTTGGCTTCGACTACGAATTCGTGAGCTCGTCCGACCGCTACAATTCAGGCGCTTTCGACGATGCCCTGTGCGGCGTGCTGGCGAATTTCGATGCGATCATGGACATCATGCTGCCGACCCTGGGCGAGGAACGCCGCAAGACATACTCGCCCGTCATGCCCGTCAGCCCCGCAACCGGCGCAGTTTTGCAAGTGCCGATCGAGGTCGTGGATGCCGCAGCGGGCCTCATCCGTTTCACCGACGAGGACGGCAGCACCGTCGAGCAATCGGCGCTGGGCGGCATGGCCAAGTGCCAGTGGAAGGTCGACTGGGCGATGCGCTGGGTGGCGCTGGGCGTCGATTACGAGATGTACGGCAAGGACCTGACCGATAGCGGCGTGCAAAGCGGCAAGATCGCGCGCGTGCTGGGCGGGCAGAAGCCCGAGGGGCTGATCTACGAGCTGTTCCTCGATGCCAAGGGAGAGAAGATCTCCAAGTCCAAGGGCAACGGCCTCTCGATCGAGGAATGGCTGACCTATGGCAGCGAGGAGAGCCTTGGCTTCTATATCTTCGCCAATCCCAAGAGCGCCAAGCAATTGCACGCGGGCGTGATCCCCAAGGCAATCGACGATTACTGGCAGTTCCGCGAGCGCCTGCCCGAACAGGAACTCGACAAGCAGCTCGGCAATCCGGTCTGGCACCTGCTGCGCGCCAACGAGCGGATCGAGGGCGCCGAGGCGCCGGGCGCGGGCGAGGGGCTGAGCGTGCCCTATTCGCTGCTGCTCAATCTCGTCAGCGTGCTGGGCCTGGAGGCGACGCCTGCCAACCTTGCCGATTACGTTGCGCGCTACACCGGCGCGAGCGTCACCGATCCGCGCCTGATGGTGCTGATCGAGAGCGCGGTGAACTACAATCGCGACTTCGTCGCTCCCAACCTTGCGAAGCGCGCGCCGGTGGGCGGCGAGGTCGAGGCGCTGCGCGAACTCGATGCCAAGCTCGCCGCGACCCCGGCGGATGCAAGCGCGGAAGATCTGCAGACGATGGTCTACGAGATCGGCAAGGTCGAAGCCTACGGGTTCGGGAACTTGCGCGACTGGTTCCGCGCGCTCTACGAGACGCTGCTGGGCAGCGAGCAGGGGCCGCGCATGGGCAGTTTCATCGCGCTCTACGGAGTCGAACCGACCCGCAAGCTGATTGCCGAGGCGCTCGAACGGGTCTGAGCGGCGGCGAAACCGCTTTCCTACGGCGCGCCTCCCGGCCTAATTCCAGCGGCGGGTGCGATACCAGCGGGTGATGACATACTTGCTCCCCCGGATGACGGGGGTGCCGGCGTGCATCGTGTCCTCGTTGGGAGAGCCATCCTCCAGCGCGTTGTTCCAGATCAGCAGCACGCCGGGCTTGGGCACGATCTTGATGCCGACATGGGTGAAGTGGGTCTCGCCCCCTTCCTCGACCGTGTTGAGGAAGGCCATCGTGGTCCATGATCGCTGGCCGCCGCGCTTGCGCTCGCTCTCCCAGTATTTCTCGGAGGTGTAGAACCAGTCATTGTGCGGCTTGAACTGCTGGCCCGGAAGGTAGCGCTGGCCCTGGATCGCCTCGCCGATCGCCGGGTTCACGCCGAGCAGGTCGTCGATCCGGCGCGAAATGCCCTTCACGAAGCTGTCATGCGGGTCGAGATCGCCTGAATAGGAAGTGCGAAAGCCGCTGTCATAGCCAAGCTCGTGAAGCGAGGATGGGCGGGCGGTGAGGTCGATCATGGTGCACAGCCGCACGCATTCGTCGGCGGTCAGGAAATCGCCGACCGCGAAGATCTCGGCCTTGTCGGTATCGACCTTGTAGACGCCCGGATCGGCCGCCAGCCGTTCGCGCACAGTCTTGCCGATCCGTTTGAGCGC
>JAZBPE010000065.1:0-8149 GCA_036353345.1 Erythrobacter sp. | reverse complement strand
GGCCTTGTTGCGCAAATCGCCTGATGGCCGGAGTTCCCCTTTTCCCGTTTGACGTCAGCCGACGGGCTGCGTGACGGGGATGCCGAGGGCGGTGAAGCGGTTGAGGATGGCGATGCGGACTTGGAGTTCGGCGGTCTGGCGGTCGAAGTCTCGGGACATGAGCTTTTGGCCGAGCAGCTTCATGCAGTTCATCTTGGTCTCGGCGCGGCTGCGGCGGTGGTAGCCGGACCACTTCCGCCAGAGCGTCTTGCCGAAGCGCTTGATGAAGCGCAGGGCTTCGTTCCTCGCTGCCGCCCCGGGGCTGTCCTTCTTCCAGGGCTTTGCGTTTCGGCGGGGCGGGATGATCGCTTCCGCTCCGCGGTCTGCGATGGCGTCGCGGCAGGCGCGGCCATCATAGGCGCCGTCTGCCGTGACGGACGCGATCGGCTCGCCTTCGGGGATCTGCGACAGCAGGCAGGGCAGCATGGGCGCGTCGCCGACGCCGCTGCCGGTGATCTCGACCGCGCGCACTTCCATGGTCGCCTCGTCGATGCCCAGATGGACCTTGCGCCATTCGCGCCGCCGCGCCCCGCCGTGCTTTCGCGCATGCCATTCGCCTTCGCCGCGGACCTTGATCCCAGTGCTGTCCACCAGCAGGTTCAGCGGCCCGCCGCTGCCCCGATGGGGCAGCTGCACCGCGAGCGTCTTCTGGCGGCGGCACAGCGTCGAGAAGTCCGGCACCGGCCAGTCGAGCCCCGCGAGCTTCAACAAGCTCGCCATGAAGCCGGTCGTCTGGCGGAGTGGCAGGCCGAAGAGCACCTTGATCGTCAGGCAGGCCTGTATGGCGGCGTCCGAGAAGGTCTGCTGGCGACCGCGCTTGCCAGACGGCGCCGCGTGCCAGGCCATACCGGGATCGAACCAGACCGTCAGCGACCCGCGCTCACGCAGCGACGCGTTGTAGGACGACCAGTTCAGGGTGCGGTAGCGGGTGGGCGCAGGCTTGGACATGCCGCTCAGCTATGTCGCTGGAGCCCCGATGTGAATCCCAGCCAGGCTTTGCGCAACAAGGCCATGCCTAATGACAAAAAGGACATTTCCGTCCTTCAAGACGGGACGACGCGAAAAAGACTGAATGTCTATATAGTGGCCCCATTGAAATTCTGGCGATGGCTGCATATTCTCCGCACACTCCGTATAGCTTTTCTGCTGCGAGGGACTGAAGGTCGCGTCAAGAAGGTCATCAGTCTCAAGCCTAGCACCCGCGAGCCCCGCACACAACGAGCAGAATGCAGCTGGACAACGCCAAAAACGCTGACCCGGCGCGGCGAACGCGTGCGTGCCAGATGTAGCTCACTTCTTGCACGACCACGAGTTTCCCACCTAACTGCCACATGGCATAGGCCGTTGGCGAAGCCCCATCGCAGACAGGTCAAGAATTAAAGGTTGCAGCAAAGCGCGAGTAACCGCCCCACCTCGTGAAAGCACGTCGATGAAGTCCTCCTGGTTGGGCTGCCCCAGTGCCAACCTATAGATCATGCGCTGTTCTCGAAGTTGGGCGAAACGGACAATGTCCCGTCCAAACGGGCGCTCAAAGACGTGACGACGAATTTCGGCACCATCGTACACCCACCAGGGGCGAAGGCCGCTCGCATCGACCAGACGCTCAGCATGAAATTCCAAGCAATGCCAAGGGGAACGGTATACAGCGGTACGATCCTTCAGCACGTCACCACGCAAATCTACCGCGAGTCTGCGTCTGACGGCTAAACCAGCGTAGCGCTGGATGCGACCCTCTCGCTGTTCGATATCGAGAGGATTTGACGAAAGATCCCAATGAACCACGTGCGAGCACCAGGGATGAAAATCGAGACCCTCCTGACCAACCGATGTTGTTGCCAGCACATGTGGCCAGAAGGGTGTGTTGAAGCTGCGCCGAACCTCATCGGGTCGGACAGGAGCGGCTTGCCCCACGCCGCCGTCCACCTTGACGGCGGGTTGGGTCTCGGCGTCGCCGAACGGCACGGCGACGTGGCAGCGCACCGGGATCTTATGTGGCGCACCTCCTATTGCATGAAAGCTAAAGGTGCCTGCGCGTAGTCCGAGCGACGATTGAAGGTCCTTGGCGAGACCAGCTGCGCCCTCTTGGAGATTTTGCGATCGCAACCAGAAATGCTCGTCCAGGACGCTTTCGAAGCCGCCATCGACCACGGCGCCCATGACTTGCTCGACTGCGCTCTTCCCCGGCAGCGATGACAGGATCACCGGGTTATCGAGGTAGGCGCGCAATCCCTGCCAACAGAGCTGGACCAACTCGGGATAGCGTGTCGGATCAAGGATTGACGGATCATGCCGTAGCAATGCCCGTCCTAGCGCGACGCCAGGCGCGCCGATCGCATAGTCCACAAGATCAGAAAGCTCGACTGGTGAAAGCCGCTCAATCGGCTGCGCCTGGCGCCATTTTCGAACCGCAGACTTCGCGGCACGATCATCACCGATTGCGCTGCCCCAGCCTGAGGCGGATTGTTCGACAACACCTGCTGTCCGTTCTATCGACGACAGAATCCGGGCAATCGATCTGTGCCGCCTGCGGGCCTTCACGGTGTCGCGTTCAATGATGCCCTTGGGGAGTACGGAGAGAATTTGTCGCCGAACCTCTTTGCGTACAGCGCCGAGCGTCGCTCCGGCTTTCGCAAGCGGGTTCGTATTCTGGATTAGCCATGGCGACGGATGGAATGCGGCCATCACTGGCCCCGGCTCGGCCCCCAACTTGAAACGACGGCGCTTATAAGCCTTCTCGTACCCGCCGTGATTCTTGGGAAGACAGTGCGCCTCGACGCCAAAGCTCAGAAGCGCCGCCACGCTAGGGGGCGTTGCGCGAAAGCGGCTGAACATCAGGAGCTTGGGATCGGCTCCCGAACCCTTCCAGCCGCCGGATAGTGGCCACCAAGGTAGTGACGGCGCGACCCACGGGAGCGAAAGTTCCTTGGGAGAAGCCACGCTGTTCAGAGCGCGAAGCTTCGCGTCAGGCCATGTCGTAGGCGCGTTGAGTTTGTTGCGGCGCTCCCGGGTCATCTTAGTGAGCTTCGGTGCTGCCCTGAACTTGGCGCGCTTCCATGCTGCATAGCGTGGACCAAGCGATTGGGCGGGCATCGGAACGGACGACCAATATGGCAGCGCCTCGTAGCGCATCTGCTCTGCAAAGCTCTCGACGAGATGTCGATATACCCGAAAATCCTCTGGCGACGGGTTCGCATCGAGAAATTGCGTCGCGGCGAGTGGATCGGCCGACGCCACACTGTCCCGCTCAGTGCGCGACATGACTGGCGTCAGAAGGCCGCGGAGCTCATCTCTTAGTCTGGCCGCTAGAGCGACTTCAGCCGCCAACTCGGGACTACTCGCATCTGCATGCGCCGCAATATCACGTAACCTGTCACCGAAGTCGGCGAAAAGCACCTTCGCACGTTCTCGAACATCGGCGCCGGCAAGAAATTCGATCAGTTCTAGAAGTTGCGAGTGAGCAAGCGCACCGCGTGCCTCTTCCCATCGTGTGCTTAATAGCCGATATGGCGTAGCGCTAAGCAGCAAGACTGCCGGCGGGACAACCAAATGTTCAGGTTCCAGAAGAGCCTTAAGAAGCGGGTCTGCGTCCTTTTCGTCAAGAATTTGCCGGTAGCGCTGAAATTCATCGAGAATGACTAAATCGGGCGGCTGATGGCGAAGCGTTGCCAGTGCAAGGGCGCGCCTGAGGCGGCCAACGAAGGTGGTAGGCTTGAGCGGCTTAATTTTTTGGGCCGCGTCGCCATACACAGCCAGATTGAGCATCGTGCGGACGGGCTCGCCGAACTCAGCCGCAAGGGCCTCGCGAAACCTCTTCCGCAAATGGGGCGGCGACGCCGCGAACTTGTGCTCCGCATCCTTGATGGCCCACTCCCATGACCCACGCGCGCTCAACTTCAATATGTCCGGATCGAGATTGCGTGCAAAAGCAGGATAGCTCTGCTCGAGCAAAACCTTCAGGAATGCTCGTTCTTCCTTGCGTCCTCCAGTCAGACGTACCCGCCCCCCGGGAAAGGACGTTGCGGGAGTCAGGGCGTAGACAAGGACGGGACTGTCCGGCCGTCTCGCGACTGCAATCAGCGAGAGCCTATCTGGTGTTGCGATAGCGGCTTTACGTGAATAACCCTTAAGGAAGTCAACAACTCGGCTCTTGTTTTGGTGCGAAACCGCATGACCGTTGGCTATATAGTAAATGACCAGGGGCGCCCTACCATCCTCAGACATGCGGCGAGCCAATTCCTTCGCTACCACTGTTTTTCCGAGACCGACTTCATCCGCCACCAGAAATCGCCGACGCCCATTATGATCTCCGAAGGCCGCGAGCGCCGCATTGACTGCAGCTTCCTGGAACGGCTTGGGCGCGCTCACCGGCTTCTACCCTTTACTTCGGTGGAGCCCAGCCCAGTTCGGAGCTTGCTCCACAACTCCTTGAAGCTCCTCAGCATTTCAGCGGTTGGTATATCTTCCTGTTCGGCCTGTTCGAGCACCGCAGGCAGATACTGAGAGACCCGCCGTTCAATCTCGCGGAACTTTACCGGATCGCGGGCCCATGCCGCCAACATCGCTTCTAAAGTTGGCAACGAGGAGTCGAATGTTGATTTCTCCTCTTCACTCGTCCGTTCCCGCGGTTCGTCAATCGTCCAGTCGCCGTCGCTCTGTGTATCGTCATTTGCGAGCAATCCGGCCACCCAAAGAAGAAACCCTCGCGCACCAAGGAAGCGCACGAACGCGGCACGGTCTCGATCCTCCCCAAACGGCGGCTCCGCCGGTGCTCGTTGCAGCCATGAGAGACCTTTGTCCTTGCGGCTGACACGCAAGCGTACGAGCTCGCTTCGGTCAGATGGAACGACATGCCCAAGATGCACCTCGGCTTGTCGTGGCGGCCAGATCAGAAGGTCACCGTGAAGAGCGCCAACTTCCAGCAGGATGTCGGCTTCGTCAGGATGTGGCCCGTCGGGATGTAGATCGGAACGATGGCTGAGACGTATCCCCTCGCCATCAATACTGAGCGAAGCGGACCATCGCGCCGCCACCTGCGCGCGCGCCCGTTCGAGCGCTTCCTCTTCCAAGACCGCTGCGTCGGGCAAATGCTCGCCGCTGGGCGCGTCGACCAGACGGGCTGACCCCAGAAGCGCCTTTAGCCCTCTTTCGACCGGCTCGGTGACAACCAGTTCGGCCGTGGCTTCAGCGTTGCGTCCAGTCCAGGCCCGGAGGGTCGCGTTCGCGCTTCCCAGCCACAGGGTGCGTTTGCGCCCAGTTCGCATGAACAGCAATTTGGCATGGAGGCCGCGTCCGACCTCTTCTTCCTCATCCTCGGTCGAAGTGACATCGGATGGCCACTCGGGGGACCGGGACCCAAGCTCCGGATCACCCACGGGATAATCAGGTGCATCCAGCGCCAGCAAGTCGTCGAATGCTGCCAGTGACGGACCAATCCGCTCAATCTCACGTACCGTAGTCAGCAAAACACGCCTAGACTGTTTTGTACCCTTCACGAGCTGACGAGCAAGAAATTGCTTGTCTATAAAAGGACTTACCACAATGACTTCATCGACATCCGGCGGCGGGAGTGGAACGTGCTGATCTCCAGTTCCGGCAGACCAGCGAATGCGCTCAACCCGTACGCCCGCCGGAGAACGCCAAGCTACCTTTGCGATCGTCGCCGCGAGCAAGGCCGGGCGCAGCCCCTTCAGTTCGGCCCTTTCAGCCAGCGCACGCGCCATCTCATCCGCACCAGCGATCACTGCGCCGCCCTTGGTGCCTGAGACAAGCAGTAACCCGATGTCGCGGTTCACGTTTTCGGTGAGATTTCGGCTTCCGATCCAAAGCCGCCAGCCAGTCTCTCCAGTCGTGTTGCGTGTTCGAACGAGAGCTACCTTGGGGTGCCAGCTATGGGTGGCTTCATCGAAATCGACCTCGCGCACGAATTGGTCCAACACTGCTGCTATGCGCGGTGTCCGACGCATCTTTGCTAGGCGGCCACGCTGAATGACAATCCGTGCCTTCCCTCGCAGTCGCTCGACCGCATCAGCGAAATCTGAGGGACTACCTCGGCCCGCATCTGTGTCTTTGCCTGCCAGGGCAAGCAAAGTAGCGCCGATTGATCCCAGGTCTGCCGAATAGGACGCCAGCAGTGCCAACTCGACACTTTCATCGGGACCGGGACGTAAACCCTCTAGAAACGAGAGCGCCGCCCAGTTTTCGACTGCGCCGGTCATTGGGCGCCCGCAAGATCATTGAGAAGCATGCTGACCTGCTCCCACCTGTAGTGGAGCGGCCCCGCGAGACCATGTTCATCGCTCGACCATTCGAGCCGTCGGGCACGACCATGGGGTGTAACCGCGAGGCGTGCGCGTGGGCCCTTTCGGGCCTCAGCCGCAGCATAGACGTCGAAGAGTGGGGCGGGGTTTTGTGATTTCGAGGCCACCCAATCCTTAGTAGTTGTCAGTACAGCCCGCAATTTCGTTGGCAGCGCGCCAATGTCCGCCTCGAGAGCACCTACATCGAGTTTTACTGCAAGCGAACCATGATCTTCGACGACGGCAGAAAGGTGGTCGCGATGTCGAGTCGAAGTCTCCCGCTTGTCATCGGTCTCGACAATCCGTTCCAGTAGTGCATCGTAGACAGCACGGCCGACACCCGCGAGGTGTGCAGCCTGATGAGCTCGGATAAGCGCAGATTTGTCAGGGCCGGCAATCTCCCGGGTCTCTGCGGCCCACATCCCGATAGGCGCTGTTGTCTCGGTCCGCACCAATCGCGCGAGCAAGGAAGGCTCATGTCCACCATTGCTCCGCAACTGAGAGAGCCGATCGCGCAGAAATGTCGCTTCTTCGTTTGTCAGACGGAGGGAGATAAGCCCATTCCGCCAATTCTTCGGTCGTTCAGGAAGCGGTACGAACGGCGGATCGTAACTGACGAGCGGTTGGCCATCGTCATCCGTACTTGTGCCAGCACTCTTCAGCAACCGATGCGCCTGGGCCCGGGAAGTCGTCCGCCCATCGAGGCGCCGACGCAAGATTCCCCAGACAGCGAGCGCATTCCAGTAAACGGTTGACGGTGGCTGGCTCGAAGGCTGGGGGAAGACGCGCCCCCCGATAACTTGGGACTCTCCGGCATCCTTGAGCCGCCCGGCGAGCTCCCTTTCGCGTTCGCGCATGGCACGGATGGCGGCGGGGCCTGTCAAACCTGCCAGATCCTCGAACAGCCAGGGCACAAATAGGATATAGCGGGCGCGGGTATGCAGCACCGATGTGCCCGGAAAGAAGCGATCGGCATAACGCTGATGAATCGTTAGAAAGCCGATCTCGTCGCGCACGCCCATGGACTCTTCGTCCATCTGAGCCTTCGCGCGGGATAGTGCCTCGCGGGACAAAAAGGTCCAGCCTAGCGCCGGCTCCACTTGCAGCGCATTGCGCGCGCCGGTTGATCTTAACTGGCGCATCGCTATGAGCCCCACTACAACTTCTAAGTTCAAGAAAACATGGGGGTTCATGCTACTATGCTGAGTTCAAGACGCAAGATCAAAGCTTGGCACCATCTCGATGCTGAAATTTTGGAACGGAGGGGTCTCCCCGCGAGCTCGAGCGCATCACGCGGCGTCGACACGATTCTAGACGGACGAGAATGAGTGCGCGGCATTGTCGTTGTTTGGGCAGTACGGCGATGACTGTAGACACCTTGTTGCTGGAGTGGAGGGATGCCGCTCTCCCTAGACGCATCGCGATGTGACACGCCTGCGGTGTTGAAAGCGCACGCGGTGTCGATGGGTCCAGATTTATGTATTTAGTATCAATGGCTTAGACTGGAGAAGGTTGGATATCAGGCCCATCCCCTCCGCCACTTGCCCCCCGCGAAAGCGTTCTCCCGATCCGGCTGCGGCCGGATTTTCTCGTTGTTGTCGAGGGTTATGCGGGAAAGGCTGAGCACTGGCTGCAACGCCAGAAGGTCCGGAAGCGGTCTCTCAGGGTCGATATTCTCCAGAGCTGTTGCCTGCGCAGTTTTAGTGAAGTTTTGGCAAGTCAATGAAATTGCTTCTGTTTTTCGCATGCCCCGCTGAACACTTCGATTTCAGGGACGGACGCCGGATGGAACAGAAATCGAACTCTTGCCGTGC
>JAZBPE010000064.1:0-34055 GCA_036353345.1 Erythrobacter sp. | reverse complement strand
CTGCGCGAAAGGCGTCTTCGGCCGGCATCGGCAGCTCGATCAGAGCCACGACCACGCCTATGATAATAGCGATTACGGCGATCTTGCGCCGCTGCCACGGCATTCGCGCAGCGCCCCGTGCCTTTCGGGGAGCGCGCCGCCACGGCAGCAGCCGGCCCATCCGGCCTTTCATGCTCGCTGCCGCCTTTTCCATCGCTCCAATCCCAAACGCACAATGCTCGTGATCGAACTCTAGCGCGCAAGCTCCTAACTCATGGTTACCGAGCTGTTAGGTCCTGGCATCAGAACGATTGTCACACTACTCCGAAGGCCAACATTGCATCGGCCACCTTCTTGAAGCCGGCGATATTGGCGCCCTTCACGTAATCCACATAACCATCGTCGACGCGGCCATATTCGACGCATTTGGCGTGGATGTCTTTCATCAGATCGGTCAACATGTCGCCGAGGCGTTCCTGGTTCCAACTGATCCGCTCGGAATTCTGGCTCATTTCCAGCCCGGAAACCGCGACCCCGCCCGCATTGGCGGCTTTTCCGGGACCGTAGAGTATCCTCGCATCGTGGAAGACCTTTACCCCGGCCAGCGTGGTGGGCATGTTCGCGCCTTCCGAGATGGCAATACAGCTATTTTCCACCAGCGCCTTTGCCTCCCCCTCGTCCAGCTCGTTCTGCGTCGCACAGGGGAGCGCGAGATCGCACGGAACATTCCATGGACGCTCGCCCTCGTGATAACGAGCGTTGGGGAATTCGTCGATATATTCGCTGATCCGGCCGCGTTTGACCGTTTTCAAGTGCTTCACCCATGCAATCTTGTCGCTATCGATGCCGTCCGGATCGCAAACGAAGCCGTCGGAGTCAGATAGCGTCAGCACCTTGCCCCCCATTTGCACGAGCTTTTCGGCCGCATGTGTCGCAACGTTTCCCGCGCCGGAAATCACTGCAGTCTTGCCCTCGATCGCCTCCCCGTTCTGGGCTAGCATGTTGCACAGGAAATAGACCGCGCCATAGCCGGTCGCTTCAGGTCGCATTTGCGAACCGCCAAATTCCAGCGCCTTGCCCGTCAGCACGCCTTCCCAACGATTGGTGATGCGCTTGTACTGCCCGAACATGTAACCGATCTCACGCCCGCCAACGCCGATATCGCCGGCGGGCACGTCGGTCTCCGGGCCGATATGGCGGTAGAGTTCGGTCATGAAGCTCTGGCAAAAACGCATGACTTCGCTGTCCGATTTGCCCTTCGGATTGAAGTTCGATCCACCCTTGCCGCCCCCCATCGGAAGACCAGTCAGCGAATTTTTGAAGGTTTGTTCGAAAGCGAGGAACTTGAGGACGCTTTCGGTCACGCTGGGGTGAAAGCGGATGCCGCCTTTATAAGGCCCGATTGCGTTGTTGTTCTGCACCCGCCACCCGCGCTGGACGCGGATATCGTGGTTGTCGTCTTCCCAGCAGACGCGGAAAGATACTAGGCGATCAGGCTCCACGATCCGGCGCAGAATCTGCGCTTCGTGATATTCGACCTTGTCCTCGATGAAATCGAAGATGTCCTGGGCCACTTCCTGCACCGCCTGGACGAATTCGGTCTGGCCCGGATTGCGCCTGGTCACGCCTTCCATAAACTGTTCGAGATTGACGTGATCGGCTATGGCCATGGTTCCGCCTTTTTGTTCTGGAGAGTGGAAACGCGCGATAGCTAAATGGAAGAGGGTGCGCTGTGTTCCGTTATCGACAGAGCCGGGCGGCGCGCGCCGGACTGCACCCGGTCAAGCGAGACGCGACCCGTTCGGAACAGGCTCGCTCGGCGCGGCCAGAACTATCGCGCCGCCCGGATCCGGAAAGCCGAGCACCAGTACTTCGGACATGAACGGCCCGATCTGACGGGGAGCGAAATTGACGACGGCCATTACCTGTCGCCCGATCAGCGTTCTTGGCGTGTAGCGCTCGGTAATCTGGGCCGAGCTCTTCTTGATGCCGATCTGCGCGCCGCAATCTACCCAGAGCTTAATCGCAGGACGGCGCGCTTCGGGGAATGGCTCGGCGCAGGTGATGGTCCCTGCGCGAATATCGAGGGTGAAAAAGGTGTCGAAGGGAACGGGGTCCATGCGCGGCCTTATTCCAGTCCCAGCGCGTCGAGGTTCATCGTTGCAGCGTTGTAGCTCGCTTCGGCGAGACGACCGGTGAGATTGGCCCGGATGCGGCGGATCTGTGCGTCGGCCGCACGCTCCTCGCGCAGGTTGACGAGGAAGAAATCGCCCGCGCCCAGCTGGAACCGGCGGCGTTCTGCGGCGACCATCGCGCTTGCCTGTTCGACCTCGTCTTCGGCCAGATCGGCGAGGCGCAAGGCGGCATTGAGGTTGGCAAGGATATTGTCGAGCTCGACTTCGATCTCGTCAGCGATACGCTGTTCGCGTAGCTGAGTCGCGCGCAATTCCGCTTCGGCCCTTCGCAATCGCCCACGGGCCTCGCGCCGCTGCAGCGGCACGGTGAAAGTCAGTCCGACGACTGTATCGGTGCTGTCGAAGGTGGGGCCGCCATCGCCGACCGAACCGAAATCCCGGCTCACTTCGACGCTGGCATCGAGCGCGGGCTGAAGGTCATTGACCCGCAGCGCCACCCGGTTTTCCGCCCGCTCGATGGCGATACGCAACGTCTGAAGCTCCGGGCGATAGCGCAGGATATCGCTCCGCTGTATCGCGAACAAGCGCTGCAAGTCCGGCAGTCCCGCGACGATATCGGTGTCGGGCAGTTGTTCTCGAGTCGGCACGATCAAATTGCCCTCGCTGTCGCGCAGGTAGAAGCTCAGCGAATTGGCAGCGGTCTGGAAATTGCGCTGCGCTTCGGTGAGAAGGGTGCGACGCAAGATGACGTTCTGTTCGTTCTCGGTGAGGTCGATGGCAGCCGTCGCGCCCGCGCGGATCTGTCGCTCGAGCCCGATGGCACGCGCCTCGGCAATTTCGAGCAATTCTTCATAGACGCGAATTTCGCCGCCCGCCGCAACCCAGCGCCAGTAAGCCTGGAGCGCTTCATGCTGGATGCGCAGCTGCACCAGGATCACATCGAGCCGGGCCTGGCCCGCAGCAAGGCGGGTGTCCGCGATGTCAAATCGGCGTTCGTCGATCCGGCGATCGCGCAGCAGCGAAAAGAGCGCGCCGATCTTGAGCTCGCCCAGCTGGTTGGTGTTGTAGATATTCTCGTAAATCGGGAAGGTCCCGTCCGATACACGATAGGAGCCGAAGACTTGCGCGTTTAGCGGACCAAGCGGCTGACGCGCTTCAACTTCGGCAAATCCGCCGGAAAACGTCCCGGTGTAGCGATCATAATACTCACCTTCGAGGATCAGGTCGAACGCGCCGTCCGCTTCGAGCTGGTCGGCCCGCGCGGCGGCTTCGCGTTCGAAGCTTTCGAGGATTGCGGGGAACGTAAGGACGGAGGAGCGCAGGACTTCTGCCGGCAGCAGCGGCCCTTCGAGGAGTGCTTCTTCGATCGGATCGCCGACCGGTTCGACATCTTGCGCAAGCGCGCTCGCAGGCGTCCCGGCAAGCGCCGCAAGCCCGGCCAACGCCGTCCAAGCCCCCGCCCGGCGCATCGCCATGGTCAGCCGCCCTGTCCACGATCGCTGGTGATGCTGGCAGTAAGGTTGGAGCCGTCCATCGGCGTGCCTTGCGGCAATTCGGGAGGGAAATTGTTGAGCTGACGCCAGATCTCGTAGCCGACCGGCACCGTTTCCAACAGAATCCAGGCGCGCACGACTGTACCGAAACGGGCGAAGCGTTCTTCGGGCCACGCTTCCTCCGCATCAGGATCTTGCGCGATCAGGACGCGAAAACGCCCGTCGGGTTGAGCAACCTGATCGACGATCGAGACGACGCCCGGGAAGGTACCGATAGCGACCGAGGGCCAACCGCTGAATTGTACCGCGGGCCACCCCTCGAACTCGATCCGCGCTTTCTCGCCGGTCTGCACCAGCGCGACGTCGCGTCCGTCCACGAACACCTCGATCACCCGCTCCTGGTTCTTCGGGACGAAGGTGGCAAGGGGATCGCCTGCACTCACGACGGTCGCCGCATCGCCGGCATTGATGCTCTGGATAAAACCATCGCGCGGCGCCGTCACCAACTGGTTGGACTGGCGCGAGAGACCGACATCGGTGCGCGAGAGGTTCGCCTGTGCTTCAGCCACGCGCCCCCGCATCTCGTCGACCCGGATTTGCGCCTGTTCGTAATCGCGGCGTGCGGCAAGCCCGGCCTCGAACAGCTCGCTCATGCGGTTGAGGTCGATCTCGGCCGTTCTGAGCGCGCTCTGTGCGGCCTGAAGCTGCACTTCGACCTGTCCGCGCTCGGCCTCCAGTCTCTCGATCAGCTGTGGATCAATATCGGCTATGCGCGCGATTGGATCACCTTGTTCGACCGCGCTGCCATCGCGCACGAACCACTCTTCGATCCGACCGGAAACGAGCGCGTTGATTTCCTGTTGGCGCTCATTGGGGTTGAGCGTCGTAACGGTCCCGCGCCCGCCAATGGTCTGAACCCACGGCACGTAGATCAGGAACAGAATTACCACGATTATGGCGATCAGCAGCATGACGAAGACCGTGCGAAAAATGCGCGGCGTGCGCACGGCATCCAGCTCGGTGAAATGGGCGAGATCGCGCGCGAGCGTTCCCATGACCTATTCTCCCACCGCTTCGGCCCGCGGGCCCTCGAACAAACGCGGCCCCGCGCTTGCGCGCGGCAGCTTGCTGTTCACCGCCAGGCAGAAATCCTCGAATGTGTCGAAATAACGTTGCCGGTTCGCTTCGAGATAGAGGTAGCTGTCAAAACCCAGATCTATTCGCCGCCCGCTGAAATAAATCACCGTCGAATAGGATTGCGCGCGCAATTCGCGAAGGGCACGGGCGATATTGTCTTCGTCGAGCAGATCGAACAGGCGGCTCAATATCAAGATGCGGGGCTGTTCAAGCAGTGCGTTGGCAAGCTTGAGCTGCTGAAGTTCGACGGCCGAGAAAGGATATCCGGTAGAGGCAATTGGAGTGTCGAGCCCTTCCTCCAGCGTCGAAATCGTATCGGCCAGCCCCACCGCCTCGATCGCTCCGATCATTCGCTTGCTTGCGGTGTTCGGGCACGAGAGGCCGAGATATTCACGAATGCTCATGCCCACGAAGGTCGGCCGGTCGAGGACATGAATATCCTTGCGCTGATTATAGGCCTCGATATCGCGAAAATCGACGCCGCCAAGGGTCGCAAAACCGCTATCGGGCGTCACGTGGCGTTTCAGCAGATTGGTGAACAGCCGTTGCACGCCATGGTGACTGCTTGCGGCCATGATGATCGCGCCGCTTGGTATCTCAAGGTCGAACTGCGCGGTCTCGTGCCGCGCGCGCGCGCGTACACCGGAAAAGACCAAGCTGTGGTCTTCGCCCTCGATCGGTTCAGCACCCGAAGGCTCCTCCTGCTCTACATCGTAGAACAGCGAGATCTCCTCCACCGCAGCGCACAGGTCGTAAAAATAGGTGAGATAAGTGCCAAGCTGAGCAACGCCGAAAAACGCCACCGACAGGACCAGCTCGGCCGCGACCAGCTGGCCCAGCGTCAGCTGTCCTTGAATGACGAGCCACCCGCCAAGCCCCAACAGCGTGGCGCTGGCGGCGGCATAGAGGAGTAGAAAGGCGAGGGTTTGCGCGAAGTGATGCCGGAAATGCTTCCGCCGCGCATCCAAGTAATACCCCGTCTCGTCGTCGCTACGGTCGAAGGCGTAGTCGATCCGGCGCTGCGATTTGAAAAAGCCATTGGAGGCGCCCAACGTCTCGATCCAGCCCGCCGCATTGTGCTTTGCATGGCTGAGGTCGATCCCCGAGCGCACAGCGCGCGCGCCCCAGATCAGCCAGATCACCCAGATCAGGCCCGACATGACGAGTGTGAAAACGAGAAAAAGCGGGTGGTAGAGCGAGACCAGCACGAAGCCGACGAAGACCTGCAGCACAACCGTAAAACCGCCAATGAACAGGACTGGCAATGCCTTTTGGACGTTGATCACGTCGAAATAGCGATTGAACAGCGTGCCGCGCTTCCCGTCGAGGAAGAAGGGGTTTTGCGCATAGACCGAGATCATCGAGATTTCCGCAACCATGCGGGCATAGAAACGCCGCGCGAACAGTTCCATCAGATGGATGCGCAAGGCGTAGAGCAGTCCAAAAATACAGAGCAAGCCAAACAAGGTGAGCGACAGCATGATGAGCGGTGCGGTCAGCGCTGTGTTGGCGACCGTGTTGACCAACATCTGCACCGAAATGGGCGTTGCAAGCGAAAGCAGGCTTATACCTATGCCATACACGATGGCGAGCCAGTAAAAGCTGTTTTCGGGTTCGAGAATTTCGAGAAACCGCCGGAAAAACTTCACCAGCGAGAGCTGCGTCCCGTAACTCGGCGTTTCGAGGGCCATGAGCCAGTTCCGTCCGTCCTGCCGCGATGATTGATCTTGCCGTGTGCGCCCGTCGCAACCCCCATCCGACAAATGGCGCATCGCAGATCGCACCTGAGCTTGGAATGAATATCTGAAGCATTGGTGAGTTGTGCGCAAGGCTTCTCGGATGCGAAAGACACCCGGGAAGCCAGCCCGGTTGGTGTTGCGATGATATTGCTCGACAAGGTTTGTCATGACAGCAATGGACGCAAGCGTGAGCGATCGGTGTCAAACACTCATTCTGGCAGGCGGCGGCCACGCTCATGTGGCGGTACTGGCCGACTGGATTCGGAACGGGGTGCCTGCGATAGCTGCGATTTTCGTGACGCCCTCACGTCACCTGCGATATTCGGGCATGGTGCCTGGGTGGATATCGGGGCGTTATCACCGCGATCTCGGAACAGTCGATGTCGCCGCTCTCGCACAGCGTGCGGGCGCGCGGCTGATATTGGGCCGGGTGTGTGCGATTGATCCTGAAGCGCGCCAACTGACTGTGGAAGATGGCGAACAGCTTGGCTTCGACATTGTCTCGCTCGATACTGGCGGGATCGGGCGCGCTGCCGACATTTTGGGAGCCGATCCAAGGCTGCGCGATGTTCGCCCGATCGATCGCTTCGTAGACGAAATCGCTGCCCTCGACAACGCGCCCAAGCGGGTTGCTGTGATCGGTGGCGGCGCTGGCGGTGTTGAGCTGGCCTTTGGATTTCGCAATTTCCGCAACGGTACGAGCAAGCCCGAAGTGGTTCTTGTGGCGGGTGAAAGCGGGCTCCTCGCCGGATTTTCCACCGCCGTGCGCCGACGGGCCGCGCGCGCGCTCGACCGGCAGAATATTTCACTGATCGAAGCGGATGCACAGATCGAGGGCTCAGCGCTGAGTGCTGGCTCCGGTAACCTGGAACCGTGCGACCTGATCGTCGCTGCGCTGGGCAGCGGAGCGCCCGCCTGGCCGCGGGAAGGGGGACTTGCTTGCGATAAAGCGGGCTTCATCGAGGTTGATCGCTACCAACGTTCGGTCTCGCACCCGCATGTGCTGGCCGTCGGCGACGTCGCCATGCGCCAGGATCGCTTCATCGCGCATTCGGGCGTGCATGCAGTTTTCGCCGGACCTGTGCTTGCCAGGAACCTGCGCGCAATAATCGCAGGTGAGGTGCCCGATGCGGTCTATCGCCCACGCTTTAACAGCCTGTACCTCATGTCCACCGGTGATGGCCGCGCTGTTGCCAGCTACGGTCCGCTCGCAGCCGAAGGGCACTGGGTCATGTGGCTCAAGGACCGGATCGACCGGCGCTGGATCGGCAAGTATCGCAAATTGGCACGCGGTGCCAAACATCGATCAAAAGCCCTTCGCCCTGCGTTTGAGAGGCATTGCGATTGAAGAAAGTTCTTCTGATTGCCGCAGGCGCTGCGCTGATTGCGGCCTATGTTTTCTTCGATCTGGGATCGATCCTGAGCCTTGATGGGCTGAAAGCCGTCGCTGGGGATATCGACGCCTTCTATGCCCGCAACCCGGTCATCACCATTGCTGCCTTCTTTGCGATCTATGTCCTCGTCATCGCTGCCTCGCTTCCCGGGGCTGCGATCATGTCACTGGCGGCCGGGGCGCTGTTCGGTCTGGTGCTTGGCACTGTCATCGTATCCTTCGCTGCTACGATCGGCGCAACGCTCGCGTTCCTGATTGCGCGCTACCTGCTGCGCGACTGGGTCGAGGCGCATTTCGCCAAACGCCTCAAGTCAATCAACGATGGCCTTGCGCACGATGGTCCGTTTTACCTTTTCACGTTGCGCATGATCCCGCTCATCCCCTTTTTCGTCGTTAATCTCGCAATGGGGATCACCCGGATCGAAACCTGGACCTTTGTGTGGATCAGCCAGATAGGAATGCTGATGGCGACGATTGTGTTCGTGAACGCTGGCACGCAACTGGCAACGATCGAGAGCGTTGCAGGCCTACTGTCGCCTTCGATCATCGGCGCGTTCATTCTGCTGGCGCTGCTGCCGTGGTTTGCAAAGCTCGTTGTCAACTGGATCAAGCGGCGCAAGGTCTACGCAGGCTTCAACCGCCCCAAACGCTTCGATCGCAACATGATCGTGATTGGCGCAGGCTCCGCCGGATTGGTCGCCGCGTATATCGCCGTTCTTGTGAAAGCGAAGGTCACGCTGGTCGAAGCCGGCGCGATGGGCGGCGATTGCCTAAATACCGGCTGTATTCCGTCAAAGACCCTGATCAAAAGCGCGAAGGTCGCCGCAACCATGCGCAACGCCGATCGCTACGGCATCAAGCCGGTCGAACCCGAAGTCGCGTTCCGCGAAACGATGGCGCGGGTGATGGACGTCATCAAGACGATCGAGCCGCATGACAGCGTCGAACGCTTCGAGAACCACGGAGTCGACGTGGTCAAAGGCTACGCGACGCTAAAGGATCCATGGACGGTCGAGATCGCCAGGAACGAAGGCGGCACTCAGCGCCTGACCGCGCGCAGCATCGTGCTCGCGACCGGGGCCGAGCCGATCGTCCCGGACATTCCGGGCATCGAGACCTCGGGTTATCTAACCAGCGAAACGATCTGGGACGAGTTCGCAAAGCGCGACCGGGTTCCCCGGCGCATCGCGATCCTTGGCGGCGGACCGATCGGGTGCGAGCTGTCGCAAGCGCTCGCACGGCTGGGTAGCGACGTCACCGTGGTTCAGCGTGGGCCGCGCCTGATCGAGCGCGAGGATACCGAAGTCAGCGAACTGGCGCGGACCGTATTGGAAGACGCGGGCGTCACCGTCCTCACAGGGCACGAGGCGAACCGCATCGATAATGGCGCGCTTGTCGCGAAATCTGAAGGAGGCGAGGTCCAAATCCCGTACGATGCGCTGATCGTCGCCGTTGGTCGCAAGGCCCGATTGAAGGGATACGGGCTGGAGCAAATCGGCGTACAGACCGACCGAACGATCACTACCGATCCCTATCTCGCGACCAAATTCCCCAATATCTACGCATGCGGCGATGCGGCGGGGCCGTATCAGTACACCCACGCGGCCAGCCACCAGGCCTGGTATGCCTGCGTCAACGCGCTCGCGCGGCCATTCACCCGGTTCAAGGCTGATTACCGCGTGCTGCCTGCCGTCACCTTCATGGATCCCGAATTCGCCCGCGTCGGCCTAAACGAAAAGGAGGCGGTAGAGCAGGGTATCGCTTATGAAATTACGCGCTACGATCTTGACGACCTTGATCGTGCGATTGCGGAAAGCGAGGTCACCGGCTTTGTGAAGGTCCTCACCGTGCCGGGCAAAGACACGATTCTGGGCGTCACCATCGTGGCGAGCCATGCGGGTGAATTGCTCGCCGAGTTCGTGCTTGCGATGAAGACGAAGACCGGGCTCAACACCGTGCTGGGCACCGTTCACTCCTACCCGACCTGGGCGGAGGCGAACAAATATGTCGCAGGTCAGTGGAAACAGGCGAACACGCCCGACCGGCTGCTCGCGGTAGCCGAGCGCTATTTTCGTTGGCGGCGCGGGTGAGCCATTCTGCGGCTAACGCTGCCCAATCAGCTCGGCGACCCGCTCGCGCAACTTCGCAATTCGCTCCGCATTGGCGCCGAGGTCGCTGCGACCCACCCGGCTGACCGAGCGAAAGTCGATCTCGTCCTCGCCAATACGCGCGACGACGTCATCCTTGAAGCCGAACCAGAAGCTTTCTGCGACCGCTTCGACGCGGCCCGCTTCGGCATCGGTGCTGATCTGGACGAGACCCATATTGCCCATCGCGGCAGCCACTGCCGCTACCGCATCGGCCCGGCTCGCTCCACCGAGCGGGAGCGGCGACAGGTCGGAATAGTTGTCATTGATGATCTGCGCGTGGTTCCTGATCGCCAGCTCAGGCTCGGCTCCGGCGAAAAGCTCGGTCTCGCCCAGCGGCGTCGTATAATCGATGAGCAAGTTCGCTCCCGCATTGCGCCGCTCGTTCATGGTCGCAGCGGAGAATTGCGGCGGATCGCTCGTATCGGTTGCGACATCATGGATGGGATTGTTCCCCGCGGCCGAGCGTGCGGAGGCGAACACACTCACGACCGCCAGCGGCACGATAATGCCGATTGCAGCAATGGCTATCACCACACCGCGTCGCGGCTTCTTTATGAGCGCGAGGATTAACGAAATGAGCGCAGCGACACCCAAGATCCCCGCAAACCAGAGCCCTGCGGAAAAGGTCAGGGTAACGAGGCCAAACTGCCAGCCCCATACGCCGAATTTGGTCCCCAAGGCCGCGATCGCGAAGAACAGCGGCAGGAGGATCAGGAGAGCTAGGACGAGCTTGGCGTGCCAGGGAAGCGTTTTCATGCGGGTTAGTCTGTAGGGGCAGGACACACCGGGGCCAAGCCGAAATGCGCAGATACGCCTTGGTGACTTGCAGGAAGCCGAACTACGCTTGCTTGTCTTTCACGGATACAGCGGCCACTTCGCGCGTTCGGATTGCACGAGCAGAATAGGGGAGTGGCACGGGGTGTTTTGGCTATGCCACACATTCGCCACTTTTCATGGCCTTCGAACTGCGTTACCTGCCCACAGTCGTGGGAGGAAAGAAAGGAAGTTTTCGATTATGCGTAAGACATTCATGACCGCTCTAGCTGCCAGCAGCCTTATCGCTTTATCGGCGTGTGGCGACGGTGCAGACGATGTGGATACCGATACGATGGCTGAGGAAACCAACGTCGAAGACGATACTGCGATGGTTGAGGACGTCGAGCCGGTCCCGGCGGTTGAGCCCAACGGCAATGTGATCGAGGTCCAGATGTACACCCGCGATCCCGAAGGATCGGGCATGCAGGTGTTCGCACCGCGTGTCGTGCGTGCCCAAGTGGGCGATACGATCCGGTTCGTGCCGACCGATCCGACCCACCAGTCGCAGTCGATCGATGAAATGCTTCCCGCTGGCGTCGAAGGTTGGAAGGGCGACATCAACGAAGCCGTGGAATTTGTCGTGCCGACCCCCGGCATCTACGGTTACAAGTGCAACCCGCACTACGCCGCTGGCATGGTTGGCCTCGTCATCGTCGAGGGTGAAGGCATGACCGACAATCTCGAGGCGGCCAAGGCGGTTAGCCATCCGGGTCTTGCTGGCCGCGAATTCGACGAAATCTTTGCAGAAGCTGATATCGGCTGACGTTCAACTTTCGCACATGCAAACGGAGAAAGGGCGGCGAAGGATCATTCCTTGCCGCCCTTTTTTTGTGACGTTCGCTTATCGGCAGTCGCTCTGACGCGCGTTTTACGCAGCGGTTGCCATCCGCGCGAGTTCACATTGCGACCAGATCTCGCTCAGTGCGGTAATCAGCCGGTCGATATCGCCATCGGTGTGAACGGGCGATGGCGTCAGACGCAGCCGCTCGGTTCCGACCGGGACCGTCGGATAGTTGATCGGCTGCACGTAGATGCCGTGATTGTCCATCAGCCAGTCGCTGATGCGTTTGCACTTATGCGCATCGCCCACCATCACCGGGATGATGTGGCTCTTGTTGGTGAGGTGTGGAATGCCCATCAAGTCGAGCCGACGGCGCACCTGCGCAACGCGATCCTTCTGCTTATCGCGTTCGGCGCTGCTGTTCTTGAGGTGGCGGATGCTAGCCGAAGCGCCGGCCGCGACGGCGGGTGGCAAGGCAGTCGAGAAGATAAATCCGCTTGCAAAGCTGCGCACGAAATCGACCAGATTGCGCGAGGCTGCGACATAGCCGCCCATCACGCCGAACGCCTTGCCGAGCGTTCCCTCGATGACGTCGATCCGGTCCATCAGCCCTTCGCGTTCGGCAATCCCGCCTCCGCGCGGGCCGTAAAGGCCAACCGCATGGACCTCGTCGATATAACTCAGGGCATTATGCTTTTCACACACGTCGAGGATTTCCGCGATCGGAGCGATATCGCCATCCATCGAATAGACGCTTTCGAACGCGACCAGTTTGGGCACCTCCGGCCCAAAATCCGATAGCTTGCGGTCGAGGTCTTCGGGGTCGTTGTGATCCCAGATCTTGTAAGGCGCACGGCTGTGGCGAATGCCTTCAATCATCGAGGCATGGTTGAGCGCATCGGAAAAGACCGTGCAGCCCGGAATGCGACCAGCCAGCGTACCTAGACCCGCCCAGTTCGAGACATAACCGCTGGTGAAGAGCAGCGCCGCTTCCTTGCCATGCAAGTCGGCC
This sequence comes from Erythrobacter sp., assembly GCA_036353345.1. Classification (GTDB taxonomy): domain Bacteria; phylum Pseudomonadota; class Alphaproteobacteria; order Sphingomonadales; family Sphingomonadaceae; genus Erythrobacter. The sequence continues at coordinate 21,420 of JAZBPE010000064.1, read as the reverse complement.
AGTTCTTCTTCGAGTTCCACATGATAGTGGTTCGTGCCCGAGATGTTGCGCGTGCCTCCGGCGCCCGCACCGCATTCGTCCAGCGCGCCGTGCATCGCCTCGAGCACGCGTCGGTGCTGGCCCATGCCCAGATAATCGTTCGAGCACCACACAGTGACGGCCTGCGTTTCTGTGCCGATGAACCGTGTTGCCTGCGGGAACTTTCCGCAGTGCCGTTTGATGTCGGTAAAGACACGGTAGCGCCCATCCTCGCGCACCTGGTCAAGCTCGCTGTCAAAGAAGGCATCGAAATCCATAGTCGTCTTCCCGTCTGTATTCTTCATTCAGGCATGTTCGGCGTATCGCCCGGCCGCCGTGCAGCCGTAAAAGCCCAGCCCCAAAGCATCCCGTCCCGGAAGGGCAGGGCCAGAAAGAGGTGCTCAAGCGCGCCCAAAAGGCACAGCGCGGTCAGCAGGCTTGCTCCGACCATTTCCGGGCTGCCAGTCGGCGCTGCGATCGCCAGCGCTGCGAACCACGCCGCCAGCCCGATGATCGCGGCGATTGAAGCAGCTAGCAACCAGGTCATGCGGTTCGCGCCAAAATAGGTCTTGAGATAGCTAAGATGCGCAGGGAGCATCTCGGTCGAGGAATTGGGCACGCCGACGAAGAGATTGATCTTCGAGATCAGCCTGAGCACAAACAGGAGCACGAAAACGCTGGCTCCGATCTGGTTGGGCGAAGTCCAAGACAACGAAACCAGCATCAACGCAGTGACGGCGAGCGCAATCTCGTGATGAAGGATTGTTGCGCTGGCTTGGGTAAAGCGATCGAGCCCGCGTGCACCTGGTGGGCAAGGTTCCCGACGTGGCCCTGCAGCGGCGCCGGTGAGGAACCCGATCTCATGCCAGCCCCACACCATTAGCGCACCGAAGAAAGAAGCGTAGACCGCAAGTGTCGATACGCTTTGCGCCGAGACCAGAATCGTGATCAGCCCGGCAATGCCCAAGACCGAACCGACCCGGATGCTCGTCCGGAAAGTCGCGCGCGCGCGGTTGTCGGCCCAGGCGACGAGCCCTGTTGCCACGAACCACAGCGCGAGCGTCACCACGAAGGGGACGACATGGCCGCCCCAGCTTACCATGCGGGCTGGAGCCGGATCGAGGCGGGCAGGGCGTTCGGCTTGGCACGGTGGAAATACATCCGCGCAAAGTTCAGGCCCGCGCCTGCCATTCCGCGTGCGCGCATGGCCAGACCGGCGATCCCGCCGCGTGCCTTGCCTTCATCGATCCGGTTCGCCGCTAGCCGCAATGCCTCCATCCGCGCGCGGAAGGCGGGATCACCGGTATCGAGTTCGACCGGGAAAACCTGACGGCTGATCTGGTTGCAGATCGAGAACACTTCGTAATCATACTCGGTCGGATCGATACCCAACGCCTTGTGAAAGACAGGGCGGTTGTGATCGCGCACATACATGGTCGCGTAGACCGACAGGATGAAGAAGCGGACCCACAGCTTGTTGCGGCCTTCGAGCAGCTTGGGATCCGATCGCAGCAGCATGGCGAACGCCTCGCCGTGACGAAACTCATCGTTGCACCATTCCTCGAACCAGTCGAAGATCGGGTGGAACTTGTTTTCCGGATGCTTTGCGAGGTGCCGGTAAATCGCGATGTAGCGCGCATAGCCGATTTTCTCGGACAGATAGACGGCGTAGAAGATGAATTTGGGTTTGAAGAACGTGTATTTCTTCGTGCGGGTAAGAAAGCCTAGATCGACGCCGATCCCGGCATCCTTCAGGCTTTCATTGATGAAACCGGCGTGGCGGCTTTCATCGCGCGCCAGCAGCTTGAACAGCTGTTTCACGTCCGGGTTCTTCGTGCGCTTGGCGATCTCGGCATAGAGCACGCAGCCGGAAAACTCCGACGTCATCGAGCTGACGAGGAAGTCCGTAAATTCCTTGCGCAGCGGCGGATCGAGGTTTTCGATGACACCTTTGAAGCTGTCATTATGCCTGAAATGCTTGCGGTTGGGATCGCCGACCATCTCTTCGATCAGCGCGTCCCATTCCTCGCGCACGGACGATACGTCGATCGCATCGAGCGCATCGAAATCGGTGGTGTAGAAACGCGGGGTCAGCATGGTGTCCTGCGTGGCGAGGTCCATCGCCTCTTCGCTGGTCATCGGCTTGTAGGCGTTCATTTGATCCTCCCAGCATTGAAGCTGACTTCATAAAGTTCGGCCAGGTCGCAATAGGCCGCGACCTTGACCATCAGGCGTCTGAGCGGCCCGGCCCGGGTGACGGTGGCGGTGCGTTCGAACACTTCGCGGCTGCCGAAAGGTATCGAGATCGGTTCGCCATGAACCCGCACCTTGTCGCCCGCTCCCATCACGACATCATCGGGCAATTCGACATGCGCGTGGAAATGTTCCGAGCTTTGTTCGACAAAAATCGTGCAGGGCGTCTCGAACTGGCGCTGGTCAAGTGGTGCGATCATGTGATTAGCTGCCGCCATCAACGCGCCCCTTCGAGCATTTCGGCAAACACCCGGCGGTTATCCGGACCGAAAGAGGCAAGTTCCAGGCTTTCACCCGTGGTGCGATCGCTGAGTGTCAGAGCCCCGTCGTCATATTCGGTAAGGTCGAACGCGACGGCAGGGCCGATGCCATTGATGCGCCGCTTGTGGACGAGACTGCGCGCGGTAGAGCGCACGAACCCGCCGGTGCCGGGACCGAACCGCGCCAACACTTCACCAGAAGCGCCGTCTTCCACGCGAATGGTTCCGTCTGTTTCATCGAAGAACTTGAGGCTGCGGTCGGCCAGTGCTTGAGTGCCGGCCTGCGCGCGCAACTCGCTCGGGATGGCCTGACGATCGAACACGCCGAAGCTGACGAGCGATGTCATGGTAATGACGGTCGCAATCAGCGCCCCCGCCATCATCAGCGGCACCTTGTGGACGGCAAAATCGTCTTTTTCATAGGTCCGAACGATCATGCCGGAGCTCCTTCGAATTCAGCGGCGGCGGGTGCCGGACGGCGAGCTGGCAGTGCTGCCTGCTCCGAGCGAGCCGCCGGTTGTGAGGCCGTGCTGGTCATCGGCGCTGCCGCTTCGCAGCGTTCGGCCAGCAATTTTGCGAGCTCCTGCACGTCCGGTACGGCGCGCAGCATCGGCTCGGGCCGCCCCAGCTTGAACGGGCGGGCATGCGGCCACAGCAGAAGATAGCCGAGCATCCGATCCCCGCCAAGCTTCAGCGCGATATCGCCATGCCCAGAGCGTCGCAGCTTGAGGTTGGCCGCACGGATGTGCTTGAGCGGAATATTGATCCGTGTCTCGATCGCCATACCGATCCGCATCATCAGCCGCGTCTCGGTAAGAATATAGAGCGTCGAGCGAGCGCTGCGCCAGGCGAGGATGCTGAGGATCGCATGCGCGGCGACCGCCAGCAAGGCGCAGGCAATGGCCGCCCGCATGTCACCCAGCAGCATCGCGATGATGATGAGCCCCGCAAAATAGATCGCAACCTTGCGGGTGTGGAACGCGGTGCGCGCCAGTACGGCGGTATCCGGACGCCCGGTCCATATGACACGCTCACCTTCTTCGGGCGTCGCCATCGGATCACCATTGGCGGTCGGGCCGTCGATCTCCTTGAGCGCGGGATCGGCAATGGCTTTTGGAGCCAGATGACGGCCGGTGGGGGTTGTAGTGCTCAGATCCATGGTTCCGACCTTTCCGGTGTCGCATACATGTAGCCGCCGCCAAAGAAGCCCATGATCTGGTCTTCCTCGCGCCGGGTAATTTGTCCCGGCGTCGCGATCGGTGGCACCGCATCGAACTGATCTGACCGGATCGCGGTAATATCGATCAGAGGCGTCTGGTCGTCGACGATCGGGATCAGCCCGCCGAGCATGCTCTTGCCTTGCACCGCAGCAACGAACATCGGGGCGAGAATCTTACGGCCCGACAGCGTCTCAACTTCGAGATAACGGATGATATGCTCGGACTGATCGACCCAGACATCGCTGACCTTGCCTGCCAGCTTCTTGTCCGCACCATAGACCGGAAGCCCAACCGGCGTCTTGTCGTTTGGCGCGATCACGAGATCGTGGCTGTCGCCAATCGGGACGATACGGGGATGCCCCTGGAAGGTAACGTCCGGATAGTCCGCGCGAGGGGCCCACGCTGCCGGGCCCAAGCCGTCGGCCATCGGATCGCCGGTCGGCACCCAGGGTGCGCCGGGTGCATTGAACGCCTGCACTGCCGGAATATTCACGGGATCGCGCGGCACGTCTTCGGGGATGTAAACCCCGCGATCGAAGGGCAGCTTGAAGATCTTTTTCGTTCCATCGAACAGCGGCTGGCCGGGCATGACAGCGCCGGTCTGCTCATGCTCCACGGGATAGCCTTCGCGTCGGCTCTCGCGATTGAGATAGAAGACAAGGCCGAGGAAGAATATGAAGAACAAGATGAACGACAGTTCCGCGACGTCGAACACGCCGGCTATATAGGTGTTGTTCATGGCAAGGTCCTTTGTGTTGCAGCGGAGGCAGGGCGCGCTGCCGGGCGAATGAAGAGGCGCCAAATAGTGAGTTTGCTGATATGTTCGGCGGTCATGTCGGAAACTCCCTGAGGCCGAAGCGCTCGGGCGCGGGGGCGTCTTCGGGCCGGGCCCGGCGCACCAGCGGTCCGATTGCGACCAGGCCGGCGAGCAGCAGCATGATCTCGATAAGATAGACTGAAACGTAGCCGGTCGCGCGGGTCGCGATAGCGGCGGTGGGATCGAAGTGGATGGCAAGGGCTGCAATGCCATCGCGTAGCCCTCCGCCAAGGGCGATCGCCCCGCCAGCACACGTCGCCTGCACGGCTCCCCATACGCCCACCGCTAGTCCTGCGGTTCGTTTTTCGGCGATGTCCATGGCCTCAATCAAGGTGCCGACTGAAAAGAGCCCCAGACCCAGACCGATAAAGAGCGCGCCAAGATAAAGCATCGGCGCTGAACCGAACGGCGCTGCAAAGAGGATGAGCAGAAAAGCCATCACGCCGATAAGCAGTCCGCCGCCAGCAATTCGCACCGGGTCTCCGCCGCGCGAAAGGACGCGTTCGGAAGCGAAGAAGCCGAGCAGCGCGCCAAAAGCCCACATCCCCGTCAGCGTGGTGGTAGCACCAACCGAAAGGCCAAGCACTTCACCGCCATAAGGTTCGAGCAACGCGTCCTGCATCGCGAAGCCCGCCGCGCCGATCCCGATCGCAACCAGCAGTCTGGCATTGCGGCCATCATTCACAAAGGCGCGCCATAATTCGCCGAAGTCCGGACGGGCTTCACTCGGCGTGTCGACGGCAGGTCGCGGGGCGCGCGGCTCCTGCTTCCACAGAGCAACGAGGTTCAGCACCATGGTCAGCACCGCAGCGCCTTGAATGACCTGAACGAGGCGGGTCGGGCTGAACTCGATCAGCAGTCCGCCGATGACGAAGGCGGAGAGCATCATGCCTACGAGCAACATCACATAGAGGAGGGCAACCGCGCGCGGGCGCTTTTCTTCGGGCGCAAGATCGGTGGCAAGCGCGAGGCCTGCGGTCTGTGTCACGTGGAACCCCGTGCCAGTCATCAGGAACGCAGCAGTCGAGGCGACAAGGCCAAGCGTGAAGACGTCCGGCCGGCTCAAAAGCAGCAGCGCAAACGGCATGATGGCAAGGCCGCCGAACTGCATCAGCGTGCCAAACCAGATATAAGGGACGCGCCGCCAGCCAAGTGCGGAAAGATGCGTGTCGGACTTGTGCCCGATCAACGCGCGGAACGGCGCGACGAGCAGCGGCGCCGCGATCAACAGCGCTATCAGCCAGGTCGGCGTCCCCAGCTCAACCACCAGCACCCGGTTGAGCGTGCCCGACAAGAGCACCATCGCCATCCCCACGCTCACCTGAAACAGCGCGAGCCGCATCAGGCGGCCGAGCGGCAGCTGCGCGCTCGCCGCGTCGGCGAAGGGCAGAAACGCCTGCGCGGTCGCGCTTAAGGGGCGGCGCCGTTCGATCATCCGATGCGCACCAGTTCGACCGCGTGGCTTTTGTAGAAGCCGCTTGAAATGCGCTTCGTCCGGCGGACCTGCCAGCCCTCGATCTGGCCAAGGGGCGTGAGCAGCTCCTCCTCGGCAACGGGCACGATGGCGGGTGAACGGTCACTTTTTGGAAACGCCTTGCCAATGCGGTGCATCGCGCCCAGCAGCCGTGTATGCGGCGCGAAGGTGAAGAGCACCGAACGCTTGGTCCGGCGGGTGAGTTCGCTTACCGCATCCACCAGATCGTCCGGCGCATAATGGATCAGCGAATCCATCGCGACGATGTGGTCGAACGTGCCGAGCGAGGGATCGAGCATGTCGCCACTGCGCCAATCGATCCGCCCGTGGCCGATGAAGCCTGGCGTCCGCTCAGCCGCGACCTCGACCAGTGATCCGGCAACGTCCACGCCGACGACTTCGGCGCCGCGATAGGCCGCTGCGATGGCCAGTGCGCCCGTCCCGCACCCGGCATCAAGCACCCGCGTGCGCCTGAGATCGCGCGGCAGCCAGCTCATGAGCTCATTGCGCATCGCATCGCGACCGGCCCGCACCGTGGCGCGGATACCGCTGACTTTCGCGTCCGAGGTAAGGTCGATCCAGGCCTGACGAGCGGTGCTGTCAAAATAGTTGGCCAACGCCTCGCGACGAGCGGTGTAGGGGCTTTCAGGTGCGTGCGTCGCCATTATTCGAACCCCAGAAAATCGAAGATGTCGCGGTCTTTCATCGGCGCCGCAGTCGAAGGCTCGACACCGGCCCAGAGCATGGCTGCAAGTCGGAGATATTCGTCCTGTGCTTCTTGCACGTCCGGCGCGTCGTCCATCTCGAACAGGGTGCACTTCTTGAGGCGCGAGCGGCGGATTGCGTCGACGTCGCGGAAATGGGCAAGGCGTTCCATTCCGATCTGCGCGCAGAAGCGATCGATCTCGTCGGTTTCGCGGCTGCGATTGGCGATCACCCCGGCGAGGCGAACCTCGTAATTCTTCGATTTCGCAGCGATTGCGGCAACGATCCGGTTCATCGCGAAGATGCTGTCGAAATCATTGGCGGCGACCACCAGCGCGCGCTCGGCATGCTGGAGCGGGGCGGCAAAGCCGCCGCACACGACATCGCCGAGCACATCGAAGATAACGACGTCGGTATCTTCGAGAAGGTGGTGCTGTTTCAGCAACTTGACTGTCTGCCCGACAACATAGCCGCCGCAGCCCGTGCCCGCCGGTGGGCCGCCGGCTTCGACGCACATGACGCCGTTATAGCCTTCGAACATGTAGTCTTCGGGCCGCAGTTCCTCGGCATGGAATTCGACCGTCTCGAGCACATCGATAACGGTCGGCATCAGCTTTTTCGTGAGGGTAAAGGTGCTGTCATGCTTGGGATCGCAGCCGATCTGGAGCACCCGGTGGCCGAGTTTCGAAAAGGCGGCCGAGAGGTTGGACGAAGTCGTCGATTTGCCGATCCCGCCCTTGCCGTAGACCGCGAAGACCTTCGCGCCCTTGATCGCATCGCTCGGATCGAGCTGGACCTGGACTGAGCCTTCGCCATCAGGCGGGCTAGAGCGGGTAAGTGGAGCATGCAGGTTCATAATCGTCGATCCCTCAACATTCATTCAGCGGCGAAGACGCCTTCGAGGCGGTCTTCGAGTTCGTCATTGGCTTCACGCAAAGCTGCCAATGTAGCCTCGTCAGGCTCCCACAAATGGCGGTCGCACGCTTCGAGCAGGCGTCCGGCGACGCGCGCCGAAGCCTTCGGATTGAGTGCGGCAAGGCGGCCGCGCATTTCTTCGTCGAGGACGAAGGTTTCGGAGATTTTCTGGTAAACCCACGGCTTGACCGTGCCGGTAGTGGCGGACCAGCCAAGCGTATTGGTCACGTGCATCTCGATATTGCGAACCCCTTCAAAGCCATGATCGAGCATGCCTTCGAACCATTTGGGGTTCAGCGTGCGGGTGCGGGTTTCCAGGTCGATCTGCTCTTCGAGCGTGCGGACTTTCGTCTCGCCGCGCGTTGCATCGAGGATATAGACCGGCGCTTCTGCACCCTTGGCCCGGGCAATCGAACGGCTCACCCCGCCAAGCCCGTCCACATATTGATCGAGATCGGTGATCCCGGTCTCGACGCTTTCAAGGTTCTGATAGGTAAATTCGACGTCCTTGAGCGCGCTTGTCAGCAGTTCGCGCCGCTGCACCGGCTTGCCCTTGATGCCGTACGCAAAGCCCTTGCGCGTCTCGAAAGCGTTGGCGAGCTCATCGGGATCGGCCCAGGCCCCGCCTTCGATCATCTGGTTGACGTTGGCGCCATAGGCTCCTTCCGCATTGGAGAAGACGCGTAAGGCCGCGGTTTCGATGTCGATGCCATGCGCCTCGGCATGGGCGAGGCTGTGAGCCCGCACGAAGTTGGCGCGTTCCGGTTCATCGGCAGTGGCGGCAAGAAAGGCCGCTTCGGCCAGCATCCGGGTTTGCATGGGCAGAAGATCGCGAAAAATGCCCGAAAGTGTCATGACAACATCGATCCGCGGGCGCCCCAGTTCTTCAAGGGGAATAAGCTCAGCGCCGCACAGCCGGCCGTAACTGTCGCGCCGGGGGCGGGCGCCTAGCAGCGTCATCGCCTGCGCGATCTGGACGCCGTGGGATTTCATGTTGTCGGTGCCCCATAGCACCATGGCGATGCTTGCGGGGAATTCCGCGCCGCCGTCAACATGGCGCGCGAGCAGCCGTTCGGCCTGCTCAGCACCTTGCTTGCAAGCGAAAGCGCTGGGAATGGCAAACGGATCGAAGCCGTGAATGTTGCGGCCCGTTGGCAGCACGTCAGGGTTGGCAAGGACATCGCCGCCCGGCGCAGGCTGGACGTAGCCACCATCAAGCGCATGGACCAGCGAGCCCAGTTCGTCGCAGGCATCGAGCCGGGCAGCGCTGTCCTCGCGATCGAAGGTTTTGGAACAGGCCGCCTCCTCCATCGCATCGAGCAGATCTTCACGCGCCGCGCCGCTCGGCGTCTCGCCCAATACGTGCAGGCCATGCGGGATAAGCGCGCGTTCGAGTTCGTAAAGCCGCGCCGAAAGCGCTCCGATCTCGCCACCTTCGATGTCGAGCGCTTCGCACTGGTCGGCGATCAGCAATTCAAGGTCAGCGCGTTCGTCTGTGTCCCTTTCGTCGGTCAGCGCGCGCCAGCGCTCGACGCTCGCCTTAAGCTCGACCAGGTCCTTGTAGAGACCCGCTCGCGCTAGCGCTGGCGTGAGATAGCTCACCAGCGTTGCCCCGGTGCGGCGCTTGGCCAGCATGCCTTCGGACGGGTTGTTGGCGGCATAGAGGTAGAAGTGCGGAACATCGCCGATGAGGCGCTCGGGCCAGCAATCTCCGGTCATTCCGGTCTGCTTGCCCGGCATGAATTCAAGAGCGCCATGCGTACCGAAATGGAGCAGCGAATGCGCGCTGAAATCCTCGCGGATATAGCGGTAGAACGCGCTGAAGGCATGAGTTGGCGCGAAATTGCCATCGAACAGCAGCCGCATCGGATCGCCCTCGATCCCGAAAGCGGGCTGGATGCCCACGAAGACATTGCCGAAATGCGCGCCGAGCACGTGGATATGCCCGCCGGACGACTGGAGCTTGCCGGGCGCGGGGCCCCATTGTGCTTCGATTTCAGCGAGGTGCGTCTCGCGCCGCACGTGTTCATCTGCGGGCACGCGGTGCGCAACATTCGCGTCCGCTCCGAAGTCGCTCGCATTGCCGTGAAGGATCGTATCGCGCAGCGCGTCGATGCTTTCGGGCACTTCCACATCGTAGCCCTCGCTCGCCAACCGCTGCAGCGTTGCAAAAAGCGATTCGTAGACCGCGAGGAAGGCCGCGCTTCCGGTCGCACCGGCGCCCGGAGGGAAATTGAACAGGACGATCGCAAGCTTGCGCTGGGCGCGCTCGCTGCGGCGCAGGGCGATCAGCTTGGTCACTCGTGCCGCCAGCGCTTCGGCGCGCTCGGGGCAGGGCAGCATTGCCTGAAGCTTGAGGTGCGCGGGCCGTTCGCAGTGCCGGTCGCAACCCTGGCAGATGTCGCCCGCATCTTTCGAACGCCCGCCGAACACGCTCGGAGCTATGGCGCCGTCGAGCTCGGGCAGCGCGACCATCATGGTTGCTTCGAGCGCAAGCAAACCCTGATCGCGCGCCCGCCATTCCTCGATGCCCTGGAACTCGATCGCATGCGCGGCGATATAGGGTACGTCGAGGTCGCCCAGCGCTTGCCTGGCAGCTTCGGCATCGTTGTATGCAGGTCCGCCGACTAGCGAAAAACCGGTAAGATTGACGATCGCATCGACGGTTGGCTGTTCGCGTTCGACGAAGAACTTGTCCATCGCCGGGCGCGCATCAAGGCCGCTTGCAAAGACTGGCACCACTTGAAGGCCCGCTGCCTCGAACGCCGCGATCGCGCCATCATAATGGCCGGTATCATGGCCGAGCAGATAGGAGCGGAGCAGGATCAGCCCGACCGTGCCGTTCGCGCCGTGACCGTTCGCCGAGCTGTTGCGCGGAAGGGTGCGCAAGGTCTCGCCGATGCGTTGACGCGAACGCGGGTGATAGACGCCCATCTCGGGATATTCTCGCGGTGCTTCCGCTTCGGTGCCGCCGCGCCGACCCTCGCGCTCGCCCGCGGCGTAGCGATCGATCAGTGCGCGGGCCATCGCCACGACATTCTCGTCCGAGCCCGACAGCCAGTATTGCAGCGTGAGGAAATAAGCGCGCACGTCCTGCGCGGTGCCGGGAATGAATTTCAGGATCTTAGGCAGACGCCGCAGCATCTTCATCTGGCCTGCACCCGAGCTCGCGCCCTGCTTTTTCGAGCCGCGCAGCTTCTTCAGAAGCGCCAGCGGACCCTTGGCGGGCGCATCCATGCGGTAGCCGCCCATGCGAGTGAGCTTCACCACCTCGCCCGCCGACATCAGGCAGATCATCGCGTCGCAATCCTCGCGCCGCGCTTCGAGCGCGGGCATGATCGCGCGGACATGGTCATCGAGGAAGAGCATGCTCGCAATGACGATGTCAGCTTGGGCAATCGCGTCTTCGGCGCGTGCCAGAGCGTCGTCTTCGCGGTCCCAGTCGGCGGCAGCATGGAGGGTGAGCGCTATGTTGTCGCGCTCCAGCACCTCACCAGCACGGTCCACGGCACCCTTTAGATGGTTGTCGAGCGTGATGATCGCGACGCGAACCGGTGCGATGTCCGTCGTGGGCGAGGCTGTGACCTTACCGTGCATAATGCGCCTTCGCGTCGTAAAGGGTTTCAAGATCGATCCGGCTAAGACCCTGATCGGCGGCGTAATTCTCGGTGTTGCGCTTGGCCTTGCCACGCACGAAAAACGGGATCTTCTTGAGTTCGCGCTCCGCCTCGACGCTCCACACCTGCTGCGCTTGTAGAGACATTTCGCGCGCCGGCGCGAGCGGATCGCAGGGGGCCGCAGCTTCGAGCGCCGGCGTTCCTTCACCGCGTCGCACCGGAGCATGCGCCGCGTGGTGCGAGGGGCCTGCCTCGTCGGAGAATTCGAAGTCTTCGCGGAACATGGTGAGCAGGTGCTCCTCCAGCCCCATCACCAGCGGATGCACCCAGGTATCGAAGATCACGTTCGCGCCTTCGAAACCCATCTGGGGCGAGTGGCGCGCGGGGTGGTCCTGGACGTGAAACGGAGCTGAAATCACCGCGCAGGCAATGCCGAGCCGCTTGGCAATATGGCGCTCCATCTGCGTGCCGAGCACCAGTTCGGGTGCGGCGGCCGCGATCGCATCCTCGACTGCCAGATGGTCGTCGGTGATGAGCGGCTCAAGCCCGTATTCGGCAGCCGCTGCCCGCACGTCGCGGGCGAATTCGCGATTGTAGCAGCCCAGTCCGCAGACCTCGAAGCCGAGCTCGTCACGCGCGATCCGCGCAGCGGCAACAGCGTGGGTGGCATCGCCAAAGATGAAGACGCGCTTGCCCGTGAGATAGGTCGAATCGACGCTGCGGCTCCACCAGGGAAGCCGGGAATAAATGTCGCCGAGGGCAGGAGTGGGATCTGCACCTGCCAACTCGGCGACGTCAGTGATGAATGCCTTGGTGGCGTTCACACCGATAGGGACGGTCCGCACGGTTTTCTGGCCGAACGTGCGTTCGAGCCAGCGTGCAGCCTCATCTGCAATTTCGGGGTAAAGAACGATGTTGAAATCGGCCGCGCCGATCCGCGCAATGTCCGATGGGCGCGCAGTAAGCGGGGCAACCAGGTTCACCTCGACGCCCAGCGCATCTAGGATGCGGCGCACCTCCACCACATCGTCGCGGTGCCGAAAGCCCAGTGCGCACGGTCCGAGGATGTTGGCGCGGGGCGCGCGGCCTTCGCGCAGGGGCCGTTCGAGTGTCTTGTCCGCAAGATTGCGCACGACCTGGTAGAAGGTTTCCGCTGCGCCCCAGTTTTCCTTGCGCTGATAACTTGGCAGTTCGAGCGCAATGGCAGGGCAAGGCAGGTCCATCGCTTCGATCAGACCGCCCGGATCGTCCTGGATCAGTTCGGCGGTACACGATGCGCCTACGATCATTGCTTCTGGCTGGAAGCGCGCCGCTGCTTCGCGTGCCGCGTTCTGGAACAGTTCGGCCGTATCCTTGCCGAGATCGCGGGCTTCGAAGGTGGTGTAGGTGACGGGCGGGCGCTTCCCGCGCCGCTCGATCATCGTGAACAGCAGGTCCGCATAAGTATCGCCCTGCGGTGCGTGGAGGACGTAGTGCAGCCCTTCCATTGCGGTAGCAACGCGCATTGCGCCGACATGGGGCGGGCCTTCATAGGTCCAGACGGAAAGCTGCATGGCCTAAACCTCCAGCCTGTCACGCCGGCGTAGCGGCCGCGCGAAAAGATCGGCGAGATCGCCCGCCTGATCAAAGCCGTGGATCGGCGAGAAAACGAGTTCGATGGCCCATTTTGTCGCGAAGCCTTCCGCTTCGAGCGGGTTGGCAAGGCCGAGGCCGCATACGGTCAGATCGGGCCGGTCGGCGCGCACGCGGTCAAGCTGGCGTTCGACATGTTGGCCTTCGGACAAGCGTGTTGCTTCGGGCAGTTCTTCCAGCTCGCGCGAAAGGTGTGCGCGGTGAAGATAGGGCGTGCCGACCTCGACCGGGATCATGCCAAGCTCGCTGGCGAGGAACCGCGCCAGCGGCACTTCGAGCTGCGAGTCGGGCAGGAAGCTGATGCGCTTGCCTTCGAGCGTGCCGCGCGCATGGGCAATCGCGCGCTTGGCCCGCTCACGGCCGGGCGCAATAACCCGGTTTACATGCATTTCGTCGATGCCGAATGCGCGGGCTGCGGCATGGAGCCACTCGCTTGTACCCTCTGCGCCGAAGGGGAACAGCGTCTCGATCCGCTTCGCACCGCGCCCTTCCAATGCCATTGCGGTATCCGCAAGGAAAGGCTGGGCGAGCAGCATGTGCGTGTTCGGGCCGATCGCGGGCAGATCGCGCGCGCTGCGGGCGGGTAGACAGACGACATGTTCGATACCGAGCTCGGCAAACAGGCGCAGGAACTGGTCTTCGACGATGTCGGGCAATGCCCCGACGATCAGAAGCTGTTGCGGTGCGCCAGGCGCTTCGTCGGGCATTTCCGGCACCAACGCGGCGAGGCAGGCGTCTTCGCCTTGCGTAAAGGTCGTCTCGATCCCGCTGCCCGAATAGTTGAGCACGCGTACGTTCGGCATATGCCGCGCGCCAAGCCGCTCGGCCGCCTTGGCGAGATCGAGCTTGATGACTTCGGACGGGCATGAGCCAACGAGAAACAGCGCCTTGATATCGGGACGGCGAGCAAGAAGCTGGTCGACCACACGGTCAAGCTCGTCCTGGCAATCGACCATGCCGGCCAGATCGCGCTCTTCCATGATCGCGGTGGCGAAGCGCGGTTCGGCAAAGATCATGACGCCCGCAGCGGATTGGAGCAGGTGTGCGCAGGTACGCGACCCGACAACGAGGAAGAACGCATCGGGCATCTTGCGATGGAGCCAGACGATGCCGGTGAGCCCGCAGAAAACTTCGCGCTGGCCGCGTTCGCGCAGCACGGCGCGCGGTGCACCATTTGTAATTTGGGGCGTAGTTGCAGGCGGTGCGCAAACGGCGAGGGCTTCCACGGCGCTCATGCGGGTGCCACCCGCGTTCCGGCGGGTGCTTCAAGCCGGGCCATCCGCAGCTTCCACAAGAACTGCCCGGCATTGATAATGTAGGCCGCATACGCCGCGAGCGCGACGAACAACCGCTCATCCAAAGACCCCACGCCGCCCAGGAGCATTACCAGATAGAGCGTGTGCAGCGCCAGCACGAGCATCGAGAAGAGATCTTCCCAGAAAAAGGATGGTGCGAACAGCCAGCGACCGAACACGACCTTCTCCCAGATCGAACCGGTGATCATGATGGTGTATAGCACCAGCGTCTTCACCACGATCGAGACGTCGGCGGCAAAGACACCCTCGCCGGTCGCGAGCGTACGGATCACAAGCATGAGGCTCGCGAGGAAAACGAGGAACTGGAGCGGGGCCAGTATTCCCTGAACCAGCGTCCAGACCGACTCGTCCCGGCGTTGGCGCTCCTCCCGTGTGTAGAGCGCCCGCATCTTGGTTCCGCGTCCATTGGTATGCACGGTGCGCTGCGCCTGCAGGGCGGGGGAAGCTGGGTGTTGCCGTGCCATTATGAGCTGTTTTGCCTCTCCTAACTGCAGGTCGGTTTACCCCCTGTATGGGGAAAGTGTCAAGCAGACTGGACGTAAAAAACATTGGACAAAAATCGCGATTGCCGTCGATCCGGTTGATTTTCGCAAAAGCCTTTATTAGTGGTAGGACTGCTGGCGGTTCAGGAGTCGGACAGTTTTCGACCTCGCGCAGCCTCGACGCGGATGCGCGCCATTTCCGGAGACTAACAGCCGGAAGACGGGAAGGTCGTCGCATGAAGTCATCGGTGGGCTCAGGTGTGATCGAGGCGGGATCTGCGGCTCTGCGCAAGGTTATTGCCAACCCTCTCAAACGCAGAAAGACCGGACAGACCGCTGATGCCTCTTACGATGGCGGGAATGGCGGGGACCAAAGCGGCGAATCGATCAACACGATCATTGAAGGTGAGATCATTCCGCGCCTCATGATGGCGCACGCGGCCAAGCTCGCAGACCGGAGCGAAGGGTTTGTTATAACCCAATCCGAAGTCGAACGGTTTGCAGATCTTCCGCGCCATTACGAAGCGGCTGATATAGTGCGCGAGATCGAAGGGTTCCTCGACAAGGGCGCAAGCATCGAAGCTGTGCTGATCGATCTGCTCGCACCTGCCGCGCGCCATCTTGGCGAGCTTTGGGAAAACGACGAAGCCGATTTTATCGAAGTCACGATGGCACTGTGGCGGCTGGAAGAAGGTATGCGTTCAGTTTGCGAGCGTAGCCCGGTGATCCGCCCCGGTGGTGATGATACGACCGGGCGCGCATTGTTCGCCTCCATGCCGGGTGACCAGCATGCGTTCGGCACCGCGATGGTCGAGGAAGTGTTCGCTCATGCCGGTTGGCGCACCGCCGCCCTGGCGCGGCCGCAACGCACCGAATTGCTAGACCTCATATCGCGCGAGCCGTTCGATATCGTCGGATTGACGCTCACGCGCAGCTGCCCTAGCGGCTCCGTCACGAATTTGGTGACGGCCATGCGCAAGGTGTCGGCCAATCCGCACATGCACATTCTGATCGGTGGTCACATGATCAACCAGAACCCTGAAATTGTAGCCGAAACAGGAGCCGATGGGACCGGCGCCGATGCTCGTGCCGCACTCGATGTAGCGCGAGCTTTGGTCCAGTCCGCACCGATGCGTGCGCATATGCTTTTGTAGTCAGATATGTGCGCAATGCTCACCCGCAAACACTCGATCGAAGGCAAGGATTCCTTCGGCAAGGCTTCCGAGCTGTTTGACACGCTTGACGCTGAAAGCGCGATGAAGCTCGCCATGGTGGCGGGGGACATCACGCTGGTGCTTGACGATAGCGGCACGATCCTCGACACCGCCTACGATCCCAAGGATTTTCCCAATTTCGATGACTGGGAAGGCGTCAACTGGATCGACACTGTCAGCGAGGATAGCCGCGGCAAGGTGATGGAAATGCTCGCCGCCGCGCGCCGCGGCGAGGTGCAGCACTGGCGGCAGGTCAATCACCCCACGCGTGAAGGCGATGTGCCGATCCGCTATGTGGTCCTGCGGATCAATGGCGGCGAGCACCGGATCGCATTCGGGCGCGACCTGCGCGAAGCGGGCAAGATGCAGCAGCGCCTGTTGCAGGTGCAGCAATCGCTTGAACGCGACTATCGCCGAATGCGCCAACTCGAAGCGCGCTACCGCATGCTGTTCGATCTTTCGTCCGAATCCGTACTGGTGCTCGAAGCGTCGGGCTTGCGCATCCGCGAGGCGAACCCGGCGGCTCATGCGCTGCTCGGAGTGCGCAGTCCCAGCCTTCTCGGCAAGAAAATGCCCACGCTCCTGTCCAAGGACTCGCGTGACCGGTTCCAGACGCTGGTCGGCGCAGCGCTCGCTTCGGGGAAAATCGCGCCGAGCGAACTGACGCTGTCCAGGGGAAACCGCACCGTTACTGCATCGCTCACCGGTTTCATGCAGGACCGCGAGCCCTATCTGCTCCTGCGCTTGCTGGATCAAGACAATGACGGTGAAGCAGGCGCGTCCCCTGTGGTCGATCTCGTGGAAGCGATGCCCGATGCTTTCGTCGTCGCGGATGCCGAGATGGACATCGTTACCGCCAATGCGGCTTTCGCCGAACTGGTCGGCGTTGCGAGCATCGAGCAGCTGCGCGGGCAGAACCTGGCCGGCTGGGTCGGGCGTCCCGGCATCGATCTCGAGCTGATCGAAGGGCAGATTGACCAGCATGGTGCGGCCCGCAATGTCAGCACGGTACTGCGCCTTAGTGATAATGGCACAGGCGAGCCGATCGAATTGTCGGCAGTTCGCAGTGAAGGCGAGACGCCGCTTTATGCCTTCGTGATCCGTCCGATCGGGCGCAGGCTGCGAGACCTGCCGCCCGGATCGCAGGGCCTGCCGCGCTCGGTCGAACAATTGACTGATCTTGTCGGGCGTATGTCGTTGAAGGATATCGTGCGCGAAACCACCGATCTTATTGAGCGGCTATGCATCGAAGCGGCACTTAATTACACATCGGACAACAGGGCGTCGGCCGCCGAAATCCTCGGCCTGTCGCGCCAAAGCCTCTATTCCAAACTTCACCGTCACGGGCTGGGCAATCTGCCGACCGAGAACGACTAGGACGCGGGACAACGCGGGGCGCGGCGCGGGCTTTCCGGGGCTGTGCAAAATGTGACCTGTTCTGAGCGTAATGTGCATCCAACCTGCATGGGATGTGCCTGAGACGGGCCGCGTATGTCCGCGAATTGCGATCTCTGATCCGACCCCAGCGGCAATCGCGACCACCCGTTCCAGCTATAATCCACAGATGATATGGGTTAGGCTATGCGCCCTAGTGTCAATTTTGTTTGACGCATGGGCGTGTCATCCATACTCTCTCCCTTATGGAACATTATGCTCGTCCGACTCGTTCAGCCGCCACTCCGGCGGTGCGAGACGTTCTGGAGCTGTTGAAGCCGGTTACATGGTTTCCGCCGATGTGGGCCTTTGCATGCGGCGCTGTTTCGTCCGGCGCGGCGCTCGATGGGCGTTGGCTTCTCGTTGCGGGCGGCATTCTGCTCGCCGGTCCGATGGTTTGCGGGGCGAGCCAGGCGGCCAACGACTGGTTCGACCGTGAAGTCGATGCAATAAACGAACCCGATCGCCCGATCCCCTCGGGGCGCATTGCGGGGCGTTTGGGTCTTGTCATCGCCTGTATCGTGAGCGCGCTTGCCGCCGTGCTTGGCTGGGTGCTTGGCCCGCTGGTGTTCGTCGCCGCGCTTGTCGGCCTTGCTCTTGCATGGGCCTACAGCGCGCCACCTTTCCGCTTCAAGACGAGTGGTTGGACCGGCCCGGCCGTGGTGGGCTTTACCTACGAAGGCCTCGCCTGGTTTACCGGGGCCGCTGTGATGCTGGGCGCGATGCCTCGGGTCGAGGTGCTGATCATACTGACGCTCTACAGCATTGGCGCGCATGGCATCATGACGCTCAATGATTTCAAGGCCGTGCAAGGCGACCGCGCGACGGGTCTGCGCTCGCTTCCGGTTGTCCTCGGCGTGAACCGTGCTGCGCGGCTCGCGTGCCTGACGATGGCGGGCGCGCAGATCGTGGTCATCGCGCTGCTCGCCTGGTGGGGGCTGGCCCTGTCGGCGGCGCTCGTCGCGCTGGTTCTTGTTGCGCAGGTCCTTGCCATGCCGCGGCTGCTCCGCGATCCGGCGGCGCGCGCGCCTTGGTATAATGGCGTGGGCGTGACGCTTTACGTGCTTGGCATGATGGCTGCCGCGCTGGGGCTGGGAGGCTATCTGTGAGCCGATCGGCGTCGATCTCGCCCGCTTTGGGCCTGTCGTGGATCGCGATTGTCCGCATCGGTCTGGTACAGGCCTCGATCGGGGCGATGGTCATGCTCATTACCACGGTCCTCAACCGACTGATGGTGGTCGAATATGCGCTCGCGGGCGCAATCCCCGCCGCGCTGGTCGGGTGGCACTATGCGGTGCAGCTTGGTCGGCCGCTATGGGGTCACGGTTCGGATAAGGGCGGCAGCCGCGCTTTGTGGATCGTCGGTGGTATCATTACCCTGGCGCTCGGCGCGATGATGGCAGTCCACGCGACGCTGATGATGAGCAGCGATTTCTGGACCGCCTTTGGCATCGCGGCGCTCGGCTACACGCTGATTGGCGTTGGTGTGGGTGCGAGCGGCACATCGGCGCTGGCACTGCTTGCATCGGGCGTCGCGCCTGAACGCCGGGCGGCGGCAGCGGCGGTAACCTGGATCATGATGGTGGCGGGGATCGTCGTCTCCGCAATCACGGTTGGCCAATTGCTCGATCCGTTTTCGCCCGAACGCCTGCTGGCGGTGGCGTCCGGCTTGCTTGGCATCTGCGTCGCGCTCACCTGCCTTGCCGTTCTGGGTATCGAGCCGCGCAGCCGCGCCGCTTTCGCCGCCACCGCCAAGGCCGATCCGCCCCCTCCATTCAAGGAAGCGCTGCGCGAGATCTGGCACGAGAAAGCCGCGCGCCGCTTCACGCTGTTCATCTTCGTCTCGATGATGGCGTTCAACATGCAGGACCTGATCCTGGAGCCTTTCGCCGGACTGATCTTCGGCATGACGCCGGGGCAATCGACACAGCTTGGCGGGATGCAATCGGGCGGAGTGCTCGCCGGGATGATCGTTGCCGGACTGGGCGGCAGCGCCTTTGCCGGGCGCCTGCCGTTCGAATTGCGCCAATGGATTACTTTCGGGTGCCTGGGCTCGGCCTTCGCGCTCGCCCTGCTTGCCCTTGCCGCGCTGGTCGGACCCGGCTGGCCGCTTGAAGCAAATGTCTTCGTGCTAGGCTTCTGCAACGGCCTGTTCGCGGTTGCGGCGATCGGCGCCATGATGGGGCTAGCGGGCGCAGGAGCGAAGACGCGCGAAGGCGTGCGCATGGGTGTATGGGGCGCAGCGCAGGCCATCGCCTTTGGCCTTGGCGGTATGCTGGGGGGCGGAGGGCTCGACGTGGCCCGGCGCCTGATCGGAAGCGATCCGCACGCGTTTCAACTGGTTTTCGCGATCGAGGCGGCATTGTTCTTGGTGGCTGCATGGCTTGCCATTCGCGCGACCGCACGGGACCTCGCGCCCACACGTGAGACAAGACTAAAGGACGAGGAGGCCTTCGCATGACCGAGACACTCTACGATGCTGTTGTTGTTGGTGGAGGCCCCGCTGGCGCAACCGCCGCGCATGAACTCGCCCAGGCCGGACACAGCGTGCTGCTGATGGAACGCGGCGGGCGGATTAAGCCGTGCGGCGGCGCCGTGCCGCCCCGCCTGCTCGAAGATTTCGACATACCGCGCAGCCTGCTGGTCGCGCGCGCCCGTTCAGCGCGCATGATTGCGCCTTCGGATCGCGCGGTCGACATGCCCGTGGGCGAGATCGGCTTTGTCGGCATGGTCGAACGCGAGCATTTCGATGAATGGCTGCGCGAACGGGCCAAGAGTGCGGGCGCCCAGCGCCTGATCGCAACCTTCGAATCGATCGAGCGTGATGACGAAGCCCACCCGCTCGTTGCCTTCCGGCGCGAGCGTGGCGGCCCGATCGAGCGTGTGCGCACCCGCTGCGTGGTCGGCGCGGACGGAGCGCGTTCGGCGGTGGCCAAGCAATGCCTGCCCGGCGCTGAGCGGATGAAGTGCGTCTTCGCCTATCACGAGATCATTCGCGCGCCCGAAACGACGGGCGAGAATTACGACCCCGACCGCTGCGACGTCTTCTATCAGGGTCGGCTTTCCCCTGATTTCTACGCCTGGGTTTTCCCGCATGGGGACACGGCGAGCATCGGAGTGGGAAGCGCGAACAAGGGCTTCTCGCTGCGCGGCGCGATCACGCAGATGCGCTCCGAACTCGATTTGACGCGCTGCGAGACCGTGCGGCGCGAAGGCGCGCCAATCCCGCTCAAACCGCTCAAGCGCTGGGACAATGGCGCTGACGTCATCGTCGCAGGCGATGCGGCGGGCATCGTCGCCCCGGCTTCGGGTGAAGGTATCTATTACGCAATGGTCGGCGGGCGCTACACCGCCGAAGCCGCGAGCCAGTTCCTCGTGACCGGAGAAGCCAAGGCCCTCAAGCACGCCCGCCGCGCCTTCATGAAAGAGCATGGCAAGGTGTTCTGGGTTCTCGGCATGATGCAGTATTTCTGGTATTCGAGCGACAAGCGGCGCGAACGCTTCGTGTCGATGTGCGCCGATCCCGATGTGCAGCAGCTCACCTGGCAGGCCTACATGAACAAGAAGCTCGTGCGGTCCAAGCCGATGGCGCATGTAAAGATCTTCCTCAAGGATACAGCGCACCTGCTTGGCCTGAGGCCCGCAAGCGGCTAAGCCCCGCCTCCTATGAGCAAGACCTGGTTACTGCCCGCCATCACGGCGGCCATCGCGGCTGCGATCGTCGCGGTCCTGGGCGCAACGATCACCGATCTTGGCCCCTGGTATCAAAGCCTAGTCAAGCCGGACTGGAACCCGCCCGATGCGGTCTTCCCGATTGGCTGGACGATTATCTACGCGCTGAATACCGTCGGGATCGTCACCGCCTGGCGCGCGGC
Organism: Erythrobacter sp.; assembly: GCA_036353345.1. Taxonomy (GTDB): domain Bacteria; phylum Pseudomonadota; class Alphaproteobacteria; order Sphingomonadales; family Sphingomonadaceae; genus Erythrobacter. The sequence goes on along the minus strand of JAZBPE010000064.1, from coordinate 188 downwards.
GCCCAATGCCCGAGTGTCGGACACGATTATCGGTCTGTTCGCGCTCAATGCCTTTCTCAACATCACCTGGTCGATGATCTTCTTCCGCATCCAGCGTCCGGACTGGGCCTTCATCGAGGTGCTGCTGCTATGGCTCTCGATCCTGGCGCTGATCGCCTACAGCGCCCGCGTATCGAAGAGCGCCGCAT